>NZ_VFTI01000005.1:0-269210 GCF_006439515.1 Mesorhizobium sp. B3-2-1 | reverse complement strand
CGGCAACCGCATCTTAGGGGGAGAAAACTGTTACCTATGTATCCGGTTCATTCTGTTACCCATCTATCCGCTGGACACTGCCAGCGACGCCGGCGCCATTCTTGCAATGCTGATGATTTGGCGAAAGCGGTGACGACAGCGCCCCTCTCCCCGTCACTATACGGGGAGAGGATGCCGGCAGGCAGGTGAGGGGCAGCGCCAACTTGAGCGATGCCGTCTCCCTCCAAGTTCGAAACTTGTCTGACGCAGTTGCCCTTGATTCCGCCTCATCCTTGCCAATTGGCAGATACACGCTATATATCTGCCATTAGCGAGGTCTAGACATGCAGCTTCAGTCCATCGTCACCACGCCAGCCACGGTCGGCAGCGCCATCTCGGATGAAGAGGCGGGCGCCTTGGCGCGGACCACGGTCAACCTGTTCAAGGCGTGGAATCTCAGCGACTTCGAGGCCTGCGTCCTGCTTGGCGGCATCTCGGCGCGCACCTGGGCGCGGTGGAAAGAAGGCGGCGTCGGCAGGATCGACCGCGACCTGCGTACCCGGATGGCGCATCTGATGGGCATCCACAAAGGGCTGCGCTACCTCTTCACCGAACCGGCGCGCGGCTACGCCTGGATCCGCAAGCCCAATGCCGCCTTCGGCGGGCAATCGGCGCTCGACCTGATGCTGCGCGGCGACATTGCCGACCTCGCGGCGATGCGCGAATGGCTCGATGCTGAGCGTGGTGCATGGTGAGTGGGCTTGCGGTCCGGCGCCGCGTCCACTGGCCCCAGACCTATCGCATCATCCGCTCCATCCATCCGCCGATCGACCTGTTCGAGGACATCGCCGACCCGCGCGACTGGGAGGCGCTGGCCGCCGTCGAGGAGAAGACCAATCCGCGTATCCGGCTCGAACTTGGCGATCTCGGCAAGGTGCCGGCCGCAAGGCGGGTTTCCGGCCCCGGCGCCAGCTTCGTCATGGCGCCTTTCGTGCATTGCTCGACCTTGCGGCCCGGCCGCTTCTCGGATGGCAGCTACGGCATCTATTATGCCGGCGACAGCGAGGACGTGGCGCTGACCGAAACCATCCACCATCACCAGAACTTCATGCGCGCCACCAACGAGGCGCCCGGCTGGACGGCCGATTTCCGCGTGCTGATCGGCAGCGTCGACCGCGATCTCGACGACGTCAACGCCGTGCCCGGCGTGCTCGACCCGGACGACTATACGGCGTCGCAGGCGGAAGGGCGGGCGCTGCGGGCCGCCGGCAGCGACGGGCTGGTGTGGAACAGCGTGCGCATGCCCGATGGCGAGTGCATCGGCATCTTCTGGCCAGACGTCATCGATGTCCCGGTCCAGGGCCGCCACTACAGTTACCACTGGGACGGCGGACGCGTCGACTTCGTGCGCCAGCACGACACGGGCAAGGTGCTGGCGGTGGTGTGAATGCGGGCGGTGCGGTTGACCTCAGGTCAGCGCCGCCGCCAGCAGTTTCGCCTGCGGCGTCAGCGCCTCGAAGCTGCGGGCGCAGAGATTGAGCTGGCGCGTGGCCCAGTCGTCGGTGAGCCGCAGGCTGCGCAGCGTGCGGGCGGCGCGGCGCGCGGCACTTTCGGGCACGATGGCGATGCCGGCGCCTTGCGAGACCAGCCGGCAGACGTTGTCGAGGCCAGGCACACGGATGCGGAAGTGCAGGTGGCCGCCGAGCCGGGCAGCCTGGCGGGCTATGTGCTCCTGCAAGGGATGGCCGGCGCTCAAGCCGACGAAGGGCTCGCCGAGAACGTCGGCAAGGGCGGCGGTATGGCTTTCTAGGCCGGGCTGGGTCCGCGCGATGATCACCACGAGCCGGTCGACGAAAAACGGCTTCTGCTCGAGATGCGAAAGGCCGGCCCAACTGGCGGCGATGCCGAGATCGGTCGCACCGTTCGCCACCGCCTCGGCGATCTCATGGCTGGGGCGTTCGTCGAGGTCGATGTCGATCCCGGGATGCGCCGCCAGGAAAGCCGGCAGTGTGTCGCGCAGCAGCTCACTGGTCGCCGCCGTGTTGGCCATCAGCCGCACGCGGGCGCGCAGTCCCGTGGCATAGGCGCCGAGGTCGCCGGCCATGGCTTCGATCTGGTTCTGCACCGCCCGCGCATGATGGAGCAGCGCCTGTCCGGCCGCCGTCGGCACCACGCCGCGTCGTCGCCGCTCCAGAAGCGGCGCGCCCAGGCTTTCCTCCATGCCCTTGATGCGCGCGCTGGCTGAGGCGAGGGCGAGGCCGGCAAGTTCGGCGCCACCCGTGATGCTGCCGCGTTCGGCCACCAACAGGAACAGCCGGAGATCGGTGAGGTCGAAGCGCATTTTTTCGCTCCCGCAATCGTATCGTGCCCCAATCAGCCTTCGTTCAGGCCGAAGGCTGGCAGCGCAACTTCCACATTGCGGGCGGCCTGCATGTCAGTCAAATCATTTGCGATGGAGATGTGTGATGCGTGAAAAAACATCAGGCCGGCAAGGGCTCGGGATTCTTGAAAGCGCGGCGATCGTGCTGGCGCTCGCGGTGGCTTCGCTTGCCACCGCCCAAGCGCAATCTGGCTTGCGGGGATGCGCGGTGACGACGGCTTCCGTCAGCCGCGATGCCGTGCCCGCAAAGCCGGATGCCGAGGCGACGGACATGCTGTTGCATGACTGAAGGAACCGGCGTGCCCAAGGTCCATCCATGCTGAGCGGGGCCATAGCCTTCATCGGCGCCGTTTTCCTCGCTGCCGGCCTCGTCAAGGGCGTGGTCGGCATGGGGTTGCCGACCGTGGCGATGGGCCTGCTGGCGGTGACCATGCCGCCGGCGCAGGCCGCCGCCCTGTTGTTGATCCCGTCGCTGCTCACCAATCTCTGGCAGTTGTTCACTGGCCTGTCCTTCGGCGGGCTCTGCAGGCGCCTGTGGACGATGATGGCCGGCGTCGTCATCGGTACCGTAACCGGCGCCGGCCTATTGACCGGCGCTCACACGACGATGGCCTCGGCCGGGCTTGGCGCCGCGCTGGTGCTCTATGCGCTGGCCGGCCTCGCCAAGGTCGGCTTCACCACGCCGGCGCGCCACGAAGCCTGGATGTCGCCGCTGGTCGGTGTGGCGACCGGACTGGTCACCGGCGCCACCGGCGTCTTCGTCATCCCGGCGGTGCCTTACCTGCAATCGCTGCGGCTGGAGAAAGAGGACCTCATCCAGGCGCTCGGCCTGTCCTTCACCGTATCGACCGTGGCCCTTGGCTTCGGATTGTTCAGAACCGGCGCGTTTCTCTCGCCGACCGGGCAACTGGCGGGGTCTGTCCTGGCCCTGGCGCCGGCGCTGGCCGGCATGGTCATCGGCCAGGCGCTGCGCCAGAGGATGGGCGTCGAGACCTTCCGCACGGTGTTCTTCGCCGGCCTGCTGGTGCTGGGTGCCTATCTCGCGCTGGAGGCTGTGCTGCGGGGGTAAAAAGGGGCCCGGCCGCATACCGTCTTGCGCGTGTTTCGGCCAGGCCCAGCACTTTGGAGGATCAGACGGTGCGCTTGCGTGCCTGCGTGACGCTCAGCCATGCCGCCGAGACGAGAAAATAGAAGGCGCCGAACGCGGCGTAAGGCGCGATATCGGTGATGTCAGGCGCCGCGGCGCCGATTGCCTGTTTGATGAAGAAGCCGCCGGCAAGGGCCGACTGCGCACCGCTCAGCACCATCGCCCATTGCGCGCCTGAAGCAGCCTTGATCGACCGCGCCATTCTGTAAAAAGTGAGTTGCGGCCGTTACCGCACCACCAGGACCGGGATCTCGGTGTAGGACAGCACCTCCGCCGTCTGGCTGCCCAGAAGCAGCCTGCCGAGGCCCCGGCGGCCGTGCGAGGCCATGACGATCAGGTCGCAGCCTTGCGCCTTGGACAGTTCCAGGATCGCCTCGGCAGGCCTCTTGTCCTCGACATGGACGAGCTTGGCGGACACGCCGGCGGCATCGGCGGATGCCTTGCACTTGTCGAGCACTTCCTTGCCATAGCGGCGCGATTCTTCCTGGTAGGCGGCCAGTTCATCGCCGGCGGCATAGCCGGCCATGGCGCCGCCCCAGGCGAAGATCGGGAATTGTTCCGAGACGGTGATGAAGGTGACGGCGGCGCCGATGCCCTTGGCCAGCGTGAGGCCATGGGCAACGCCCTTGTCGGCCAGTTCAGAGCCGTCGGTGGCGATGAGCAGATGTTTGTACATGATGATCCGACCTGTCGTGCCAGGATTGTCCGCGGGCGGACATGTTCCGGTGATGACTATCCAACAGAGATAGTTATGCCCCCGCGCTCATTCATTGAGCCAATGCGGCGGGCATCAGGGCCAGAAATGTGGCTTGATATCCAGAGCTTGGTTTCTCGCGCGGTCAATTGTTGGCGTCGGCGCCGCCCCTCATTGCCCTGCCGGGCATTTCTCCCCGTATAGAGACGGGGAGAAAGGGCAGTTGCGACCTTGGCGCTCTTTCTGCGGCGCTGGAGATTCGCGAAATCATCGACGAATGCGTCCTTCTCCCCGTCACTATACGGGGAGAAGATGGCGGCAGCCAGATGAGGGGCGGCGCCAACCTATCGAGAAGAAGCACCGCGCAGATTTAGCCAGCCGGATTCCCCTTGGCGGAATCGTCCTCTAAGGTGCCGACAACTCCGAAAGGCACCCCATGAGCAACGCGTTTCCGCAGATCCATCTGGTCCGGCATGGCGAGACGGCATGGAGCCTTTCGGGGCAGCATACCGGGCGCACCGACATGCCGCTAACGCCGGCCGGCGAGGCGGCCGCGCACGGCGTCGCGGATCGGCTCAAGGGCCTGTCGTTTTCGGCGGTGTGGTCGAGCCCTTCTCAGCGCGCCTACAACACCAGCGTGCTCGCCGGCTTTGGGGAGCGCAGCGTCAGGATGGACGACCTGCAGGAATGGGATTACGGCGCTTATGAAGGGCGCGCCACGAAAGAAATCCTGGCCGAGCGGCCGGGCTGGAACGTGTTTCGCGACGGCTGCCCGCAAGGCGAGATGGCGGCCGATGTCGGCGCCCGTGCCGACAGGATCATCGACCGTCTGCGCAAGGCCAATGCCGACATACTGATCTTTTCCAGCGCGCATTTCCTGCGCGTGCTCGCCGCCCGCTGGCTCGGGCTGCCGCCGGAAGGCGGGGCGCTGTTCGTGCTCGACACAGCCAGCATCAGCGTGCTCGGCTACGAGCATGACCTCGGCGAGCCGGTCGTGCGCAAGTGGAATCTGAGGTAGGGCTGGCAGCTTAGCGCCGACATCAATCGTTTCGTCATCCACGGGCGGAGCAAGGAGCGAAGCGACGCGGCGCAGACCCGAGGATCCATGCCGCGAGCTCAAGGCGTCGCCAACGGTGCCGATCCTGCTCCGCTGCACCCCTCGATCGATGTCACGGCATGGATACCAGGGTCTCCGCGACGCCGCTTCGCGGCTGCTTCGTCCTGACGAAAACCTACCTCTCGAACTTCCGAATCGCCTCGGCGGTGACAGGCTGGAAGAAATTCACCAGATTGCCGTCGGGGTCGCGAAACAGCAACGAGCGGTTGCCCCAGGGCATGGTGGTCGGCTGCTGCACGGTCGTGCCCTTGATGATATCCGACAGCCGGGCGAATTCGGCATCGACGTCGCCGACGCGGAATTCGAGGATGGCCGTGTGGTTGTCGGCGGGGCGGGCGATGTCGCCGCCGAACAGCATCAAGGTGCGCGTGCTGCCGATCGCCAGCGTGCAGGCCGGCGTCGCCAGTTCGGCGAAGTCTTCGGTGTACACCGTCACCGGCATGCCGGTGATCTCACCGTAGAAGCGCACGAGGCGCTGGACATCGGACGTGATGATGCGGACGGAGACGAAATTCATCGCATTGGCTCCTTGATCTCGAAGCCGCGACCGGGCTCCCGACCGATCCATAACCCAGGTCTCCTGCCAGCTTTCTGTCAGGAGACGGGTTGCGATGGCTGCGCTTGCGGCTCGGACCAGACCGGCGGCAGGTTGAAAGCCGCGAACAAATCGGGGCCGAGCGGGCCGACATAGACTGTCAGCGCGGCGATCTGGCCGTCGGCCGGCTCGATGACGTGCAGCGATTGCGCGCGCCACTCGGCATCCTGATGGCGCCGCGCATAGATCGCCACGGCGGGCTGGCCATTGGCCCTTGTCGCCACCACGCGGTAGCCGGCGAAATTGCTCCACACGGTCTCGAAGAAGCCGTGGATTGCCTGGCGGCCCTGGTACCAGTCGTGCCATGGCGGCATGTGGTAGGTGGCGTCTTCGCGCAGGAGTTCGATGAAGCCGTCGAGATTGGCGGCCTCCCAGGTGCTGATATAGCGTTCGAGCAGCAGGTCCTCGTCGGCGCTCGGCCGCGCGCGCTGCAGTGGCCGCCCCTTGGGGAAGCGTTCGCCAAGTGTGGCGCGCGCCCGCTGCAGGGCGCTGTTGACCGACGCCGTCGAGCCGCCCAGCAATTGCGCCGTTTCCAGCGCCGACCAGCCGAGCACGTCGCACAGCAGCAGCACGGCGCGCTGCCTCGGCGGCAGAAACTGGATCGCCGCGACGAAGGCCAGCCGGACGGCCTCGCGGGTTTCGTAACGCGCTTCCGGGCCGGGTGCGCCATCGGCGAGGTCCGGCAGCTCGGCGTCGGGGTAGGGCTCGAGCCAGGCGAGTTCGGCGGCCGGGCCGGCGGCGGCGCGGCCTTCGGTCGACGGCCGTGCGGGCTCTTCGAGAATGCGGCGCGCCGACGACCTGGCCTTGATCGCGTTGAGGCAATTGTTGGTGGCAATGGCGTAGAGCCAGCCACGCGGCGAGCCGTGGCCGCCGAATTGCGCCCGGCCGCGCCATGCTTTCAGGAACGTGTCCTGGACAAGGTCGTTGGCCTCGTGGAGCGAGCCCATCATCCGGTAGCAGTGCAGCTTGAGTTCGCGGCGGTGGGTGATGGTCAGGCGCTCGAAGGCAGGCCGGTCGAGGACCGGCCGGCCCAATGGCCCGGAAGCGCCAGGAGCATCTGTCATTTCCAGCCCGCCATGATGATTTCGGGCCATCCTGCGCGCCTCACGCCGCCGCCGCAAGGCCGCTGCCGCTCACCGTGAAGGTGACGCCTGGCATCCTGCCGCCGGCAAGCGTCACCACGGCGCGCCCGACATCGGCGGGCGTCTGCATATCGGTCATGCTGGCCAGGAAATCCGCCGGGCTGATGCCGAGATAGGCCGAAACGCCCGTGATGCCGCGCTGGCCGACGCCGGTGCCGGCCATGATGCGCATCGGCGCCAGCGCCATGAAACGCAGGCCGAGGCCAAGCCGGTCGGCTTCCTTCTGGCTATGGGCGGCGAGGAACAACTGCATGCGCTTGGCGCCGGAGTAGCCGCCCGAATTGGGCGGGCCGCCGCTGAATGCAGCGCCGCTTGAGATCAGCACCACGCGGCTGCCGGGCTTCAGCCGGCCGCGCAGCGCTGCCCGGCAGAACAGGAAGGACGCCTTGACGTCCATTTCCCAATTGGCCGAGAACTCGCCCCAGCCTTGGTCCTGAATGGGTGCCGATGGGGCGAAGGCACCGGCGCAGATCACCAGCACATCCGGTTCGAGAGCGGCGAAGACCGCATCTGGAGCCGCCTCCCGCGTAGCATCCGCTACGAGCGTCTTTACGCCTGATGCCTCCCAGGAGAGTTCCTTCAGAGCGTCCGCGCCCCGGGCGACGGCGAGCACGGTTGCTCCCTCGATCAGCGCGGCTTGCACGATGGAGCGGCCGACGCCCCGGCTGCCTCCGACCACGACGACATTTTGACCTTGCAACGATCCCATGGATCACCTCGCTTTCCGGCCCGGAGGATTCCGGCGCCTAATGATCAGGACAGCGGAGGCGGGTGGAAATCATCGGTACGCGAGTAAAAATCTTTCGTGGGGGGCCTTTCAGGCGGCTCTCGTTCGTGGGTAGTGGGTCAGTTTGAAATTTTGATCAAGACGGATGGCCGAAGACAGCCAATATAAGCGCCACCACCCCGAAGGTACAAAAAAAGACAACAGCGCCATATGCAAGTACCCGGCGCGCCACTTGGAAACGGGGTGCCCAAAATTGAGCATGGAGCCTTGCGTCTCGGCTCCCCATTCGCTCGCTCCAAGGAAGGTTCTGCTCATCAATCGATCCATAGAAGTCAGTGCGCAGAATTATACCTGAAAGTGAGATGAACATAGCTGCAAAGCTCAACGCCAATACAATGACGCAGACTGTTATTGGAATAAATAAATGAGGATTATCGGTCCATTCATATTGCAAATTTCCCTCCGCCTTTGTCCCGGTCCGCGAACCTGAAGCTTCTCCGCCTCTTTAGCCTCGATCAGCGCGACAATATCGCAGATCTCCCAAAGCTTGTCAGTCGCCAGCGGCCATCGCCGGGGTAATGCGCAACAGCCTATTTCAAATTAATACGCTACTCATTCGTTGGTAGTGGGTCAGTTTGAAATTTAGCCCCGATCACAATAGGCGCTTACGGCTTTTCAAAGAAGGTGGAAGCCCACGCCAACGCGGTTGCCCTGCATTTCATGTACTACAATTTCGTGCGCATCCATGCCACGTTACGCGTGACCCCGGCGATGGCCGCTAGTGTGACCGACAAGCTTTGGGAGATCGCGGATATCGTTGCTCTCATCGAGGCGAAGGAAGCCGAGAAGCCGCTTGTGCGCGGTCCCTATAGAAAGCGCGAGAAAACTGCTATAGCCTAGAGGCATGCAGCACGACGAAAGCGGACCGAAAGTGAAGAAACAAACACAGCAATTCAACTTCCGCAACATTGTTGTATACATTTGCAGCGCGATCATCATTCCAGTCCAAGTCGGTTTCCCCTTCTTCCCGGCTTGGTTTAGGCCATACAGATTTCCGTTTATGGTCGTCATATTCGCCTTGGGCGCCGCTATAATATTGCTATATAATAAAGTAAAAACTGGACTATTCTTACCTGGCAGGCCGAAGGCATAAATTTCGCTCGAGATTTCTACCTTCGGCGCCTAGCAGTCAGCGGAATGCACATAGCATTCATTGCCCTATGGATGTCCGGGGAAGGTGGCGAAGCGCAAATTTCAAACTGACCCACTACCCATTCGTTCGTCGGTTTGCCAAGGATATGATTGGGGCGATAAACTGGACGGCCCATCGCCGATCTCTTGGGCACCAACAAGCAACAGCCTGGGAGGAATGTACGATGACGACGCTGTTCGTGAGACATACCGTGTCCGACTACGAGGCCTGGCGCAAAGTCTATGACGGGTTCGCCCCGGTTCAAAAGGCCAACGGCGTGAAGGCAGAGGCCGTCTATCAGGCGGCGGACAACCCCAACGACGTCACCGTAACGCATGATTTCGCCAGTGCCGCCGAAGCGCAGGCCTTCATCAAAAACCCAAAATTAAAAGAGGCGATGGCGAGCGCCGGCGTGGTCGGCGCGCCAACCATGTGGATCACCAACAAGGCCTGATCGACTGCTCTACAGCATGTCGCGGCGAATAGAATTCGCCCGACCTGCTGTAGGCTTCTGATTTCATGCATGTCGTTGTCCCGGAACCGAGGACACTTCCGGGCGACATGCATTAACTCGATCCGATCGCCAGTGCCGCAATGAATGGCCAGGCCGCGTTCGGCCTGGCGGGCGGGACGTTTTTTCAGCCCGCCAGCAATGCCAGTTCCTCCGCCGTCAAATGCCGCGCCGTGCCCTTGGCGAGGTCGCCGAGCGGCAGCCGGCCGATGGCGATGCGGATGAGGCGCTTGACCTCGATGCCATACGCGGCGAGCAGGCGGCGGATGTGGCGGTTCTTGCCTTCGTCGAGCACGATCTCCAGCCAGGCGGTGCGGCCGCCGCTGCGCAGCAGTTGGATCGAGTTTGCCGCCAGGGTCTCGCCGTCGACTGTGACGCCGGCGCGGAGCTGGTCCAGCAGCGTTTCATCCGGCACCGTGGCGACCTGCACGTGGTAGGTCTTGGGCAGATGCGAGGCCGGGTCCATCAGGCGGTTGGCGAACTGCGTGTCGTTTGTCATCAGCAGCAGGCCTTCGCTCGCCTTGTCGAGACGGCCGACCGGCGAGACGTAGGGCAAGCCGAGCCCTTCGAGACAGGCATAGACGGTGTCGCGCTCGAGCGGATCGTCGCGGGTGGTGACGAGCCCGCGCGGCTTGTTGAGCATGACGTAGACCTTGCGCTCGGCAACGACCGCTTCGCCATCGACGACGATGCGATCGCGGTTCAAGTCGACGCGCAGCGAGGCATCGCGCACCACCTTTCCGCCGACGCGCACGCGGCCATCCGCGATCAGCAACTGCGCCTGCGTGCGCGAACACAGGCCGAGTTTCGACAGCGCGCGGCTCAGGCTGACGCCGGGAGGCCCGGCGCTGCGTGGCTTGCCGGGTGGCGGCCTGCCGGGCGGTGGTGGTCGTGGGGCCATGCTGCTGCCGGTGATCCGTTCCAGCCGACAGATGCCATGGGTGAGGTGGGCACCGCAAGCCGGGCAAGCCACGCGGCTGGATTGCCGGCAAGACCAAGGAACGAATCGTCGAGGACCGGGTTGAACTTTGCAAGCCATGGCTGATATTCGTGGATCGGGGTGATAGGGCGGGACAGACTACTTGGGACTTGGTGCGGGCCGAGCGGATTTCATAGAGTCAGGAATAACGCCGGTCGCGGAACTGGCGCCGGCCGACCGCGACCAGATGTTCGCCCTCTACGAGACCTACTACGAGGCTATCGATCGCGACCTTTTCGAGCGCGATCTGTCCGAGAAGGACGCCGTCGTGCTGGTCCGCCGCAGCCGGAAGATCATCGGTTTCTCGACCTATCTCGTCCGGCACCAGGCGATCGGCGCCGAGACCGTACATTACCTCTTCTCCGGGGACACCGTCCTGCATTCCTCGCTTTGGGGCAATCCCGTGCTCCTGCAAGGTTTTTTCCGCGCGGCCGGCGCTGCCAAGGCCCAGGTCGAGGGTCGGCTGTTCTGGTTCTCCATCATAGGCGGCCATAGGACATTCCGTATCCTGCCCAATTTCTTCCGCGAGTTCGTTCCAGCCGTCGATGCCCAGGATTCGAGCCAACTGCGGACAATACGTGACACGATAGCGGTTGCGCGCCATGGCCATTCTTTCGAACCCTCCACAGGGCTGATCGACTTCGGTTCGTCGCAAGGTCATTTGCGGGAAGAATGGGCGGATGTAGAGGACACAGCGATTCGAAACCGCTTCGCCGCGTTCTTTCTCAAGGCCAATCCTTTCTATTTCCGGGGCGTCGAACTCGCCTGCCTGACCGAACTCGAGATCGGCAATTTGAAGCGCTATGGCGCCACGAGCTTTGCCGAAGGGGTGCGCGATGGCCGCTGAGGCCTGGGCACGGATTGCCGGCGCGACCGCTGCCGCCGAAGCCGGTTTTCAGGCGCTGCTTGGCCAATTGGAGACGACGCAGCGCGAGCTGTTGCGGGGGCTGATCGAAGCCAATGCCGGGACGGAATTCGGCCGCGACCACGCTTTCGCCAGCGCCACATCGGCCGAAGCGTTTCGCGATCTGGTTCCAGTCGCCGATTACGAGGCGTTGCTGCCTTACATCAGGCGCACAGTCGATGGCGCTGGCAATGTGCTGACCGCCGAGCCGGTCCGGTTCCTGGAGCAGACCGGCGGCAGTTCGGGCGGCTCGAAATATATCCCCTATACGGACAGCGGCCTGCGGGCCTTCACCTCTTGCCTTTATCCCTGGCTGGCGGACCTGATCCGCCGCCGGCCGGGTGTGGCGCAAGGAAACGGCTATTTCGCGCTGAGCCCCGTGGGCCGCGGCGCGGACGAACGCGTCGGCGCCCACAGGCTCGGCAGTCCGGTGCCTTTTGCCTATTTCGGCGCCTTGCGCGACAGCCTCATCGAGCTTTCGGCCGTTCCGATGGAGCTCAGGCTGCTCGGCGATTTCGCCAGCTGGCAAAGGCAGACCTGCCTGCACCTATTGGCCGCCGATGAGCTGAGCCTGATCTGGGTCTGGAGCCCGACCTATTTGACGGAGATCCTGCGCGCCATGCAGCGCGATGCGGCGAGCCTGCTGCCGGAACTCGCGGACAGGCTTGGCGCTACGCGGCCGGCGGGCAGGGTGAGCCGCCGCATTGCCGTTCTGGAGGCAGCTCTTGGAGGATCCGGCGCGGGGCTGTCGGCGATCTGGCCTCGGCTCGACACGATCAGCTGCTGGACCGATGCCTCGAGCCGCGGCTTTGCCGCCGAATTGCAGGGGCAATTTCCCCAAACCTTCATCCAGTCGAAAGGACTGATGTCGACCGAGGCCGCCGTGTCATTTCCGTATGCCGATGGTCCCGGCTGCATCCTGGCATCGCAAAGCGGGTTCTTCGAATTTCTCGACGACAGCGGTGCCGGCCGTTTTGCCTGGCAGCTGGAGGTCGGCGGCTGCTACCGGCTGATCGTCACCACGGGCTCGGGGCTCTATCGCTACGACACGCAAGACATGGTCGAGGTTTGTGGCTTCACCGGCGATACGCCGCGCCTGCGCTTCATCGGTCGCGCCGGCATGGTGTCGGATCTCTGCGGCGAAAAACTCACGGAAGCCTTCGTCGCGCGCTGTCTTGCCGATACAGGGCTCGATCCCCGCACCTATGCGCTGCTCGTCGCGGTCGCGGCGCCGCACCCGCACTATCGGCTTTTCGTCGAAACCGGGGGAACCGCAGGGAGAATTGCGCCGCCCGGTCCAGCCGTCGAGCACGCACTGATGGCCAATCCGCAATATGAATATGCACGCCGCATCGGTCAGTTGGGCGCGTTGCGGGCGACCACCGTCGACGACCTCTATGGCAGGCTGAAGCGCCACCGCATGAAAGGCGGCGCGAGCATTGCCGGCATGAAGGCGCCAATCCTGCTCAGGCAATCGGACGACGCACTTCTGTCGGCCCTCGATGCCGGCGAAGCGGGAGTTTAGGATGACACGCTACCCCTCTGAACTGGAATCGGAATTTGCCGTGATGTCTGGCGAGGAAGGAACCGGGCTGTCCCGGTCAGGCCGTCAGGCGCAACGTCAATGCGTCCAGGCCACGGATGGAGGAATTGTTCATCCATCGCCAGGCGACAGGCTCGATGGCTTTCCAGCGGACGAGTGCGGCTTCCAGCATCGCATTGCCTTCCATCTCGGCCAGCGCCCTGCCTATGCAGACATGCGCGCCCCGGCCAAAGGCGAGGTTCTGCTTGCCGGCGCGGCGAAGGTTGAAACGGGATGCATCGGCAAACTGGGAAGGGTCGCGATTGGCGGCGCCGACCAGCAGCACCATCAGCCGGTCCTTTCCGATCTCCTGGCCGCCAACAACCACGGGCTCGAGCGGCCAGCGGCAGATCTTCTGCACCGGGCTTTCCAGCCGCAGCGTTTCGGCAACGGCGCTGGCGGCAAGCCGGCGATCGGCCCGCAGTGCCGACCATTGGTCGGGCTGGTGGGCAAGATGGAACAGCATGTTGCCGATGAGATGCACCGTGGTCTCATGGCCGGCAAAGGCCAGGAAGGCGATGTTGCGGCCGGCAGCCGTCAGCCCCAGCGCGTCGACCAGAGCCGGCATGCCCGTCAGCAACGGCGGCAGGCGCTGGGCGGCGAGCAGATGGCGCAGATGCTCGACGAAATAGCCGGACATCTCGTCGGCCGGGTTGGCGCGGCCGCCAAAGGCGTCGTCGAAGCCGGTGTCGAGCATCGTGCGGATCGAAACCGACCAGGCGCGGATCAGCGGCATGTCCTTCCCCGGCACGCCCAACAGGCGGCAGATAACACGTTCGGGGACGGCGCGCGTGAAGGCGGCGACGACATCGACGGGGCCCGACAGGCCGGCATCGCCGACGAGTTCGTCAACCGCTTGCGCGACCGCTGGGCGCAGGGCTGCCATACCCTTGCCGACAAAGGGTTGCTGCAGGGATTGGCGCAACGCGGCATGGGCCCTGCCTTCCTGGTAGATCAGCCAGTCGCGTGTCGCCGAATTCGGCCCCGCCGCCTCGCTACCCGGCGGCACGTGCGACAGGCTGCGATTGGCAAGACTGCTCGAAACGAGATCGTATCCGGTGACATAGACATCGCCCCACGGCGCCTGCCAGACGGGGGCCAGCCGCCGCATTTCATCATGGATGGCATAAGTGTCGGCGGCGGCCTCGAAGGCACCGGCTCGAATCCCTTGCCATGGATGCTCGACTGCCTCGAACGAGGAGGAGGGCCCGGTATGCATCGCTTTTCAAAAAACTCCACCTTGCCAGCCAGACCAGGCATGCGTCGAGCGCGCCGGGAAACCATTAGCCGGCCATGACCACCGATCAAGGACCGATCTACTATTTCTGCACCCGCCAACACGCTTACACGGTGGGCGTGATGCTTGGCTATTATGACCATGGACTAGGCGACCTGGTGCGGATCATTCCCTATGAGCATATGGCTAGGCTTGGGCCCGTCGCGCCCGGCACCTTCATCTTCACCGACTTCGAAAGGCTGTCCGCCGCGCGGCTGCAGGCGGCTATTTCGCTGCACAGGCGGATTGGCTCCCTCAATCCCGACCTGTTGCTGCTCAACAGTCCGGCGATCGTGCCTCGTCGCTTCGACCTGCTGAAACGGCTGAAGGCGGCCGGCCTCAACCATTTCGACGTGCATCGCCTGGAGGACCGCAAGGCAATCCATCGCTTTCCCATCTTCGTGCGCTGGGAGAGCCAGCATGAGCCGCCGGTGACCGGATTGATCGACAGTGCGGATGGCCTGGAGCGGGCCATCGCCAGTTTGCCGGCGCGTATTCGCAGCGACCCGGACCTGATGATCGTCGAATATGGCGCAGCGCCATCGGCCGACGGGCGGTTTCGCAAATATTCGGCCTACAAGGTCGGACCGACGGTCTATCCGCAGCACTGCTTCATCAATGAAAGCTGGTACATCAAGTTTCCCGGCACCCGCTTCAGCGAGGCGGACAGGGCCGAGAGCCGCGCCTATGTAGCGCAAAATCCGCATGCCGCGCAGATCGAGCGCGTCTTTGCGCTGGCCGGCATCGACTATGGCCGCATCGACTACGGCATCGTCGACGGCCAGGTCCAGACCTTCGAGATCAATAGCAACCCGACGGTCCTGGCGCGACCGCCCGGGTGGGAGGCGGGCGCCGACTACAGCCGCTACGCCCAGATGCATGCCCAGGCGTTGCGCGGTATCATGCGGCCGGCCTCCGGCCCCAACCTTCTGCTCGGCGACGGCAGCATGAGCGTCGATGCCGTTCATGCCGACGCCATGCGGACAGTGCGCTGGCGCGTCGCGGGATTTTCGCTGAGGTGGCGCCTGTCCCTGCGGGCGCTGAAGAAACGGCTGGCACGCATTTTCGGTCATGGATGAGTGTCGGCGAGCACGCGCTCGACGGGTGCGTCGAAAATCCGCCCGACAGCAAAGCTGCGGTCGGATGCGGTGGACGCGTTCATTTCGGCCTGTCCGTGCGGTACCACAGCCGCGAGGCCGTGAAGGTGAGGGCGGCTGCCGGGGAGCAAGTTCCTACCCGGCAGAGTTCTGCTGGAAACCTCAGGCCGCCTTGGCCTCGCCGCCTATCCCGTTCAGCACCTCGATCGCGTCGGCCGGTAGCGTCAGCTCGGCCGCCGCCAGATTCTCCCTGAGATGCCCGACCGACGAGGTGCCGGGGATCAGCAGGATGTTGGGGGAGCGCTGCAACAGCCAGGCGAGCGCCACCTGCATGGGGGTGGCGCCGAGCTTTTGCGCGACGTCGGCAAGCGTGCCCGACTGCAGCGGCGTGAAACCGCCGAGCGGGAAGAACGGCACATAAGCGATGCCGTCGGCGGCAAGCTCGTCGATCAGCCCGTCATCCTGGCGATGCGCGATGTTGTATTGGTTCTGCACGCAGACGATGTCGACCATGCCGCGTCCCTGCGCGATCTGTTTGCGGGTGACGTTGCTCAGGCCGATATGGCGCACCAGGCCCCGGCGCTGCAGTTCGGCGAGCGTGTCGAGCTGCGGCTCGAGCGATCCCTCGACGGGTCCGTGGATGCCATGCATGGAGCGCAGGTTCACGACCTCGAGCACGTCCAGCCCGAGATTGCGCAGATTGTCGTGCACGGCCTGCGTCAGCTCCCGCGGTGACATTGCGGGGATCCACGATGCATCCGCGCCGCGCCGGGCACTGATCTTGGTGACGACGGTGAGGTTGGCGGGGTAGGGATGCAGCGCCTCGCGGATGATCTGGTTGGTGACGTGCGGGCCGTAGAAATCCGATGTGTCGATGTGGTCGACGCCGCTGGCAACAGCCTCGCGCAGCACGGCGAGCGCGGCGTCACGGTCCTTCGGCGGGCCGAAGACGCCCGGTCCGGCCAGTTGCATGGCGCCGTAGCCGAGGCGCTTCACGGTGCGGTCGCCGAGCCTGAAGCTTCCGGCCTTGCTGATGTCTGTCATGGTCTCATCTCCGTTGGATCAGCCAGATATAGACAACGCCTGCCTGCACGATAATATGATGCAATTGGTACGACCTGTGCGGAAAAGCGAACAATGGCGGATCTCGGCGACCTCCAGGCATTCATGGCGGTGGCGCGCGCCGGCGGCTTCCGCGAGGCAGCCCGGGTAAGCGGCGTCAGCGCCTCCAGCCTCTCGGAGACGGTGCGGCGGCTGGAGAGCGGTCTCGGCGTGCGGCTCCTCAACCGTACCACGCGCAGCGTGGCGCCGACCGAGGCCGGTGCGCGGCTGCTCGAGCGGCTCGGCCCCGCGCTCGGCGAGGTCGAAGCGGCGCTCGACGTGGTCAACGGTTTTCGCAGCCGCCCGGCCGGCACGCTGCGGCTTAACGTGCCTGTCGTCGCTGCGAAACTGGTGCTGCCGCGCCTTTTGCCGCCCTTTCTCGCGGCCTATCCCGAAATTCGCCTGGAAGTGACCGCCGAGGACAGTTTCGTCGACATACTGGCGAGCGGCTGCGACGCCGGTATCCGCTATGACGAGCGGCTGGAGCAGGACATGATCGCCGTGCCGATCGGCCCGCGCCGGCAGCGCTTCGCCACCGCCGCCGCAACGGCCTATCTCGACCGGCACGGCCGGCCCGGCCATCCGCGCGACCTGCTCGATCATGCCTGCCTGCGCGGCCGCTTCGCCAGCGGTTTCACGCCGCCCTGGGAGTTCGAGCGCGATGGCGAGGTGGTGAGCGTCGAACCGACTGGACCGCTGCTGGTCAGCACCGGCACGGCGATGGCGCTTGCGCTCGAGGTGGCGGTCGCCGGCGGCGGCATCGTCTCGCTGTTCGAGGACTGGCTGCGCCCGTATTTCGACGACGGCCGGCTGGAGCCGGTGCTGGAGCCCTGGTGGCAGGAATTTTCAGGCCCGTTCCTCTATTATCCCGGCCGCCGCCTGACGCCGGCGCCGCTGCGGGCGTTCATTGATTTTGTCGGTGGGATGCGCTGGGGGTGATACCTGACCGATATCGTCCCGCCGCATGTGTCGGCCTTTTCGACCCTGCCGCCGTGTTTCCCTTTTCGACCAAAGGGCAAATCCCCTGATGTAACACTTTGTTGTCATTGGAGGTCTATCGAAGAGGCGGTACGGCGAAAGCCCGATGAAGGGAAAAAGGCGCGCAATGGGTTCGCCCTGGTCCGAATTGCTGGCCAATCTCGCGGTCGTGGCGATGTTCGTTTCGGTCTGGATCCACACGCATGTGTGGCTGGATCGCTGGCCGGCCGCCGTAAAGGCAGCGACCTTCGGCGTGCTGATGGGCGCCGGCGCCATCGTTCTGATGCTCACACCCATGCAGTTGCAGCCTGGTGTTCTCGCCGATCTCAGGGCGACGATGATCGCCATTGCCGGCTTCTTCGGCGGTCCTGTCGCCGGCATCGTCGCCGGGGTCATGGCCGGCGCCTTCCGGACATTCGAGGGCGGCATCGGCACCTTCGCCGGCGCGGTGGGAATAGCGGCAGCCATGCTGGTCGGTGTTGCCGGAAACCTGGCCCTGAAGGGCCGCCACGCCACCATACTCGACATCATGATCCTTGGCGGGGCCGCGGCGGCGGCGTCACTGCTTGGCCTCAGCGTCCTGCCGCGGGATGTCCTGCGAATGGTTCTGCCTGATGTGGCGCTGCCTTCCTCCCTGCTCATCTTTGTCTCGGTGGTGCTGTCGGGGCTGACGTTCTACCAGGAGCGGCGTCGCCTCGAAGCGCTGCGGTCCCGGCGCATTTACAAGACCGTGGTGGAGACGCTGCCCGATTGCCTCAACGTCAAGGATCTCGACGGACGGTTCATCGCGGCCAACCCGGCAACGGCCGAATTGCTGCATGCGCCCGACGCCAAGGCACTGATCGGCAAGACGGACTTCGACTTCTTTCCGCATGAGACGGCCAAAGGCTTCCGCGAGGACGAGCTTGTCGCGCTTGCGTCGGGCGCCTCGGCCACCATCGAACAGCGCCTTCGCCACGAGGACGGCACCGATGGCTGGCTGGCGACCTTGAAAGCTCCGTTCCGCGACAGGACCGGGGCGGTCGTCGGCCTGATCACCCACAATCGCGACATCACCGCGCGCAAGCAACTCGAGACCGAGCTGGCGGAAAGCCGGGTCCGGCTCGGAGACGCCTTGACGCACATGGCCGACGGCCTGGTGATGTTCGACCCGGATGGCGTGCTGGTGCTGTGCAACGCACAGTATCGCGCCATGTTTCCGAAGACGGCCGAATTAAGAGTTCCGGGTGCCGACTACCGTGACATCCTGCGCGCCGCGGCGGCGCGCGGCGAGGGGACCACACCGCCGGACGCGGTCGAGGACTGGATCGCCGACATCATGGCCTCGCAGAAGCTCGTCAGCCACCGCCTGGTCCGGCTTGCCGACGGGCGCTGGCTCGATGTGCGCACCCGGCCGACCGGCGATGGCGGAAGCCTCAGCGTGTTTTCCGACATCACCGAAGCCAAGCAGATCGAGGCCGAACTGATGGCCGCCAATGAGAAGCTGAACCTCCTGGCGCACCGCGACGGCCTGACCGAACTGTTGACGCGGCGCGCCTTCGACGAAGCGCTGGCGCGCGAATTCGCCCGCGCCACCCGCAACGCGATGCCGCTCAGCCTGCTCATCATCGACGTCGACTGGTTCAAGCGGTTCAACGACCATTACGGCCATCCGGCTGGCGATGACTGCCTGCGCGTCGTCAGCCGCTGCATCGAGGCCGCAGCCCGCCGGCCGGCGGACGCCGCCGCCCGTTACGGCGGCGAGGAGTTCGGGCTCATCCTGCCCGAGACCGACGCGCGGGGGGCCTTCGTCATCGCCGAAAACCTCAGGAGCAAGGTGCGCGACCTCGCTCTTGCGCATGCCGGCAGCGAAAAAGGCATCGTCACCGTCAGCATCGGTGTCAGCACCTTCGAGGCCGACGCCGCCATGGAGATCGCCGATCTCCTGAGCCGCGCCGACGAGGCGCTCTACGGCGCCAAGGCCGCGGGGCGGGACCGAGTGCATGGCTGGCGTCCGCATCTCAGCGGCCAACGCTCGACCGGTTCGCGGCGCAAGACATGAGCGTTCCCAGGCACCGGGTTGCCAGTAGAATTTGGATCGAGGCTGAACTGGCGAGTGCACGAGGATCCGGGCGCGCACCTCTCTCAAGTGGCGTGCAAGCTTCAACCGGTGCGAACTGAATCCGTGCTGGCGTGATCGAGCTTCACAAGACGAGCCTTCGCCTCGCCGACACGTTGTTGCGCGGATCGTATCCTGTCACAAAGCGTCAGATTGATACCAACGCCACAGTGTTCGTCCAACATCGCGTTTGCACGTTCGAGGGCGAGTTCCGCTCGGTTAAGTCGCTGCCTAGCCCTGGCCAGTTCCAAGGTCAGAAGAAGTTCCATTACTGCTGTTTCCGTGGCTACGGTCCCTTCAAGTGGGAAACCGTTGCCGGTCATTTTGGTTCCGGCTGTTTGCGCGCACCTGCGTTCGCTGCCGCGCGCACCCATGATGCCCGTCAGGACGGCCTTGGATGGGCAAGGTTGGTGTCGAAAGTGCCCGGGAGGACAGGTGTGTCATTCCGGCCGGTCGAGGCTGTCGACATCGTGTCGACCGGCGGAATGATGACCATGCGCACATGCTGCTCTGGCCACAATGGCTTTCCGAAAAGAACGAACGTGCCGGCGAGAAAACAGACCAGCAAGAGGATGGCAAGATGTTGGCTATGATCTCACCAAGCTGCATTGCCTTTCCTCCAAATCACGCACCTGCAATCGGCAACGAGCACCAGCGGACTACGTTCAACGTTTAGGACCAATGCGCCCGACACTTCGGACTTCGGTCCGAGTTGCGGGTCGAACGATAAGGGCACAGCCTGCGCACCGGCGGCCAGCCGGTAGCGAGGGCTGCTACCAGCTTAAGGTAAAGCTGACGAGCAGGACGGCAATCAAGGCCGATAACGGGACCGCCATCAATAGCGCCGCCTCGATAAGGCGGGTTTGCTTGTCGCCGAACATCCGAATCTCCTCACATCTCGGCCCAAAACCAGGGAATTTAGGGTTCGCCCACCGCATGGAAGCGGTGAGCGAACCCTATTGGCGCAGGAAGGGACGTAGCTGCGCCAATTTGCAAAAAAATTCGCAGTTACTGTCCGGCTTTTAGCAACTACCCGCCGTGTCCTCGCAGCGAACAACGAGCGCGAAAGGCAGCCGTTCCCGGCGACGGTTCCGGCAGGACTATTGCGTTTTTATATGGGACTTAAGTCTTGGGCCGATGGGACCGAAGCCCAAGCCTGGAACATTCGATGCTACCTGAAGTTCGATCCGCAGCGCAGTGACAATGTTGTGGCTGTGCGGATTGCAGATGGAGGAATTCATGAAAAAGAATCTTGCCGCCGTAGCCGCGGTTCTGTTGCTCGCAGGAGTCGGCGCGGCCGCGGCCGAGGACGTCGTCATCCAGCCCGAGCAGGAAACGGTGATCAAGGAATATGTGAAGAAGCAGCCGCTGGCTTCGATCAAGATTCCCGGCGTGGAACTCAATGTCGGCACGGCTTTGCCCGATACGGTCGAGCTGCACGAAGTTCCCAACGTCAAGTACCGCTACACCGTCGTCGACAACCATACCGTGATCGTGGATCCAGGCACCCGCAAGATCGTCAAGATCATCCAGTAACGGCGTGTGGCCCGCCGCCGGGCTGGTGGCGGGCCGGCTACGCAAGGTGGATTGCCTGAGCAATCGGAATTTGCGCGGGTCGATGCCCTTTAATGCATGTCGCCCGGAAGTGTCTTCGAGCCGGCCTGTAAGGGCTGCGGTTTCGCCGATCCTGACCTCGCGATCGTCGCAGCAGAACTCCCAGATCCACCTACCGGCATTCCGCGCAGGACACCTTCCGGTGGGGGACATTGCAGCCATGGACTTTGATCCGGTGGGCGAATGCCGTACCGCTAGCGGCTTGCTACCTTGTGCCGCAGAACGAGGCGGTACTCATGCCAGATCAGCCAGATGACGATCAGGTCGAATATGGTGAGCACGATCAACCCGGCCGAGTGAGTATAGCTGAAGCGGTAGAGCTGGTAGACGATGAAGACCAGCAAGGCGACAAGCGATGCCGGATAGGCCCATAGCTTGCCCCACAACAGGCCTGCGACCAGGGCAATCTTGATGAGGCCGTGACTGAGAAGGTAGAATGCGTAGAAATGCTGCGTGCCGACAGAGAAATGGCTTGCCGCGTCCATCAAATGGCCGGCGATGAAATCGTGCGGGTCGTCGACCAGCTCTTCCTGCGTGAGCCTGTTCACCAGCGACACGATCGTGCCGGTGCCGACGACGGCAAGCAGCAGGCCGCCGACGCATTCGACCAGGGCGTGTGCGCCTTTTAGCAGCAGGCTGACCTCGAAAATCTGGTGGACACGCTGCTCGTTCATGCAGTCTCCTGGCGTTTGGCGTGGCGCTTCGATGACAGGGTGAGTTGATGGACGTGACGATTACACATTGGATCAATTCGGCGGCGGGAATATGCCCAGTGCTGGATCAGATCATGATAGCCGTGACGAAATTCGGTGTTCCGCTTCTGGTGGCCTGCGTCGTGCTGCAATGGTGGAGCAGGACGGACAGGACGCATGTGCGTCATGCCGCGATCGCAGCCGGACTGTCTTCCTGATCGGACTTGGCGCCAACCAGATCATCCTGCTCTTCGTGCATCGAGTGCGTCCCTACGACGCCGGCGTGACCCACCTCATCATTCCCGCCAGCATCGACTGGTCGTTCCCTTCGGATCACGCGACAGCGGCTTTCGCCATCGTTGCCGCATTCGTCCTGCAGGCGCTTCCGAGGCGCGCGCTCTTGTTCGGAGCAATGGCGCTGCTGGTTTGCTGCTCGCGGCTGTCTGTGGGCATCCATTACGCGACGGATGTGCTTGGCGGCGCTCTGACCGGCATTGCCGCCGCCGTGCTTGTCCGCGCCATATACCGCGAAGACTCCAGGCTGGACCGGCTGGCGACAAACATCCTGTGAGGGAAATCGGCTGTGGAGCAAACTGGGCCGTGCAGGCCTTGCGCCCATGACCGATTTCGCCAGACGCCTCGCTGACGCTCAGCGATTTCGCCGAACCGTCGATCCGCCCGCATGCCAATCTTTACTGGGGGCCGACTTTGCAGATCCTGAAGGCGGTGTGCGACGGATTCAGCGTCATCGCGACAGGGCCGCCGCTTGCTCTTGGAGGCGCCGGGCCAGCGCGCGAATTCGATCGGCGACCTTGCTGTCCACCGGGTTGTAGACGGTCAGGCTCAGATCCGGCCGGCCGTCGACCGCGAAGGCCGAATATTCGAGCTCGATGTCGCCGAGTTCGGGATGCTTCAGGCGCTTTGTTCCGTCGCCATGGCTGAGCACGTCGTTTTCCCGCCACAGGGCAGCAAACTCGGGGCTGGCGCCGCAAAGCTCGTCCACCAACTGGGCGACCTCCGACACTGCGCCGGCGCGTGCCGCGTCGGCCCGGAACGCACCGACCACGAAGCGGGCGAGGTTTTCCCAATCGTGCTGCTTGGCGCGGATGGTGGGGCTCAGGAACATGAAGCGCAGGATGTTGCGCTGACCGGGGGGCAGGACGCTGTAGTCGGTGAGCACGACCTGCGCGGCGCGGTTCCAGGCAACGACATCCCAGGTCGCCGTCTTGATCAGGGCCGGGCTCGCCTCGAGCGTGTCGATGAGGCGCTGCAGCCGGGGGCTGACGCCCTCGGCGCCGACGTAGCGGACCTCCGGCGGGCGCCCCAGCCCGAGCATGAAAAGATGTTCGCGCTCGGCCTCGGTCAGCAGCAGCCCCTTGGCGATCCGGTTCAGCACGTCGGCCGAAGGCGCGCCGCCGCGGCCCTGTTCCAGCCATGTGTACCAGGTCGGGCTGATGTTGGCGCGCTGGGCGACCTCTTCCCGGCGCAGCCCTGGCGTGCGCCTGCGCCCGGAGAAGCCGAACGATGCGGGGTCGAGCCGGGTGCGCCGGTCTTTCAGAAATGCCGCGAGCGAACCGGTGGAAGTGTTGGGCATCCTGTTAGCCTTCAAGCTGGTAGTCATTATACCATGATAAGATCACTACTTTAATGGAATAATAGGGCAGCGATATTACGCAGGCAACTGTGCAGGAGATTTTGCATGCATATCTTTCTTACCGGCGCCACCGGCTTCATCGGTTCGGCGATTGTCCCCGAACTCATCCAGGCCGGCCATCAGGTGGTCGGCGTCACCCGCTCCGATGCCGGCGCCGAAGCGTTGGCCGCCGCGGGCGTGGAGGTGTATCGCGGAACCCTCGAGGATCCCGAGGGGCTGCGCGACGGCGCGGCGAAAGCGGAGGCCGTGATCCACACCGCATTCGACCATGATTTTTCGCGGTTTGCCGAGAATTGCGAAAAGGACGGGCGCGTGATCGCGGCACTCGGCCAGGCACTCGCCGGCTCCGACCGGCCGCTGGTGATCACGTCGGGCACCGGCATGGGCGCCCCCGGACATGGTGAGTTGGCGGTCGAGGACGTCTTCAATCCCAGCCATCCCAATCCCCGCGTCGCCTCGGAACTCGCCGGAAATGCCCTGCTGGAGGCGGGCATCAACGTGTCGGTGATGCGGCTGCCGCAGGTCCATGACACGGTCAAGCAGGGGCTGATCTCGCCGCTCGTCGAAATCGCGCGCCAGAAAGGCGTCTCGGCCTATGTCGGTGAAGGCCGCAATCGCTTTGCGGCGGGCCATCTCCTCGACGTGGCGCGCCTCTATCGCCTTGCCGTGGAAAAGCGGCAGCCGGGCGCACGCTATCACGCCGTCGGCGAGGAAGGCGTCGAGGTGCGCGCCATCGCCGAGGCGCTTGGCCGGGGCCTGAACCTGCCGGTGGTTTCGATCGCGCCGGAAAAGGCGGCGGAGCATTTCGGCTGGATGGCGATGTTCGCTCCCATGGACCTGCCGGCTTCCAGCGCGCTGACCCAGGCGCGGCTCGGCTGGCATCCGACCGGGCCGACGCTGATCGCCGATCTCGACGCCATGCGGTATTGAGGCGCCTAAAAGGTGGCGGCTTCAGGGAGGGCTGACGGCATAGCGCAAATGGACGAGGCCATGCGCGAGGGCTTTGCAATCCGTGAGCGACAACCGCACCTTGCCGGCAAGGCCGGCCTCGCCGAACTCGACAAAGCCCTGGTTTGCCGCCCGCGCATCGAGCGCGGGGGCAATGAGAAGGCTGAGTTCGTCGATAAGCCCCGCCGCGAAGAAGGAGCCGTTGATACCGGCGCCGCCTTCGAGCAGCAGCCGGCGGATGCCGAGTTCGCGCCCGAGCACGTCGAGCATCGCGGCGAGATCGATGTTGGCCGTTTCCGACACGATATAGGACACGCCGTCGGCGGCGAGTTCGGCCAGATGGCTGTCGGCGACATCACGCCCGAGCAGCACCACGACATGGTCGCCGCCGATATCGGGTTTGGCGAAGTGCAGCTTGCCGGAGGCATCGAGCGCCACGGCATAGCTGCCCGCGTCGCGCCGCGCGAAATGATGCGGCCGGTCGACCTTGCCCCCATGCGCCGGCGGGTGCGCGCCGGCTTTGCTCATCTCCGCCATGGTGACGCGGCCGACGATCCAGGCGTCGCCTTCGAGGTCGTTGTGGATCTGTTCATAGAGACCCGACCACTCGGCCCGGCTGCCATCGGGGCTGGCGGTATAGCGGCTCGGATGAAGGCTGCCGTCGAGCGAGGCAAGCATATGGCAGATGATTTGCGGCTTCATGCGATTTCTCCGGAGATGGATTCCAAAATTCAGGCCTTGTCGTGCGTGGTCCTCCCAAACCGTACCGCTTTTAGGCGCTCGCACGACACGAGACGGCTGGCCAAGGGAGCAGCCAAACTCTCGCAGACCGTGAAGTAACGCCCGCTATGTCGATTGCAATGTTTGAGGCGTGACCGGGCTAGGCCGCTTCAAGCGCCATCAACTTCTCCGCCGCCTTCGCCAGAAACCCCGATCGCGTATAGTCATGGGCTTCGGCAAAGGCATCGATCCGCTGGAAGGAAGCCATGGCCCTCGAAGGAGCGGCGCACCAAGAATCCAAAATTCGGACAATTCCGACAAGTCGCCGTCCGGCTCTGTTATATCGATGTTGCACAAACGGTTGACCCTGGGTTAGCATCCTCTTGTTGACGCCGATCGGAGGAATTTAGGCGGCGGTCAGCTGGAGCTGCATGCGTTCTTGGCGCAAGGAGGATGCTCCAACACTTTAACCGGCGCATGATCCTTCCTGAAACCGGTCCCGGTTTTAAGGGACGTGCGCTTCAGTGGAGGAGGAACCCATGAACAGACGTGAATTCCTGATGACGTCCGTGGCCGCGGGCGCCATGATGTTGGCCGCACGCTCGGCTTTCGCCGAGGACAAGCTCACCATTCTCGGCTCGGTGCCCAGTCTCGGCTTTCCGTTCTTCGTGCATATGCTGAACGAGATCAAGGCCGAAGCGCAGGCGCAAGGCGTCAACCTGACCGAGAGCGACGGCCAGAACTCGGCCACCAAGCAGACCGCCGACATCGAGGCGGCGCTGGTGCAGAAGGTCAATGCGATCGTCATCTCGCCGCTCGACGTCAACGCGCTGGCGCCGGCCATCGAGGAAGCGGTCAAGGCCGGCGTTCCCGTGGTGACGATCGACCGCCGCGTCGACGGCGTCCAGGGCATTCTGGCCCATGTCGGCGCCGACAATGTGAAGGGCGGCGAAGCGGAAGCCCAGGCCGTGGTGGCGGCATTCCCCAATGGCGCCAAGCTGTTCCACCTGCAGGGCCAGCCGGGCGCGGGTCCCGCCATCGACCGCAACAAGGGCGTGCACAATGTGCTCGATCCGCTGAAGGACAAGTACCAGATCATCTATGAGCAGACCGCCAACTTCGCCCGCGCCGAGGCGCTGACGGTGACGGAAGCCGGCCTTGCCGCCAACGGCAAGCCGGACGCCATCATCTGCGCCAATGACGACATGGCGCTGGGCGCGCTCGAGGCGTGCGCCGCGCGCAACTTCAGCGACGTCAAGATCTACGGCTTCGATGCGCTGCCGGAAGCGCTGGTCGCCGTGCGCGACGGCAAGCTCGCCGGCACGGTCGAACAGTTCCCCGGCAAGCAGTCGCGCACCGCCGTGCAGATCGCGGTCGCCTACGCCAAGAACAAGACCGAGCCGAAGGAGAAGCTGGTGCTGCTGACGCCCATCGTCATCGGCAAGGACAATCTCGACAAGGCTGAGAGGCTGAACGAGACGAAGTAGGCCGACTGGAAAGGCCGGCGGGACAGCACCCCCCTCTGTCCTGCCGGACATCTCCCCCTCGAGGGGGGAGATCGGATGTCTCTTCCGCCTTCGCCAATCTCCAGCATTGCAGGAAAGGGCGCTGGCGTTCAGGCTGCCAATCTCCCTCCTTGAGGGGGAGATGTCCGGCAGGACAGAGGGGGGCGCTCAGGCGCAACTTGACTCATGCAGGGATGGCAACAAGGAGAAGTCTTTGCCTTTAGCTGAAGCCGCATCCCCCGTCCTGCTTGCCGTCGAGGGCGTCACCAAGCATTTCGCCGGCGTCACCGCGCTGAGCGATGTCTCGCTCGACGTCCGCCCCGGCGAAATTCTCGGCCTGCTTGGCGAAAACGGCGCCGGCAAATCGACGCTTCTGAAAATCCTGTCCGGCGTCATGCCGCCTTCCGGCGGCCGTATCACCTTCGATGGCGCCGAATACCAGCCGGCGAGCCCGCAGGATGCAAAGCGGCTGGGCATCGTCACCATCTACCAGGAGCTCAGCCTGATCCCGACGTTGACGGTGGCGGAGAATATTTTCATCGGCCGCGCACCGGTCGGCCCGCTCGGGCTGGTGAGCTGGCGCAAGATGGAACAGGATTCCCGCGCCATCATTGCCCGCGTCGGTCTCTCCATCGACCCGATGACGTCGGTATCGGCACTGTCGGTGGCCGAGCAGCAGCTGGTCGAGATCGCCCGTGCGCTGTCGTTGAAAAGCCGGCTGATCATCATGGACGAGCCGACCTCGGCGCTGACCGAGACAGAGGTGCAGCGGCTGCTGTCGATCATGGACCGGCTGCGCAAGGACCATGTTGCCATCATGTTCGTCACCCATCGGCTGGAAGAGGCATCCGCCATCTGCGACCGCATGACGGTGCTGCGCGACGGCAGGCTGGCGGGGCATCTCGACCGTCAGGGCGGACCGATCAAGCTGCCCGCCATCATCGAAAAGATGGTCGGGCGCGCCGCCTCCGAACTTTACGCACGGCCGGCTCAACGCGCGGTGGCCGGCGATGTCGTGCTTTCCGTGCGCGGCTTGCGCACCGTGCGCGACCCCGAGGCGCCGCATGCCATCGTGCTGGACGGTGTCGACATAGATCTCAAGGCCGGCGAGATCCTCGGTGTCGCCGGCCTCGTCGGCTCCGGCCGCACCGAGCTGGCGCGCGCCATTTTCGGCGCCGACCGCATCGCGGCGGGAACGATCACGCTCGATGGCAAACCAATCGCGCCCGCGTCGCCGGCCGACGCCATCGCACTCGGCATCGGCCTGGTGCCGGAGGACCGCAAGCAACAGGCGATTTTTGCCGCGCTCGGTATCCTGCCGAATTTCTCCGTCGCCTCGCTCGGGCGCTTCAGCAACGGCTTCGGTTTCATGGCCGAGCGGCGCGAGCGCGACGCGCTGTCGGGGTTCAGGAAGATGCTGTCGATCCGCATGGCGTCGGCCGAACAGGCGATCGAGGGCCTGTCGGGCGGCAACCAGCAGAAGGTGATCCTGGCGCGCTGGCTGGCGCGCGACCCGAAAGTGCTGATCGTCGACGAGCCGACCCGCGGCGTCGATGTCGGCGCCAAGGCGGAAGTGCACCAGATCCTGGTGCAACTGGCGGCGCGCGGCATCGCGGTGATGATGATTTCGTCCGAGCTGCCCGAGGTGCTGGCGGTGTCGGACCGCATCGTCACCATGCGCAAGGGGCGCATCACCGGGCAGATGCCGGGCGTCGAGGCAAACGAGGAAAAGCTGATGGAATTGATGGCGCTCGACAGGCAGGATACGCCGGGACAGGACGCGCCGGGACAGGACGCGGAAGGGCAGGCACGATGAGCATCGCCGAGGAACAGAACCAGCGCGGCGGCGTGACGATCGCGCGGCTTTTGATGAGCTTCGGGCCGCTGCTGTTCCTGGCGGCGCTGGTCGTCGTCTTCACCGTGCTGAAGCCGAGCTTCATCGACCCGATCAACCTGTTCAACATCACGCGCCAGATCTCGATCACCGGGCTGATCGCGCTCGGCATGACCTTCGTCATCCTCACCGCCGGCATCGACCTGTCGGTCGGCTCGCTGCTCGCCTTCTGCGGCATGGTGGCGGCCGTTGTCGCCAAGGGCGGCACCGCCAATACGCTCTCGCTGTCGACCTCAGGCACGCAGGGTTTTGGCTGGTTCGCCGCGCTGCTGGCCGCCGTCGTGGTCGGTGCGCTCGCCGGCGGCGTGCAGGGGTTCGCCATCACAAGGCTGAAAGTGCCGCCCTTCGTCGTCACGCTGGGCGGGCTGACGGTATTCCGCGGGCTGACGCTGACCATCTCCAATGGCGGGCCGATCTCGGGCTTCGACGCCTCGATGCGCTGGTTCGGCACCGGGCTGATCGGCCCGGTGCCGGTGCCGGCGCTGATCTTCGCCATCGCCGCCATCCTGTGCCACATCGTGCTGCGCTACACCCGCTACGGCCGCGCCGTCTACGCCGTCGGCGGCAATGCGGAGGCCGCGCGGCTATCGGGCCTGCGCGTCGACCGTATCCTGGTCTCCGTCTATGTCATCGTCGGCTTCTTCGCCGGGCTTGCCGCCTTCGTGCTGTCGGCGCGGCTGAATTCCTCCGAAGCGGTCGCCGGCATCGGCTATGAACTGACGGTGATCTCGGCCGTCGTCATCGGCGGCACCTCGCTGTTCGGCGGCATCGGCTCGGTCGGGGGCACGGTGGTGGGCGCGGCCCTGATCGGCGTGCTGCAGAACGGGCTGCAGTTCAACAACGTCTCGTCCTACACACAAAGCATCGTCATCGGGCTGATCCTGATCCTGGCGGTGGCGTTCGACCGCTGGCTGAAATCACGGGTGAGGCGGTGAGGGGGTGGTTTTTCCTTCTCCCCTTGTGGGAGAAGGGAAAACCGGCTGCCGCGTTGCTTGCAAAAGTCCTCGCCTGAAACCCGCAAATGGCGCTATCGAGCCGCCGCAGCTCAAGCCGCTTGCCTTGCTTCATGGCCGAAGCGGCGGAAGAAACGGGCCAGGAGAAGCTGCTGCCTTGCCCTGGCGAGATCGGGCAAGCGCCGTTCCTGGCGCCAGCGCGGCATGTTGCGCCAGCCGGCGATGAAGCGGGCTGCATCCTCGACGGCTTCATGCGCCGACAGCGCTGGGCCAATCGCGGCCAGGAACAGCAGCTCCGACGATTTCAATTCGTCGATGACGGCCTTGCGCCTGAAATGATCCAGGCGGGCTTGCTCGATGCCGTTGCGGCGGATCGCCTCGAAGGCTTCGAGCAAAGCTGGACTGTCGCCGGTGTAACCGCAGGCGCGGGCGAAATCGGCGGCATCCATTCTTGCTCCCGGTTCTGGCGCGTGCAAGCCAGCGCCGACTCACGCTTGCAAGTCAAATATAAGCAGAACTCAAACTGATGTAAAAGAGAGACTTTTGGAGGAGTCTGGAAACTGCGACTCGACTCCTGCTTCAAAACACGGGAAGATACGAACAAATCAGGAACAAACGGACGGAGGAACGATGGCGTTGCCGGGCAGGGAAGCAGTGATCGCGCAGGTTGCCTCGCTGTCGGTCGAGTGCGCCGATTGCGGCCGCAACAGGTGGTGGCGGCCCGATCAGTTGAAGCGCTTCGGGGTGAACGGGAACACGCCGCTGGCCGCGCTGTCGGGTCGCATCGTCTGCTCGGCCTGCCGTGCCGAAGGGCTGCCGGGCAGCGCGGTCTCGATCCAGGCCGCGTTCATCGACGAGCGCCAGCGCGTGCGCTCGGAAGCGCGGATGCTGAGCGACCGCGAAATGCCGCTGGAAGGATCGAGGCGGGCTTGAGAGGTCTGGTTCTTCCTTCTCCCCTTGTGCCCCTTGTGGGAGAAGGTGGATCGGCGCGTTAGCGCCGAGACGGTTGAGGGGTGTTCCAGCGAAGTGAGACGTCGGCGTTCTCTGGAGCGCCCTCATCCGACCCCGCTTCGCGAGGCCACCGCCCTGGGCGAGTCACGGGCCTCGCCCGCCCTTCGTGCCCCGAAAGGGGAGAAGGAAAGGGCGCCCTAATATCCCAGCAGTTCCTTCAGCGGAATGACGCGCCAGACCTGCTTGATGGCGTAGCGGTTGAAGGTCAGCGTCTTCGGCGGATTGTACTGCTCGACCACCAACTCGCCCGCGGTGCGCCGGACCAGCTTCTTGATGAAGGCCTTGCCGTTCTTCTCGTTTTCTTCGGGAAAGCTCTCGATCACCACGTGGTCGCCCGGCACCGCGTCGCGGCCGCCGCAATAGATCATGTCGCCGGGTTCATAGCGCGGCACCATGGAATCCGAGAGCACATGCAGCGCGAACACTTTCGGCAGGTTGCGGACTCCCGGCGGACGCTGCACGTACCCCGCAGGCTCGCCGTTGAAGGTGAAGTCGCCGTCGTCACCGCCGACGGCGGCGCCCAGCACCGGAATATCCATCGCTCCGGCCGGCAGCGGGCCGGCATCAGTGACGATCTCGGCGTCCGCCACCGGGCCGGCATCGTCGAGGAAGACGACCTCGCCCTTGCCGAGCGCCACGGGGTCGACGCGCAGGAAGGCAGCGGTCTTCAACAGGTTCTCGGTCTTGGGCAGGTTGCGCCCGGTTTCCCAGTTGCCGACGGCCGCGACGTCGGTGTCGTTGTGCTCGGCTATGTGGCGCATGACCAGGCCGCGCTGCTTGCGGGCCTGGCGGATCGCGGCCCCGACCCTGATCGACAGTTGCGTTTTCACCATGGCCTCATGTGACCAACAAGTCCTGCTTTCGTCCATGAAAGAATGACTTGCATCAGTTTTTGAGTTATGCTTATATCACTTCATGCAAAAGCTCAATCCCCTCAGAGTCGACAGCGCCTCCAGCCCGGCCTTGCCAGGCTGCCCTTTCCCTTCCGCCCCGGCCGCCTCCTCCCCGGCCGGGGCGAAGCGCGAAGCCGATTGCCTTGGTGCATCGGCCTCGCGTCCGGCCTGCCCGTCACCGGCGGCCGGAACGGCCGGAGCCGCCGCTCCCTGCGGCTCCGGCCCCCCATTCGACCCGGCCGCGGGTTGTTCCCTGATCCGCACGCAGGACGGCACCGTCATTCTGTACGAGCCGACGACGGGCAGGGCGGTTTCCGCACCTGACGGGGACATGGCGTTGGCGCGGCTTGCGCGCCTTGCCCAGTCGGCCGACCGGCGGGGCTGAAAGCAACCCTTCCACAGGCAATCCAGCGGCCGACAGGCCGGACCAGGCCCCGGCAGCCCATGGCGGCTGCGGGCAAACCCCGACGCTTGCCTGACGGCGCCGTGCGCGGCGGCCGCTGGCCGCGCAATGGAGACGGACATGGCAAGCTACAGCGACAGCGAATTGCAGGCGATCGGCGCCTGGCTGAGGGACGGGCTTTCGGCATCGGGGATCGCGGCGGCGTTCAGCGCGCAGCGCGGCGCGCGCGTATCGCGCAACGCCATTATCGGCATCGTCCACCGCAGCGCCATGCTGGGTGCGATCGGCTTTGCCAATGGCAAGGGCCGGCCGGCGGCCCGCACGGCGATGGCCAAGGCAGCGAGCCGCGCCGCCAAGGTGGAAGCCAGCCGTTCCGGCGCCAGCCTGCAGCCGGCGGTCAAATCGGCCACACGGCCGAAGCGGGCTCCTTCGCCCGTCCGGCCACGGCTTTTCCAGCGCGAGGCGGGCGTGCTGATCGCCGATGGGCAAACCTACCGTATCGAGGTACCTGCGCCGCCACGTGGTCCCATCGGCCGGCAGCCACATGGCGTGGCCATGCGCTTCATCGACTGCCTGTTCAATCGCTGCCGAGCTCCGCTCGACCTGAGAGTGGAGGAAGACCCTCAAAATGGTGCGCCCGGCGGGCGGCCAGGCCAGGACATGCTGTGCTGCGGCATGCGCACCAGGGCGATGAAAAGCTACTGCACCTATCATCAGGCGCGGTTCCAGCGCCGTGTTTGCGAGGCCGGGTAAGTCCCTTCTCCCCGTTCAACGGGGAGAAGGTGCCGGCAGGCGGATGAGGGGCGGCGCCGACATAACGGAATTTGGAACTCGGGCAGACGTCAACCTATGGAAACGCTGGCACTGCCCTCATTGCCCTGCCGGACATTTCTCTCCGTGTAATGACGGGGAGAAAAAGCCGGCACCGACGCTTTCGCCAATCTCGGTCGATGTGGAAAATATTGGGAGAATTGCTTGAACAGCACTCGCGCCGCACCGCTATTTCGGCATCTGGCGGCCCTGTTTGGGCAGACGGCTCTGCACCGTCCGTCGCTCCAGCATCGTCGCCGGGCCGCCGCCGGCAACCAGGATGCCGGCAACGCGGGCAAAGCCGGTGAATACTTTTATCGCATCGGCTTGCGAAATCTGCGCCGCGATGGCGGCGCTGCAGGCGTTGAGCGCACTACGATAGACGTGGCCCCGTCGCTCGATCGGCCAGCGCTGCAGGAAATCGGCGGCGTCGCTGACATTCTCGATCTCCTCGACATGTCCGTCCAGGGACACTTTGAGCGGCACTCCGGTTTTCATCGTACCCATGGCATTCACCTTCGGCCCAGGCGCGGCATTCAAGCCGACGCTCATAAACGCACAAGGCCGGCAAGCGGTTGCATCGCCGCCGTTTCAGGGGCTCGCCGCCGCGTCGAGCCACTCATGCGCGCGGCTTCTTGGCTTGGCTACCAATATGCCCTGTTGCCTGGCCGCCTCGCGAAAGGCCTCGAAGGCGGGGCGTGGGCAGCAGGTGCCCTCGACCGCGAGCCGGATGAGCCGTGCTGCTTCGAGATAGGCCGGCGCGGTCTTGTCGGGCCATTGGTAACGAAGCGCCGTCGCCGCATCGGCCACCGAGCCGACCAGCATGGTCTTGTTGTCGCAGAAACGCAGGGTCACCGGCATGAAAGCCGTCATGGGCAAACCTCCCCTAGCCATGGACGCGTCATAACGTCCGGACCGGCGGCTGGTTCCATTAGCGCGGCGTGGAGCGCGGCATGAGCGAACGGCCTTTCATGCAGCTCTACGTCTCCGATTTCGTCGGCGACACGCTGCAGCTCTCGACCGAACAGATCGGCGCCTACATGCTGCTTCTGATGGCAATGTGGAATGCCGGCGGCAGCCTGCCCGACGACGACGCCAGGCTGGCGCGCGTGGCGCGCCTGCCGTTGAAACGATGGCGGGCGATCAGCGCCGAGCTGTTGGCCTTCTTCGAGCGCGAGGACGGGGAGATTGGCCACAAGAGGCTGACGAAGGAGTTGCACAAGGCGCGGCTCAAGAGCGAGGCGAGGGCGGCCGCCGGCGCGCGCGGCGGGGCCGCCACCGCCTTGAAAGCAAAGGCGCATGTCCAGGCAAATGCCGATGTTTTGATGCGGCATTCTCCAGATTCCAGAAATCAGATGGAAGAAGCTTCCGCTTTTTCAGCGCGCGGGGCGCGCGAAAGACCGGGGATTTCGATTCGGGGCCGTGAGGCGGCTTCGGGATCGCACGGCCTGGGTCGGCCCAAGAAACCGCCGGGCTGGATCAGGCCGAAAACCCACGGCGACGCCGCCAACGCCATCATCGAGGAGATCCGCGGATATGACCACGGCCGAACTGCAGCAGGCGACGAAGGCGCTGGCGGCAATGTTCTCCTGCTTTCCGCAATCCGCACTGACTGATGTCGAGATGCAGCTGCGCGGCTATCTCGGCGCCATCAGAGATGCCGAATTGGCCGACCTGCAGGCCGCCATCCAGCGCTTCGTGCGCGGCGAGGTGAGGAGCGGCAACGCGCAGTTCTGCCCTTCGAGCGCGCAGCTCTGCATCGAAGTGCGCGAGCGGCGGGTGATGCGGGAACTACTGGCGCGGCGCGGCGCCGGCTTGGGTTCCTCGCCCCCGCAAAGCGGCGGAGGGGAACCCAGGTTCAGCAAGGCCATCACTCGAACACCCAACCAAGAGGAACCACCCCATGCCCAAGAAAACCAAAGCCGCCGGGCCGCAGGCGCCGAAACTGCCGAAGGGCGAGGCCGAGCAGGTGCGCATCCGCCGCGAGGTCGGCCATGATTTCGCGCTGAGGGACGATGCGTTCGGCCGCAAGCGGCTGACATCGGGCACGGCGGAGGCGCGGCGCGTCTACGAGGTGTCGAATGACGGCCACACTTCCACCGGCGGCATCGTGCGGGTGCGCAATGTCGATCCGCTCCTGGGCATCACCTCGCTGTCGCGCCAGCAGCGCGAGGCCGGCCTGCGCTACCGCGAGCATTTCCAGTGCAGCCAGCGGGCCGATATCAAGCCGATGCTCTGGACGGAGCGCGTCGACGGCGGCCGCATTGGCGGCGGCATCGCCGACAGCGTGCTCAACGCCGGCCGCGCGCATGCCGCCGCGACACGGGCGCTCGGGCATTGGGACGTGACGGCAATCGTGCAGAAGGTCGTGTGCCTGGAACAGCCGGTGAAGACCGTGGCCGAGCAGGATGGCGAAGGACGCGACGTGGTGACGAAGCTGCTGAAGGTAGGGCTCGACCTGCTGGCCGTGCACTATGGAATGATGATGGGGCGGTAGCGTTGTGCGCCCAGCCAGCGATGCTGGGCGCTGCCGGCAAATTCGGAATCTCGAATGTTATGTTCGGTCCGGCCGGCTAATGCCAGCCGGACAAATAAGGTCAATAACCGCAGACACGCACTCTTTCGATGACCCGGTGGTGATGACGCCAGTGGTTCACTATCTCGATACGGCAACGATGGCTGTGCATGCCGAAATAGCGCGGCTCATAGCTATCGTCATACATGCTGTAACGGTAGTGGTGACGGCCATAATAGGGGCCATAGTCGGAATAGCCGCCGTAATAGTCGCGATATCTGGGAACGTAGTAATCGCCATCATAGCCATTCCCGATGCCGAGCGTGATGCTGGCGGCATTTGCGGGAGCGATCACCGCAAACGCCGAAGCGACTGCTATCACGGATGCAAGCAAAAGCTTTTTCATGACAACCTCCTCTTCAAGGTGTGTCTAATAAACGCTGCGGTAGCGACCCTGTTCCCATAAATCGGTGGATCGATGGCTGGAACCGCGCGCCGTGACGGCAAAAGCGGGCCGCTGCGATGGTGCGGTGCGTGGCCATACGTGTCAGCATGGTGACGCGAACTTTGAACCTCGGCCGCCGCCATCCATTTCCCCTGTATGCAACCAGCAAGGGAGATTGGATCATGCATATCATTCTTGGCGGCACCGGGCATGTCGGCTCGGCCGCTGCGGCAGCGTTGCTGCGGCAAGGCGAGCCGGTCACGGTCGTGACGCGCGATAAGGCAAACGCGTCGCCTCTGGCCGCGCAAGGTGCCGAGGTGGCGGTGGCGGACGTGCTCGATGTCGAGGCGCTGCGTGGCGTGTTCAGGCGCGGCACGCGGGCGTTCCTGCTCAATCCGCCGGCCGATCCTTCGACCGATACGGATGCCCGGGAGCGCAGGTCGGTGGAGGCGATCGTTGCGGCGCTGGACGGCTCGGGGCTGGAGAAGGTGGTCGCGGAATCGACCTACGGCGCGCAGGCCGGCGAGCCTGCTGGCGACCTCACCATCCTGCATGAGCTGGAAGAGAAACTGCATCGCCAGCCCATCGCGGCCAGCATCATCCGCGCCGCCTATTACATGAGCAACTGGGATGCCTCGCTGGAGACAGCCAGGCGCGAGGGCGTGGTCAACACGCTCTTCCCGGCGGATTTCGAACTGCCCATGGTGGCGCCGCGCGATCTCGGCGAAGCGGCCGCGCGATTGCTGATGGAACCGACGGACAAGAACGGCCTGCATCATGTCGAAGGGCCATCGGGCTACACGGCGAGGGACGTCGCCGCCGCCTTCGGCGAGGCGCTCGGCAAGGAGGTCAGCGTGGTCTCGGTGCCCCGAGAGCATTGGGTGGAGACGTTCGAGGACATGGGTTTTTCGCCGGAAGCCGCGCAATCCTATGCGCGCATGACGGAGCTGACGGTCGATGGCACCTATGATCGGACCAGGCCGGAACGCGGGAAGGTGACGCTGGAGCGGTATGTGGCTGATCTGGTGGCTGGATAAGGGAGCGCTTCTTCCTTCTCCCCTCGTGAGAGAAGGAAGAGGCGCCCCCTCTAAAACAGTGCCTTTTCCAGCGGTCCTTCCAGCGTTTCGGCAAACGCCGTCGCCAAGTGATGCCGGTCGCGGAAAGCGAGTTTGCCGCCGATGAAGACGTGGCATTCGGTCGAGCCGCAGAAGCGGTCGGTGAGGTCGACATAGCGCGTGTCGGGCACGCTTTTCACCACCGCGCGCTCTTGCGCGGCGGCGCCGTCATTGGCGGCCTCCGCCCTCGGCGTGTCGCACAGCGACGGCGCCTCGCGCCACCACAGCGCGCGGGCAACGCAGGCGTCCGCGAAGCTGTCGCCGATCGGCGTGTCGCGGATGACGGCGGTTTCGACGCCGGCCTTGCTGAAGGCCTGCAAGGTGGAGCGCAGGCCGGCCTGCCAGCGCGCGGTCTCGGCCTTGCGGCTTGCGGCGGACATGTCGCGCGTCAGATTGCCGATCGAGAATTCCGAGATCACCACCAGGCGCGGCTTGCGGCGGATGATGTCTGAAATCGCCTGTTCGCGCCAGGCGTCGCACTCGGTGTAGTCGCGCTTGAGCACGGCGTTGAAGGTCGACAGCCGCGAGGCGCGGCATGAGGATTTGAGGTAGGTGACCACTTTGGTGTCGTTGCGTTTTGCCGCTTCGACCAGCGGCGTCGACCAATGGTCGGCATGCGAATCGCCGAACAGCACGATGGTGTGGGCGGCGTCGGCCGGTCCGAAGGTGCAAGGTTTCGGTTTCACCGTGTGGAAGTCGAGCAGGCAGTTCTTGTCGACGGCGCGTGCAATGGAAGGCTGTTCGGCGGCCTCTTCGATGCCGCGCTGGGTAGGGTCGATGTTGCGGGTGGCCAGATGCGCGTTGGCGTAGGCCGCCGCCACGCCGGCGGCGGTCAGCACAAGGGCCGGGGCGAGGGCCAGTCCGGGAAACAGCCGAAGCGGTTTTGCGCCCGGGCCGGTGTTGAAGGCGCGCGCGGCCGCCGCCAGCCAGTCGCCGCGCCGCGCCGGGTTCTCGATCAGCCGGTAGGTCGCCGCCGACAAGGCAAGCGCCAGTACGGCGCAGCCGATGCGCTGCGCGACACCGAGGTCCGGCTCCAGCATCCCGGCATAGACGATGATGGGCCAGTGCCAGAGATAGAGCGAATAGGAGAGCGTGCCGACCCACTGCAAGGGCGCCAGCGAGAGCATGGCGGCGGGTGCCAAGGCCTGCCAACGGGTGCTGGCCGGGGCGTCGCCCTGCCTGCCGGCGCCGCTCAAGAGCACCAGCACGGTGCCGGCAACGGGCAGCAGCGCGTACCAGCCGGGGAAGGGCAGGGCTTCGCTCAAGGCGAGATAGGCGACGGCGATCAGCGCCAGCCCCAGCCATCCCTGTGCCGCCCGCAGCCAGGACTGATGCCGCCACAAGGCTGGCGCTGCGAACGTCGCCAGGCCGCCGGCGGCGAACTCCCAGGCGCGCAGCGGCGAGAAGTAGAAGGCCCAGGCCGGCGAGAGGCTGGTGAGCCAGAGGCAGGCGGCGAAGGAAGCGAGGCCGACGATCCCGATCACGGCCACCGTCATGCGCCGGCCCGGATATAGCCAGGCGGCGAAGATGAGCAGTGCCGGCCAGACGAGATAGAACTGCTCCTCCACCGACAGCGACCAGAAGTGGATGAAGGGATTGCTCAAGGCGTCGGCGGCGAAGTAGTCGAACGACCAGCGCAGCAGCCACAGATTGATGGTGTAGGCCGCCGCATACATGGCGCCGCGCGAATAGAGCGCCTGCTCCTGCGGCGCCAGGACGAGCGTGCCGGCGGCGAGCGTGGCCAGGATGACGAAGATGGCGGCCGGCAGCAGGCGGCGCGCGCGCCGGGCATAGAAGCGCCAGAGGTCGAGCCGGCCGGTCTCGGTGATCTCCCGCATCAGATGGGTCGTGATCAGCCAGCCGGAGATGACGAAGAAGATGTCGACGCCGGCAAAGCCGCCGGGCAGCGCGGTGAGGCCAAAATGGTAGGCGACGACGCCGCCGACCGCCAGCGCGCGCAAGCCCTGTATATCAGGCCGAAACGATGCCGCCACGAGGCCTCCTTGGTGTAAGCCCAGCCCCCCAAGATCCAGCCCTTGCCAATCTCGGCCGAACAGGCCGCTATCGCAATGCAATAAATCTTTCGCAGTGCAACATGGCCGGAACCAGGAGAAGCGTGCAACCGCTTCATGGAAGCGCGGCAACTATGTCGATCGATGGAATTCGCGGCGTCACGCTGAACGCCTAGAGTGGGGAACCGGATCGCAATGGCTCGCCCTTCGGGCGATATCGACGACCTCCGGAGGGCGAGACCGGCGAATATGACCGAAGGCGCAGGCTTGCGGCCGTTTGGACAACTTCGCGATTTGCGGATGGTTCCGGAGGCTCGACACGGCGGCCCCGGCGCTGCAAAAAAACGCCCCGCCAGCGAGGCATTGATTGGAGGGTCTTGTCATCGCCCGGGGAGGCGATCACGCAGCTCGCGGAGAGTTTCAGTGTTCGATGTCCGTTTCTACAGCCATGGTCGCGCCGGCCTCGGACGGCTGCCGCCCGGCGGCCTTGGCCGCTCCGGGCTAACAGCTTTGCCGTCCAATCCTCTACGGCGCCTCGTCGCCCCTGCGTGGCTGCGCCAGCGACCGGGCCGCATCCGCTCCGGCCGCCAGGATGCGATCCGACAGGTCGGTGCCCTCCACCGCGCGGGCCAGTTGAAGCGTGCCGATGAGCGTCGCGAAGATGCCGAATGCCACGGCTTCCGGATCGCCTGTATGCGGCGGGAGAGCGGCTGACACCTGGCGCACCAAAGTCATCAAGCGTTCGGTGTAGAGTTGTCGCGTTTCCGGCTGCTCCCGCGCGATTTCCGGCAACAGGGCGGCGGAAGCACAGCCCGTTCCCGGATTATCGCGGTGCTGCGTCGACAGATAGGCGTCTATGGCCGTTGCCAGGCCGCCGGAGGCTAGCGCCTGCGCGATCTGGCCTGACTGTCCCTCCAGCGCCGCCGCCACGCATTCCTGGACAAGTACCGCCTTGGAGGGAAAATGCGGATAGAAGGCGCCGTTGGTCAGCCCGGCGTCGCTCATGATGCTTGCCAGTCCCGAGGCGGCAATGCCGTCGCCGCGGAACCGTTGTGTGGCGACCTCCATGATCCGGCTGCGCGATGCGTCCTTCCGGCCCTTCTCGTATCGCATGATTTTTCCTTTCTGCTCGCTATTGTATTATGAGCATAATATGATATTACGAGTATAATCCAATCAATCGAAGAAGGCTAGCCCTGGTGGCTTTGGAGCGTCAAATGAAAGCACATTCTGGAAAGACCGCGATCGTAACCGGAGCTTCTTCCGGCATTGGTCGCGCAAGCGCCGAGGCCTTGGCGCGGGTGGGGTTCACCGTCTTCGGGACAAGCCGCCGGGCGACAGGCAATGGCCCAGCAAATGTGTCCATGCTGGCGTGCGATGTGACTGACGGGGACTCGGTCAACGCCCTCGTTTCGAACGTGCTCGCGCAGACCGGTCGGATCGACCTGCTGGTCAACAATGCCGGTATCGGCCTGTTGGGCGGCGCCGAAGAGTCCTCGATCGCACAGGTGCAGTCCCTGTTCGACGTCAATCTGTTCGGCGTCATCCGCATGACCAATGCAGTGTTGCCGTCGATGCGGCGGCGTGGCCAAGGGCGCGTCGTCAACATCGGCTCGATTCTGGGATTGGTACCCGCGCCATACTCAGCTCACTACTCGGCGGTGAAGCACGCGCTCGAAGGCTATTCGGAATCGCTTGATCACGAGGTTCGTGCCTTCAATATTCGCGTCTCGGTCATCGAGCCGGCATTCGTGCGTACCGTTTTCGACCAGAACGGAATCGAGCCGGATTCCCTGTTGAAAGAATACGATCAGGCGCGAGCCGGGTTCAAGGCGCTGCTTGCCGATGTGATGCCCAAAGCCGATCGGCCAGAAATAGTGGCGGATACGGTGGTCAAGGCGGCGACCGATGCCAGTCCGCGGCGGCGTTATACCGTCGGCAAGGCAGCGCGCCAGGTCAGCCTGTTGCGCCGCTTCGCACCCGCCGGGACGTTCGACAAGACCTTGCGCAAGCAGTTCCGTTTGCCGGTCTGAATGCCAACAAGGCGAAGGATTTCATGCGCATGCGACACGCAACCACGACAAACCTGGTCAAGCCGGCCTGTTTCGTGCCGGACATCGAGAAAGATTTCAGAAAGCGAATATGATGAAAGCCTTCGTCGTCGACAAATATCAGAAAAAAGGCGCGCTGCGGCTTGCCGACATGCCGCAGCCGGAGCTGGGAGACAATGATGTCCTGGTAGAAATCCATGCCGCCGGCGTGAACCTGCTGGATTCCAAAGTCCGCGACGGGGAGTTCAAACCCCTGCTGCCCTATCGCCCACCCTTCATCCTGGGCCATGACGTGGCCGGCATCGTCGTGCGGGCCGGATCGAAGGTCCGCAAGTTCAAAGCCGGTGACGAAGTCTATGCGCGGCCGCGCGATGGCCGGATCGGGACTTTCGCCGAATTCATCGCCATGGATGAGGCCGACGTGGCCCTGAAGCCGAAAAACCTCAGCATGGAGGAGGCCGCCTCCATTCCGCTGGTCGGCCTGACCGCCTGGCAGGTGCTGGTCGAAAGGGCAGGGCTGAGGAAAGGCCAGAAGGTCTTCATCCAGGCCGGCTCCGGCGGGGTGGGCACGTTTGCCATCCAGCTGGCGAAGCATCTCGGCGCGACGGTTGCGACAACGGCGAGCGCGGCGAGTACGGATTTGATGAAAAGTCTCGGCGCCGATGTCGTCGTCGATTATCGCAAGGACGATTTCGAGAAGGTGCTGCAGGGCTACGATGTCGTCGTGAACAGCCAGGATGCCAAGACGCTCGAGAAATCGCTGGGCGTGCTGAAGCCGGGCGGGAAGCTAATTTCCATTTCCGGTCCGCCTGATCCCGAGTTCGCCAGGAAGCAAGGCCTGAACATCGTGCTGAAGCTGGTGCTGAGGCTGCTTAGTCTTGGCATACGCCGCAGGGCCAAACGCGCCGGCGTAGACTATTCCTTCCTGTTCATGTGGGCGCAGGGCGACCAGCTGAGCCGGATCACGTCGCTCATCGAAACCGGCGTCATACGTCCCGTCATGGACCGGACTTTTCCGTTCGAACAGACCAACGAGGCCTTGGCCTATGTCGAAACGGGACGTGCCAAGGGCAAGGTGGTCGTGAAGGTCAGATAGGGACAGTCGGGAGCCGCAGGACCCAATTTTGCGGCGATGCGCGGTTCTCCAGCCGGCGCTAGCCCGCCGGCCCTGTCTCTACCTCCTGGAGATAAAAAACCTTGCTCGGCTGGAGATGGTCGACGCAGAGCTGCGCCAGAACCCAGTTGTCGCTGCGTTTCAGCGCCTCGATCATCATCAGGTGGTGCTGGCGCGAGATGTCGAGCTTGTCCCGGTCGGCCAGCGAATTGGCCCGTACCGGCAGGCTGAGGCGCATATAGTGCTCGATCGAGGACACCAGATAGGCGTTGCCGCAGGCCGAGAACATGGTGAGGTGGAAACGGTCATTGGCCTCGTGGATGCCTCTGAGATAGCCGGCGTCGACATGGCCGCTGTAGACGTGGTGGATCGCGGTCAATTCGGCGATCAGCGCGTCGCTCGCCGGCAGGCGGATCATCAGCGCGGCCTGGCGCTGCAGCATCTCGCGCACCTCGTAGATCTGGCGGACCTCCTCGGGCGCGAGCCGGCGCACCATGGCGCCCTTGTTGCGCTCGCGCGTGGCGACGCCGAGCCTTTCCAACTGGTACAAGGCCTGGCGAATGGTGTGGCGCGAGACCGGGAAGCGGGCCAGAAGCACGTCCTCGACCAGGCGCGTGCCGGGCGCCAGACGGCCGAAGATGATGTCTTCTTCCAGCGCGTGGACGATATCGGCTTCCTTGCCGCCATAGTCGACCGTGTTGAGCATCGCGACCCTCTCGTTGGCCCGGCCAAATCATCATTGGCCCCGACCACTCTAGCCTTCGCGCGCGAGGCTGGCCACAAGCTGGTCAAGGCGCGGGTCGTCGAGGCTGACGACGCCGGACATCGGCATCGCCTGCCGCGGGCTGCGACCCTCCTGGCGCATGAGGACCGGCAGACAGACCGGCCCCTCCGGTCTGGACGCTGCCAATATCGCTGCCTGCGGGCCGACAGGGAAAGGCCCGCCACCGACGCGACTCGTGACGGGCCTTCTGGAGTACGCCGGGCTTTCCACCCGCCCGGCCATTGCAAAACCCGCCGGCGGCGCGATCGTTCCTATCCCCGTATAAAATCATAGAACCGACGGGGGCAGACCCCCGTCACGGACGACAGCTTGTCGCGCTTCACCAGGGGCGGCTTCTGATAGGTTTTTTATGTGAATTCCCCTTTCCCGATACGCCGGAGAAAGCGCCCGCACCGGACTTTTTTCAAGCTTTCGCCAAGGTAAGCGTCTCGGCATGGGCCGGGCCTAGTTCCTGTCCGACGGCTTCGAGCGCATCCTCGAGACCGTCTCGCGCTCGGCGCGTTTGGAGCGCATCGGCGGCAGGCCGCGATCGATCAGGTCCATGTCTTCCAGCACCATGTCGCCCATGCGCTTGAAGGCGATGTCGAGGGCGCCGGCGCGATGGGCGGAGCGCAGGAAGCCGGGCAGTGCGCGCACGGGATGGTCGCCCGCCAGCGGCTCTTCGGGGAAGACGTCGCTGGCGGCAAGGATATGGCCGCTCTTCACCGCCGCCATCAAGGCGGGGAAATCGACCACGCCGGCACGGCTGAGCAGGATGAAGGCAGCGCCTTGGCGCATGCTGGCGAAAGCATCGGCGCCCAGAAAACCCTGGTTCTCGGAGGTCACCGAGGCGACGACGAAGACGAAGTCGCTTTGCGACAGGACCGCGTCCAGCGAGGCCGGCTCGACGCCATTCTCGCTGAGTATCGACGGCGGCAGCCAGGGGTCGAACACCTTCGTGCGGGTGCGGAAGCCCGACAGCAGGCGGTTGAGCGCGCGGCCGAGGTCGCCGAAGCCGATGATGCCGACATCGGCGCCCGAAAGCAGCCGCGCGGTCCGGTTGCCTTCGCCGCCCCACAGCTCCTGCCCTTGGCGGAAAGCGAGGTCGGCATCGACGATGCCGCGGGCAAGGTTGAGCGCCATGGCCAGGCCGAGCTCGGCCACCGGCTCGGCGAAGACCAGGCCCGTGGTGACGACATGGATGCCGCGCGAAAACAGCGTTTCGTAGGGCATGTTGTCGAGGAGATTGCTCTCGACGTTGAAGACGCAGCGCAGCGCCTTCATCGCTTCAAGCGTCTCGGGCGAGATCGGCGGCTGGCCGACGATGTAGCGGGCCTCGGCCAGCACCCCGGCCGGCAGTCGCGCCACGCCGTCCGGCGTCGTCTCGACGATCCGGTAATGCGCCCTGAGCCGCGCCAGCTGCGGCGGCGTGAAGATCAGCTCGAGCGTGCGCGGCTCGGGCGCGCTGATGACCAGCGGCAAGGCGGTGTCTGACATGGCAAGGTCCTCCCGAAGCGGCTTGTGGCGCTTTCTCGGTCCTAAATCTATCCCGGACTGGCGGATTTAAAAGCATGGTAGACCGATTTACCCGGCGCAGGAGCGTTTCGCTCGAAATCAAGATGGCCGTCCTGGCACGATTGACATTCGCTGCGAAGCCGGTCTTCACTGCGGTATCCAATAGGGGGAATAGCTGATGAAGAAATACGAGAAGCCGACTTGGCAGAAGCGCGAACGGCTTTCGGCCGTCACTGCTCAAACTGTATCTTCGGGTGCGCCGACCTGAGCGCATTCCGCTTGCCGAAACAAAGGCGCGATCGGTCGATCGCGCCTTTTGCTTTTGCGGAAAGAGCACGTCGTCACCTCCGCCGCTTTGGCGGTGGGGGCTTCTGTTGCTCGCCGCTCGGCTCGGCGGACAGACGCTGCTTGCGAAGGCGGGCGGTCTTTGCGTCGCGGGCCTGACGTTCGGCGTCGAGGATGATCCGCGACTCGCGATCCGCTCTCTCAAGCTTCTGCTTGTCGACCAATCGGGTCACTTCGTTCTCCGGCGGCATGTCACATTCCATAAAACCAACCGTGTGCGGCAAGGTTCCGCCGGATGCCGACTACGAGCGATCGCGTCAGGATTTTGCCTGGCCTGATCGTTCGTGGCGATGACTGGCCTGCCAACTGATGAGTTGGCGCTCGGCCTCGGATATGGTCACGCTCATCAAGCCATCAAATTCGGCCATGGCGTCCATATGCCCATGATCGATTATGGATTTGCGAAGAGTGCGCATCGCCAGAATGGCATCCTGCAACGCGCGGTCGATATTCTTGACCATGACAGGATCTCCTGCGGGCATAACCTGTCGGCGCACCGCTTGTTCCGACTGAACGGCACTGGATCCGCTTTTTTTCAGCGCTATCTCATTATGCCGGTGAAGCGCCCCGGCGCTTCCCTTCTGCCGCGGGGGGAGAGAAGGGAAGAGGTGCTGTCCTCACGGCAGCACCGGGAAGTGCCTTCAATGACGATAGAGGGGTGGGAGGCTGCTCAGGCCACGCCCGGCTCCCGCCGCAATCCCAAATGGGCTACCTTGCGGCCGATGATCATCAGCTGGCGTGCCGTGTTGTTACGCAGGCGCCGCGCGCGCCATTCCAGTCCGGTCTCGGTGGTGATCTGCCTGGCATAGACGCTCACACGCATGCCGGCATCATCGGAAGCGACCTTGACCGGATCGTCGTAAAAAGTCCCGATCTTGTCAGACGCCATGCCTGGTGTTTCCAGCCAGCGTGGAATGTGGACTGAATGGAGCTGATCGACGTCGATCATGACCCGCCCTATGCCGACCCCCGGCGTCGGGCATGTCGTACAGAACGCGTCGCCAATGAAGACGACCCCGTCGCGGCGATGGCCCTGCGTCGTGGTCAGATTGATCTGCCGGACCTCGACGGGACTCGCGACGGCGAAGTTGCCGCACTGCGCCGATATTTCGGGCATCAGCTCGCAAAGCATCTTTTGCGGATCGGCCCGGAAATCCCTCGTCCATTGGTCGGCGACGGTATGATAGACGAACATGTTGGCCCGCATCTTGTCGCCGAGGGGAAAAACGGTGATGTAGGCGACGCGATCCGAAGGCCGCTTGCCGTAGCAGGTGACGGCCCGAAAGCCGCAGTCGCGCTGGGAGATGGCGAGATCGAAGCCCATCGACAGCGAATGGGCTTTCGATTGCTCGACGCGCTCGACGCCGATGGCGCGGCGCACCGCTTCGCTGTGACCGGTGGCCACCACCAGGAGGCGTGCATCGATGATCCTGCCGTCGGTGAGCACAAGGCGCTGCCGGTCCGGGCCGGTCGAGACCTCGGCGACCTTGCCGACCGTAAGCGGCACTTGCGGTGGAAGGGCGTCACGAAGCCCGTTGATCAGCGCGCCATAGGAAAATGCATACTCCGGCCTGCGCTCACGCGCGAACAGCTGGCCGAGGCGGAAGACATGGATATCGTCGAACGGGGTGACGAGACGCATGATCGTTTCGTCGAGGCCGAGCTTCTTGAACAGCCGTATCTGATCGGTACCGATCTTCTCGGCCCGGAACTCGTCGTGATGAACCCGGTGCGGATCGATCAGCGCCACCTTGCGGCCGGCTTTTCCCAAAGCGGTTGCCAGCGTGGTGCCGGCCATTCCGGCGCCAACGATCGCCACATCGACCTCGGCCGGGACAGCCTCGATGGTGTTCATCTCGCTGCCCTTCATGCTAGTCATCGTCCTTCTCCACAAGCTGTGGCGGAAAATATCTTCCAGACGTAATCAACCTCAAGCAACCAGCGCGGGTGGCTGCTAGCAACAAACGTTTAGGTTAACTACGCCTCTTCTGCTTCCAGCGCGGCGCGATCGCCGAGCCATCGATGAATTCCAGGCCGCCCGCCTCGTTGAGCGTGTGCAGCTTACGCCCACTCCATAGCGCCCCGGGGGTTAAGATCGTCTCGACACGCTGGTCCATGCCGTTCAAATCAAGGTGAGTGACGCGTGCGATGCCAAGCGCGCCGCCGTAGCTCCTGCGGCAGTCCTGCACCGGGCGCAGCAATTGGCCATCACGTTCCACCATGCGGCCGGCCGGTCGCGCCGAGGCGATGTCGATCAGCACCGGATTTTTGGGATGCGGTGTCCACGGGCCGCGAAAGTTCGGCGCCGACCACAGATGCAGCGCGTCGGAGAAGGCGCCGCCGCCATCCCGGGCGATGCCTTCACCGTCCCGGACGGTGGCGAACATCCACCATGAGCCGCCATGCTCGACCAAGGTGGCGTCGCTGGCGACGATATCGGACAGCAGCGTCGCTTCCTTGACCCATCCGCCGGGGAAGGCCGTGGCGCGGTAGAGATCCACGGTGCGGTTGGCGCAGCTCTCCGGCACCATCCAGACCTCGCCGTCACGCTCGAAGACGAAGGGGTAGGAAAGATGGTAGGGCAGGTCGAGCACCGGCTCCGGGCGGCCGATCGGCCCCGACGGGCCGAACGGCACGGCGGAGATGATGGCTCTACCGAGACGGTGGATATAGTCCTCGACGAACAGGGTTACCTGTCCCCGGTAAAGGATCGGGAACGGATCGGCGTAGAAGCGGCTGCCATCATCGGGCAGCTCTTGCCAGCCCGATTCCGGATGCGCGCGCAGGTCGAACAGATCCCGCCCTCCCGTCTCGCGCCAGCCGACCTTCCAGTGCGGGGCGTTGTAGCAGAGATGATAGATCTTCTGGACGATGCGCCGCGCCAGCGCCTTGCCTGCCTTTACGCCGAGCTTGCCGGCCGAGGGCAGCGACGGCGCGGCCCTGCCGTCCGCCGGCTCGGGCAGGACGGGCAGGGCGCCGCGTGCAGCGCCCGTCACCGCCGCCAGGATCAGGCTTGCCGTGCGCGCCAGCATATCCTGGAACGATGCGAGCGCGATGCCGCCATATTCGGTTCCGAGCCGTGCTTCGGCGACCACGGCGCCGTTCTCCTCGATGCGGGCCAGCGGGGTCCGGCCATCGAGGATCGACGCCAAAAGGGCCGCTTCGCCGCCGGCGCCGTCATAGGTCACACGCCAGACGCGCGTTCCTTCCAGTTGCACGTCGCCGCGGAGGTCGAGCACGAGGTCGGGCGAGGCGGGAGGCTGCGTGCGCCAGGCTGCCAGCGCTGACAGCGGCAGGCGCTTGGCCAGCCCGTCCGCGGGCAAGCCATGGATGACCGTTTCAAGCTGGAACAGCGCAGCGACGCTGCCTGGAATGCTGCTCCCGCCTGGGCGTGCGTCGACGCGAACCTCGACATCCGTGAGCGCGGCCAGGCGCTGCAACAGCAGCAGGTGAAAAGCACGGAGGCAGTCGCTGTCCAGGCGCAGGCTCACCTGCATGTCGCACCCCTAGAATTCTGATGTTCGGTAACTGGCCGGTGTTCGATTTTTGGGCACGAGAGGTGGGCGACGGTTGGATTGGAGACCGATGTTTGCTCCATTTCCATTCGTTTCCCGCTCGCTTGCGCCCTGTCAACACGACCCGTGCCTCTGCCACGCAAACTCCGTGCCAAAAATCAGAAGAGCTCCCAACATAATTAACAGTGTTTTAACAGTTGGAGTAATAGCTAGGCTGAAGCCGCAATTTAATCTTTTGGGGCATATGGAGTGTTGTCGGAGCGACCTTTGCAATCATCCCTGCTCTCGTTGCCGCAACAACACGCTCCGGAGGTGATGCAATATGCGCCGGAGCCACCGCCGGCCGCGTCCTATCCATCCTCGACGGTCGAACTGGGTGACCTGAAGCGCATATTGGTGCGCCGCCGTTTCCTGATCCTCGCCACAGCCGCGCTGCTGACCCTTGGAGCGCTGCTCTATGGATTGTTCACGCCGGCGCTCTACAGCTCGGTGGCGGAGATCATCGTCGATCCGCAGGACTTGCAGGTGGTCACCAACGATGTCAATCCGAGCCGCGTTCCGCCCGATGGCGGCATCACCATGGTGGAAAGCCAGGTCGCCGTCGTCCAGTCGAGCAGCGTGTTGCTCAGGGCTATCGCGGCGACCGACCTGACCAAGGATCCGGAATTCAACGGACAGGGCGGGTTGTTGAGCCATTTGCTCGGCGGCGTGCTGGGCTCGGGTTCGGCCGAAACCGACAGGACGGGCAAGACGCTCGATGCGCTGCGCCGGCGGTTGGCGGTCAAGCGGGCCGACAAGGTGCTGGTCCTCGACGTGATCGTCACCGCCAAGAGCGCCGACAAGGCGGCGAAGCTCGCCAATGCCATCGCGCAGGCCTACCTGACGGACCAGGCCGCCGCGCGCGCCAAGATGGCCACGGACGCTTCCGACTCCATCACCGCGCGGCTGGACGAGCAGCGCAAGCGCGTCCAGCAGGCCGAGAATGCGGTCGAGGCCTACAAGTCCGCCCATAACATGGTGATGGCCGCGGGCAATCTGGTCAGCGACCAGGAACTGACCGAGATCAACACGCAGCTCGCGGCCGCGCAGAGCCGCACGGTCGCGCTGAAGGCGCAGGTCGACCAGTTGCGCCGGCCCGGCGGCGCGCCGGATGCGACCTCGGAAGCGATGCGCTCGGCGGTGATTTCGAGCCTGCGGGCGCAGGAGGCGACGCTGGTCGACCAGGTCTCCCAGCTCGGCACGGAACTCGGGCCGCGCCATCCCTCGATGATGGCGGCCCAGCAGCAATTGCGCGACACGCGCGCGCTCATCGCGCGCGAACTCGGCCGCATCGGCGCCGCCGCCGAAACCGACTACGAACGGGCGCTGGCCAACCAGCAGGCGCTGGAGGCCAAGGTCGCGGGCTTGAAGAGCAAGTCGCTCGACACCGACCAGGCCTCGGTCAAGCTGCGCGAACTGCAGCGCGATCTCGAGGCGTTGCGCTCCGTCTACGCCACCTATCTGCAGCGGGCGCAGGAAACGCGCGAGCAGGTGAATGTCGACAGCACCAATGCGCGCATCATCTCCAACGCCATGCCGGCGCTGAAGAAGAGCTGGCCGCCGCTCGGGCTGCTCGTGTTCGGCGCGTTTTTCGGCGGGCTGGGGCTGGGCACCGGCCTGGCGCTGATCGCGGAATATTCATCGCCGACGGTGCTTTCCAGCGCGCAGATGCAATCGGCCATCGATGCGCCGGTTGTGGGCGTGCTGCCGGCAAAATCGGCGCGCCGCCGCTGGTGGCCTTTCGGCAGCGCCGCCACGCCGGCCGGACAGAAGATGGACGCCGTCGCCGGACTGGCGCTGAGACGCCTGTTCTCCTCCAGCCAGCGTCCGCCGAACTGGCCGCTGGTGCCGTCCATCCTTGTGACGTCGGCGCCAGAGGACGCCGCGCAACGGGGCCGGGTGGCGCGCCTTCTGGCCAACGCGGCGGCTGCCAGGGGCAGCCGCGTCCTGTTCATCGACACCAATGCCGGCAAGGGCCAGAAGGAACCGCAGCCGGGCCTGCTCGACGTGCTGCGCGGCGAATATGCCTTCGAGGCGCTGAGCCAATACGCGCCCGGCAGCAACGTCGCCGTTCTGGGCAAGGGTCGGCCAAAGGCTGCCTTCTCCGAGGCGCAGGGCGTCTATTTCACGCAGCATATGCTGGCCCAGGCGAGCCGCAATTTCGAACTCGTCGTCGTCGACGGCGGTGCACTGGCCGACAATCTCAACGCCTCGCCGCTGGTCGCCATGGTCGACGAGATCGTGCTCGTCGCCACGCTCAACGCGACGCCGATGCGCGATGTCACGGCGGCCTCGCAGGCCATTTCCGTCATGGGGCGGTTGCCGACCGGCGCCCTGCTGGTCGACGAGGCGGCCTGATATGGTTGCCGTCCGGCCCGCTACCCCGGCGGCCGGCTGGGCCGGCCAGGGTCAAGCCGTGGCCGCGCCTCGCGGCGGCAATTCCCTCGATTGGGTGACCGGCTACGGCCTGATCGCCGCGGTGGCGCTGCTGTTCGGCATTTCGGGCGGCATGCTGTGGCTGGTGGGCTACAATTACGACGGCCTGATCGGCAATCCAGCCACCAAGATCCATCCCTCCACCTATCTGCTCGTGCTGATGTTTGCCTGGCGCGCCTGCACGTTCGGCAACCCGGTCGGCTACACGCTGGCCATCGCCGACAGGCGGCCGGCCAGCGCGCTGATGACCGTCATGTCGATCATGCTCCTGGTCGTCGTCATCGTCAGGCAGCGTCCCGGCATGGCCGGCATGATCGACACCTTCGTGGCGCCGGCGCTGCTGGTGATGATGCTGGCCGAGGCCGACGAAAAGATATTCGCCCGCATGCAGACCGTCGTTCACACGATCATGACTGTGAACGCACTGCTGGCACTGTTCGAGTTCGCCACCAAGACGCTGATCTTTCCCTATCGGCTCGACGGCGTGGTGTTCATGAACGACCTGCGCTCGACAGCCCTCCAGGGCCATCCGCTGTCCAATGCCACGATCACCTCGATCTACGTACTGGCGCTGCTTTCTGGCTCGCGGTCGCTGTCCATGCCGCTGCGGCTCGGGCTGATCGGCCTGCAATGCGCGGCGCTGGTCGCCTTTGGCGGGCGCTCGGCGATGGTGACGACGATCGTGCTCGGCGGTTGCTACCTGCTCCTCCAAGGCCTGCGCACCTTGCGTGCGGGGCGTATCAACCTGCTTGGCGCCGCACTTGGCCTCATCCTTGCCGCGCTGGTGCCGGTCGTTATCGTGCTCGCCGCTTCCTATGGCTTTTTCGACGCGCTGCTCGAGCGCTTCGTCTCGGACTCCGGCAGCGCCAATGCCCGCGTCGAGATGTTCGACCTGTTCAAACACTTCGAACTGCGCGACCTGATCATCGGCCCAGATATCGATCTCATTGAGAGCCTGCGCCGCATCAACGGCCTCGAACAGGGCATCGAGAACCCGATCATCCGCCTGATCCTCTATCAGGGCGCTTTCTTCACCCTGTTGTTGTTTTTCGGCTTCGTGCTGTTCATGCACGAAGTGGCGCGCCGCTGCCATCCCGGTATCTGGCTGCCGATGCTGGGCTGGCTGATCCTGCTCAACACCTCCGAAAGCCTGGCGTCCAAGACAACGCTGATGACCAAGTTCGTGGTGATCGCGCTGGCGCTCTACAGGCCGGTGAAAGTGGGGTTGCGGCGGCCGGCGCAAGCGCGGCGCGCGTAGCGCTTTCTCTACTCCGGCATCCTCAACCCAAGCGCCTCGACCATCGCCGGGTCCAGCGCCCGCGTCTTGTCGTCCATCATGCCCATGCCGTCGAAGAGGTCCCAGAAGGCCCAGGGGAAGCCTGATGCCTCGGCGCTCTGCCTGACATCGGAAATGTAGCGGGCGCGGTCGGGGTTGGGGGCGGCGACATAGCGAGCGTCGGTGCGCAGCGCGCCGAATTCGCCCATGATGACGCGCTGCGGCGCGATGCCGTGGCTGTCGGCCCAGTCGCGCGCCTGGCCGATATATTTGTCGACGAACCAGCGGTCGGGCCTGGCGTCGAAATAGACCTTCAGCACGCGTTCGGTTTCCTCGTAGGCGGCCTGCTTGTCCGCTTCGGAGGTTTCGGTGTCCTGAGCCATGCGCGCCCTGACCGAGGCCAGCGTCTGTTCCAGCGAACCGGTGGAGGCCGGCCATGGCACGTTGTTGAGCGCGCGGTAGACCGGTTCACGCATCCAGGGCGCGCCCTGATGGCTGAACAGATAGGGTTCGTAGAAATGGAAGGTGAACAGGATCGGCTCGAAGGCCGCCAGCGGCTCCGGGTCGAGCGCGGCGAGCCCGCTCACCATCGAGCCGCAGCCGCCGGTGACGACAAGCGGCAAGGTCCGGGATGATGCCCTGGCCGCCGTCAAAAGGGCCGTCTGGACGTTCGACCAGACGTTGGAGGAGCAGGATTGCGGCGGTTCGTTGACCGGTTCCAGCGCCACCATGCCCTGTGCGAACCGCTGCAGCCTGCCGGCAAGCGTGCCGACCAGCGTGCGATAGGCATCGAATTCCGGCGCGGCGGTGCTGGAGACCATGCGGTCTGGATTCCAGTAGTGGGTTGCGCCGTTGGCCTGCACGTTGACGATGATGCCGAGATCCGCATCGATGACGGCCATCACGGCATCGTCCAGCATCGTCAGCAATTTTGCGTGCGTGGCGGCGCCGGCGGCCAGGAACGGGCCGGGATCGACCGGCAGGCGGATGAAATCGAGCCCGGTCTGGCGCAGCCGGCGAAGGTCGTCCGGTTTCGGCACTGGCCGCTGCGACTGGAAGGGCGGCCAGGCATAGTCGGTGCGCGGTGCGGGAAACTCACGCGTCAGCGCGAACCAGGGCCAGGCATTGACGCCGCGGCGAAAGCGCCAGTCGCCGGTGGCGGCGAGCGCGGGCGGTGCGGAAGAAAGTGCTGCCGTGGCGGGCACCAGCGCCGTCGACAGCGCGGTCCTGAGCAGCCGCCGTCGGGACCAGCCCGTCATACGGCGCCGGGAGAGGGGCGGTCGACCGGTACGGGGCCGGCGGCGCCCACGCCCAGAAGCCGGTAGGCTTCGGTTTCATAGGCAAGCAGGACATCGTCCCAGCGGAAGACTTCATTGGCGCGGGCCCTGGCGGCCGCGCCGCAGGTCTTGACCAGGGTGTCATCCTCCAGCGCCTGTTGCATGCGTTCGGCGCAGTTACGCGCGTCGGTGAAATAGATGGCGGCCGCACCCGCGGTCCATCTGTTATAGGGGTTGTCGTGGGCGATCACCATGTTGCCGGCGGCCAGCGCCTCGACCAGCGACGGGTTGGTGCCGCCGACGGTGTGGCCATGCAGATAGGCGCGCGCATGAAAACGCAGCGCCTTGACCGCCGCCTGGTCGTAAATGGCGCCGGGCAGCACGACCGAGGCGTTGGCCGCGTTGCGGACGGCGACATGATAAGGGATCTGGTCTGAAAGCGTGCCCAGCACCACCAGCTTCATGTCGCGCTTCTGGCTGCAGAAGGCCTCGACGATGGGCAGGATGTTGTTGTCGGGCTCGATGCGCGCGATCGAAATCAGGTATTTGCCGGGCTCGAGGCCGAGCGCGCGCACCGGCGCCTCCGGTGCTGAAGCCACCGGGTCGGCGCCATAGGTGATGGTGGCGATTGCGCTGCGCGGCCGGCGCGTCGCCAGGTGATCGGCGATGACGGGATGGTCGGCGACCAGACGGTGCGAGGCCCAGGCGCCGATCCATTCGTTGAGCCAGAACCATGTGCGCGCCGCCACGCCCCATTTGGGCCGGCGCCACTCGATGCCGTCCATGTTCGTGATGATCCTGCGTCGCATCAGCCTCAGCCAGGTCAGGAAAACCGCGCCATTATAGCCGAGCACCAGGCAGACGCCGGGCCGGCGGGCGGCGTCGAGCACGCATTGCCAGTCGAATTCCAGCGTTGCGCGCGGGCCTTTCGAGGCGACCTGGACATGGATGAGCTCGATGCCTTTCCAGGTGTCGACGTGCACCCTCTGGTCGACCCGGTCGACCTCTTCCTGGCAGTAGACGCCGACCTTCCAGCCGCGCCCGACAAGAAACAGCGCCAGCTTCTCGGCGAAGGTTTCAAAGCCGCCATGGGCGGCGGGAATGCCGCGCGTCCCGAGGATCAGGATGGTGGGCGCTTCCGGTTTCATGGCTGCTGGCGCTTTCAAATCCGCTCGATTCCGCAATGCGCGGGCCGTCCCGTCTGGAAACCACAGCCCAGCGATATCCATGCCAGGCTCAGTTCCGCCCATCATCGCACCGGGGTGTAAAATATTTCTTCCAACGGCCGGAGTTGTTTCACTATCGGTCAACTATCCAGGCGTATGTGTATCGAAACAAGGCAATGCCGCAAGCTGGCGACCAGCAGACGGTCAGATCAGGGCCGGCATGATCCTTGCTCGTGGACTTCTGTGCGCCACACCGGCGGAGGACGTGCAGCATTGGTATGGTGATCGAGGTTCCACATCCGCTCGCCACCATGCTGGCAACAAGTGAAGTCCAAAGGGGTATTGGGCTTGAAGTCTCCAGTCGCCTGATCCGTCAGGTGGCGGAATCGTCACCACCCTGACAGAAAGATGCATGTGAATATGCGGATTGCCTGCATCCATCAGGGCTATGAACTCTATGGTTCCGACCGCAGCTTCGCGGAGAGCGTGGCCGCGCTGCGCGCCGCGTTTCCGTCAGCCGACATCGAAGTGGTCCTGCCGCGCGGCGGACCGATCACACAGATCCTCGAACCGCATGCGACCCGGATCGTCTTCGAGCCGCTGTGGGTGCTGAGGCGCCAGGCCATCGTGCGCCTTGCCACCATCGAGATGGTGCGGCTGCCGGTCGCGGTGCTGAGGGCCTGGCGGCGGCTCAGGGATTGCGATCTCACCTATGTCAACACCTCGATCGTGGCCGACTACGCGCTGGCCGCGCGCCTTCTGCCGCAGAAGGCCGTGCTGCACATCCACGAAATTCCCGAAGGCGCCATGCGCAGGATCCTCGTCGGCCTGATGCACTGGAGCCATGCCGATCTCATCTTCAACTCGCGCGCCACCCGCGCCGCGTTTGGCGACCCCGGATCCGCGCGGTCCTATGTGGTCTATAATGGCGTTGCCGGCCCGATCGCCGCCGAACCGATGACTTATGACGGCAAGCGCCCGCTCAAGGTGCTGCTGCTTGGCCGCATCAACAGGATCAAGGGCCAGGAAGTGCTTCTGGAGGCGATCGCTTCGCTGCCGGCGGAACTCAAGTCGAGGATCGAGGTGCGGCTGGTCGGCGGCGCCTTCGAAAGCGTCGAACGCGAGCACGCGCTCGCCGAACTGGTCGAGACCATGGGGCTCACCGGACGTGTCAGCGTGCTGCCCTTCATCCCCGACCCGTCCGAGCATTATCGCTGGGCCGATATCGCCACCGTACCGTCGCGGCGTCCGGAATCGCTCGGCCGTGTCGCCATCGAGGCGATGGCCTATGGCCGGCCGCCGCTGGTGTCGGCGATCGGCGGGCTGGTCGAAGTGGTCGCCGACGGCGAAACGGGTTGGCATGTTCCGCCCGGCGATGCCGCCGCGCTCGCCGGCAAACTCGAGGAAATCATCCTGCATCCCCAGGCCTGGCGCTCCTTTGTCGCCGCCGGACGCGCGCGCTACGAGGCGGTCTTCAGCGAGCCGGTCGCGGCGGCGGCGATCGCGGCAATAGCCGCGGACAAGCTGAAGGCAACCATCGCCAAGCCGGGCCGGACGGCAACCGCCCGCCAGGCGGAGACACGGCCGTGAAACTCCCTGGCCATCTGGTGCGCCGCCTCATGCTGATGATCGGCGGCGAGGCGATGCAGAGCGGCTTCCACTTTGCCCTCAACATCGCGCTGCTGCACATGCTGTCGGCGCAAGGCTACGGCCTCTTCGCCATCGGCATGGTAATGGGCGGTGTCGGCCTGTCCTATATCAGGTCGCTCACCGCCGTTCCCGCCTCGATATGGATGGGCAAGAGCACCAACAGCGCCGGCGTCGACGCCTATGACGTGGCCTTCGGGACGGCGGCGCTGGTCGTTGCATTGCTGATGGCCGTCGGCACGGCGATCGTGATGCATCTCTTGGGCGATCCCAGCGGAATTGCCGCCGGCTGCTTCGTCGGCGCATGGTCGCTGCGCAGCCACATGCGCACGGCCTTCTTCGCGCGCCGCCAACAAGTGATCGTCTCCATCAGCGATGCCGCCTTCACGATCGCCGGCATCGTCATGGCCGGCCTGGCGATCTGGCTGGCCAGGGATGCGCTGCAGTCCGTGTTCTCCGCACTCGCGGCGGCCAATCTGTTTGGCATATTCGTCCTGGTCCGGCTGGCGCGCCGCACGATGCGCATCAGCTTCCGCATGCCGACGCGGCGGCGCTACGCAAAGCTCTGGTCCCAGCTCTGCTGGTCGGCATTCAGCGCCACCACAACCAACATCCAGGGCCAATGCCTGGCGCTGCTGGTCGCGGGCATTGCCGGGCCGGCCGCCTATGCGCCGCTGGCGGCGGTGCTCGTGCTGTTCGCGCCGCTGCGCATCATCAGCCTCGCCTTCGTGAACATGACGCAACCGGAACTGGCCAAGCTGATGCGCAACAACGAAACGCGCCGTGTCTGGGCGCAGGCGAAGCTGTGGGCTGTCGTCATGGGGCTCGGCGCGGTGGCCTATGGATGCGCCATCATGTTTGTCCTGCCCATGATAAAATCCCAGGCTCTCCAGGATGCGTCGGTGGGGTTCATCGGGCTTTTCGTGACCGCGAATTTCGTCCCGATCATGCTCTATATCATGCCCCGCATCGTGCTCGAGATAATGGGCGACTTCCGCATCGTCGCCTTCATTACCCTCGGCGGCGCCATCGTCGGGCTGGCGTCGATCGCGATCCTGCTGTCGATCGCCTCCCCCCCGTGGGCGCTGCTGGGTTCGGCGGTCTCCGAGATATTCGTGCTCGTGGCATCATGGTATTTCATGCATCACCGCATGTGGAACATCGAACACCCGGATCAGCAGCACGACAGCCGGCTGGGCTCCTGGCGGCGGGCGGTTTCGTTCGCCGCGGCAAGACGATAGGAGAGGGATGTGTCAGGCCAGGCAGTTCAAATCACCGCGATGACCGACTTGCCCGGCGGGCAGGTCCCGCATCCCGCCGCCATCGCGGCGAACGACGCCTATACGGCGAAACTGCACACCAGCCTGGAGGCGGTCAGGCCGCTCTGGCTGCGCCTCCAGGCGGAGGGCGTGTGCACCGGTCACCAGAATTTCGCCTGGGCGGAAGGGATCGTCGGGCGGCTGCTGCCGGAAAGCGCGGAACTCCTCATCGTGGAGGTGGCCGACGCCGCGACCGGCGAACCCAGAATGCTGGTGCCGCTGATGCGGCGCAGGGCCTTCCACCATTGGGTGGTCGAATGGTTGAGTTGTGGCGTCTGCGACTATGCGGCGCCGCTGCTGGCCGATGCCAGCCCGTGGTCACGCCAATCCGCGCAGGCTGCGTGGACGGCGGTGCGCTCGGCGCTGCCGCCGTCGGACCGCGTCCACATCGTGGGAATTCCGCGACAGATCCACGGCGTGGCCAATCCGCTGGCCTTGCTCCCGGCGACACGCGATTCCATCCAGACCGCGTTCGGCCTCGCCATCGACGGCGACCCGGAAACAGTCCTCAAGCGTCTTTGCAGGCCGTCCTTCGTCAAGGAGTTCGGCAAGGACTGGCGTCGCCTCGAACGGCTTGGCGGTGTGGAGCTGGTCGAAGCCGCCGCGCCGTCTGAGGTTGAGCGTATCTTCGGCGAACTGGTGCGAATGCGGCTCGACCGCTTTCGCGAGCTTGGCCGCTTCGACCTGCTGACGCAGGAGAAGATCGTGGATTTCTACCGGAACGCGGCTGTTCAGGGCCTGTTGGACGGTTCGGTGCGGCTTTTCGGGCTGCTCGTCGGCGAGGCCCTGATCGCGGTTCAATATCTGCTGGTTCATCAAGGGACTGTTCATGCTCTCCTGATAGCGATGGACCAGGGCGTCGTGCCCAATGTGTCACCCGGGCTTGCAATCATGGGCAGGTTGATCGGCTGGGCGCGCGAACAGGGTTTTGGGTATTTCGACCTGTCGGTCGGCAACCAGAGCTACAAGGAACATATGGGCGCCAAGGGTTCGGTATTGGTCGAACTCTGTCATGGGTTCACGATGCGGGGCAGTGTGGCCAATGCCGTCATCGAGTTCCGCAGGCGGGCCGAGGCTTTCGTGCGATCCAACCCAAGGCTGCTCAAAGCGGTCCAGGGAACGATGCGGGGTTTGCGGCGCTTGCGTGGATGACGCCGAGGCGGGCCAGAACGAATGGGAGAAGCATGTGGCAAGCCAGGCAGTGCAGTTGGTCGCGGAGGCGGATGCACCGATTCAAGCAAGTTCCCCGATCAGATCCGGCATTGTCGCTACCGCGCGCTATACCGCGCGGCTGCATACCAGCTTCGACACCGTAAGGCAGCTCTGGCTGCGCCTCGAGGAGACCGGCCTGTGCACCGGCCACCAGGGCCTTGCCTGGGTGGAAGGGATTGCCAGGCGGCTGATGCCCAAAAGCGCCGATCTGCTCGTCGTTGAAGTCAGCGACGCCGCCACGGGTGCGCCTGTCATGCTGCTGCCGCTGATGCGGCGCCGGGCGCTCGGTCACTATGTGATCGAATGGCTGAGCTGCGGCGTGTGCGATTATTCGGCGCCGCTGCTGGCCGATGCCAGGCCTTGGACCCGGCAGAGCGCGGACGCCGCCTGGGCGGCGGTCCGCTCCGTGCTGCCGCCGGCCGACCGCATCCATATTGCGGGGATTCCGCAGGAAATCCACGGCGTGACCAATCCGCTGGCGCTGCTTTCGGCGGCGCGCGACTCCATCCAGATCGCCTCGGGCCTGGTCATGGATGGCGAGCCGGAGACGCTGATCAAACGTATCTGCAAGTCGTCCTTCACCAAGAATTTCAACAGGCACTGCCGCCGCTTCGAACAGCTCGGCGGCCTCGCACTGGTCGAAGCCGAGACGCCCGATATGATCGAGGAGCAGTTCGGCACGCTGCTGGACCTCAGGCTCAACCGTTTTCGCGAACTCGGGCGTTTCGACCTCCTGACGCAGGCGCCGATCGTCGAGTTCTACCGCAATGCCGCCCTGCAAGGGCTGTCCGACGGCTCCGTGCGGCTGTTCGGGCTGCGCGTCGGTCAAGCCTATCTCGCTGTCATGTATGTGCTGGTCATGAAGGGCACCTTGCACGCCCTGTTGCTCGGGATCGACCAGGATGCAGTGGCCAACGTCGCGCCGGGCCTGACGATGATCGGCAAGCTGATGGTGTGGGGACGGGCGCAAGGGCTCGGCTATTTCGATCTCTCAGTCGGGGGACAGGGATACAAACAGCATATCGGCGCCTCGAACTCGGTGCTGGCCGAATTGTGCGAGGCGATGACGCTGAAGGGCAGGGCCTCGACCGCCTATATCAGGCTGCGCTGCAAAACCGAGCTGTTCGTGCGCTCCAAGCCGCGGCTCTACAAGGCCGTGCAGGGCGTGATGCGCCGTTTGCGGCGGTTGAAGAACTGAAGCGGCGCGACCGCGAAATTGACACTTGCGCCGCTCTCCGCCATCCTTGCGGCCAGTCGCCGGGCCGCCAAGAGCGGCCGAGTTCCGTGTCGGGCGACCGAGGGCGAAGCGCATGTCCACTGCCGTGAACAGCCAGAACTCCAAGCGCGCAGCGGTGCGCAAGGCGCTCGACCGCCACAAGGTCTACATCACCGCGCAGCGTTTCTCCGGCGGCACCTACAGTGCGCGCGTGCTGGTCGACGGCGAAGCCTACTGGGTCGACGAATTCCGCTTGAGCCAGTTGCAGCAGGGGCTGTCGCCGGCCGAGCTGGAGCTGACACCGGCGATTGACGATTGAGACCACGTGAAAAATCGCGAGTGGTGCCAACGTAGCGCCCTACGGCGCCCCCCTCTGTCCTGCCGGACATCTCCCCCTCTAGTGGGGAGATTGGCCGTCACGACGGGCTTCGCCAATTTCCGATGTGGCAAGGGACGAGCCGGCGGCGAAACCGTCGATCTCCCCCCTAGAGGGGGAGATGTCCGGCAGGACAGAGGAGGGCGCGACGGAACGAGGCGGTTGTTATTTTCGACCGCCGGCCTTTGACGTGCCCTCTAAACTCAAAACCTATCGCGCCAAGCGCGAATTCTCGAAGACGCCGGAGCCGGCGGGCGGGTCGATGGCAGGAGACGGCAACCGCTTCGTCATCCACAAGCACCACGCCACCGCCGACCACTACGATCTGCGCCTGCAGGTCGGCGATGTCTTGAAAAGCTGGGCGGTGCCGCGCGGACCCTCGCTCAATCCCGCCGACAAAAGACTGGCGGTGGAGACCGAGGACCATCCGCTCGAATATATCGATTTCGAGGGCGTCATCCCCGAAGGGGAATATGGCGGTGGGCCGATGATCGTGTGGGACACCGGCACCTGGGCGCCAATGGACGATGTCGAGAAGAGCCTGCGCACCGGCGCCTTCAAGTTCCGGCTGGCCGGCGAAAAGCTGAATGGCGGCTGGATGTTGACCCGGCTGAAGCACAAGCCCGGCGAGGACGAAAACAAGAAGAACTGGCTGCTGTTCAAGGAGCGGGACCTCGCCGCCGATACGGCGTTGAACATCCTCGAAGCACGACCGGAAAGCGTGAAATCCGGCCTGCGCATCGAGGAGCTGGTGGCGCCGCCCAAACCGGCCGCGAAGTCCGCGCCAAAGCCTGGGTCGCTGAAGCCGGGCGAGCTGCCCGGCGCGGCCAAGGCGCCAGCGCTGAGCCGTGTCGAGCCGCAACTGGCAACCCAGGTGCCGAAGCCGCCGGGGGGCGAAAGCCTTTCCGAGAATACGAACGAGCTCTGGCTGCATGAGATCAAATTCGACGGCTACCGCACCATGGCTCATATCTCCGACGGGGAGGTGCGGCTGATCACGCGTGGCGGCATCGACTGGACGAAGCGCTACGGCGACCTGGCCAGCGCGTTCGCCAAGCTGCCGTGCCGCGAGGCGATCATCGACGGCGAGATCGTCGTGCTCGACGCCAAGGGTATTTCCCGCTTTGCGCTGCTGCAGGACGCGCTGGCGCAGGGCGCCGGCAGCAAGCTGCACTTCTACGCCTTCGACCTGTTGCATCTCGACGGCTGGGACCTGATGAAGGTGGCGCTCATCCGGCGCAAGGCGCTGTTGGCCGAACTGCTTGGCGGGCTTGGCGCCAACTCCGCCATCCAGTTCTCCGACCATGTCGAGGGTTCGGGGCAAGGGCTTTACGACAAGGTGACGGAACTCGGCCTGGAGGGCGTGGTCTCCAAGCGCGCCACCGCAATCTATCAGAGCGGCCGCACCAAGAGCTGGACCAAGACCAAGTCGCTCGAAAAGGACGACTTCGTCATCGCCGGCTACACCACTTCGGCCGCGGCCGAGGGGTTGGCCGCGCTCGGCATGGCCGAATGGGTGGACGGTGAATTGCACTATCGCGGCAAGGTCGGCACCGGCTTCGATGCCGGGACCGCGGCCGATCTGCTGGCGCGGCTGGAGCCGCTCACGTCGGGCGCGACGCCGCCGGAAGGCGTGCCGCGCGAGATCATGCGCGAGATGCACTGGGTCAAGCCGCTGTTTTCGGCGCGCATCCATTTTGCCAACCGAACCGCGGACAATGCACTGCGCCACGGCGTGTTTCGGGGTCTGCGTGACGTCGGCCTGTCGACGCCGGTTTCGGCAAAACGCAAGCGGCTGATCGCCGAAGCCGACCTTGCCACGATCTGGGTGACAAACCCGACGCGGCGGCTGTTCGGCAAGACCGGGCCGACCAAGCTCGACATCGCCGTCTATTACGCGCTGGTCGGCGACTTCATGCTGCCGCACATCCTTGGCCGCCCGGTGTCGCTGGTGCGCTGCCCGACCGGCCTGCCCAAGGACTGCTTCTTCCAGCGCCATGCTTTCACCGGCATGCCGCCTTCGGTGGTGACGTTCGAGGCGACCAATTCCGAGGGCGAGACCAAGTCCTATCTCTCGGTCGAAGGCGCGAAAGGCTATCTGGCACTGGCGCAGTTCGGCGTTGTCGAATTCCACACCTGGGGCACGCATCGCACGAGCCTCGACAAGCCCGACCAGATCGTCTTCGACCTCGACCCGGGCGAGGGGATTTCGTGGCGCGAGGTGGTGGAGGCCGCCGTCCACATCAAGGGCGAGTTGGAGGGGCTCGGGCTTGTGCCGTTCGCAAAAACCTCCGGCGGCAGCGGCATCCACATCACGGTTCCGGTGACGGGCAAGCAGAACTGGAAGAAGCTGCACCAGGCGACCAGCGCCATGTCAACGCATCTGGCGGCCACCGCGCCCGACACCTTCACCACCACCATGGGCAAGGAAAACCGCAAGCGGCGCATCTTCATCGACTATCACCGCAACGCGCGCGGCCACACCTCGGCGGCGCCCTATTCGCTGCGCGCCCGCACCAACCTGCCGGCCTCGACACCGGTGAGTTGGAGCGATCTGGAGGCGATCGATGCACCGCAGGATTTGAATTATGCGTCGCTGCCGGGGCTTTTGGAGACGTCCGGCGATCCATGGGCGGACATCGACGAGTTCGCGCGGGATTTGCCGACCTCTCCTTCGTCATCATAGGGTCTTCGCCGCTTCGCTTCGCTCCTTGCTTCGCCCTAGGATGACGAAGCCATGGCCGCCCAGGCTAACGGCCAGCGCCACACCGACTCCATCGACGCTTCCGACAATTTGAATTATTCTCCGCCCGTGCCCCGAAAACCGGCGGGAAGATTTCGTCAGGGATTTGCCGGTATTGTGCGGGGTCGGTGTAGGATCTGCGCAGCCTTGTTCGTCCTTCGGACGAAGCGCTGCGAAGTAACTGTCAGCGCATGGCCGCGTAGGAGTTCATCATGGCGCCCAGGGCAAGTTGGAAAGGTTACCTCAAGCTCAGTCTGGTCAGCTGTCCGGTGCGGCTATACCCCGCCACCAGCGCCAGCGAACGCATCTCGTTCAACCAGCTGCACAAGAAGACCCACAACCGCATCAACATGAAGCCGGTCGATCCTGAACTGGGGCTCGTCGAACGCGCGGACCTGGTCAAGGGCTACGAGTACGAGGACAAGCAGTATATCATCATCGATGATGCCGACCTCGACGCGGTGCGTATCGAATCCAACCACACGATGAACATCGAGGCCTTCGTCGACGAGGACGAGGTAGACGTCATCTACCAGGACGCGCCTTATTACATGGCGCCGGACGGGGCGATGGCGGAGGAAACCTTCGCGGTGCTGCGCGAGGCCATGCGCAAGTCCGGCAAGCTCGCCATCGCCCGGCTGGTGCTGTCCAGCCGCGAGCGCGTGGTGACGATCGGAGCGCGCGAGAACGGCATGTTCGTGTGCACGTTGAGGAACCCAAACGAAGTGCGTGGCACGGCTGAATATTTCGGCAACATTCCGGCCGGCAAGCCTGACCCGGAAATGCTGCAACTCGCCGAAGCGCTGATCAAGCAGAAGGAAACCACCTTCGATCCGAAGAATTACGAGGACCGCTACGAGATCGCGCTGATGTCGATGATCCGCGAGAAGCTGAAGGGCCACAAGCCGATCATCGCGGCGGCGCCGGAGCGCGGCAATGTCATCAACCTGATGGACGCGCTGAAGGCCAGCCTGTCGCAGTCGAAGCCGCCGGCCAAGTCGAAGAGCAAGGCCGACGAGGTCGCCAAGCCAGCCGCCAAGAAGGCGGCAGCGGGTGGTGCGCCTGAAAATCCGCTCAAGGCCAACCTGCTCAAGGCAGTCGGTAAGAGCAAGAAATGACGGCACCGGCCGTTCCGGGTTCTGTCTTCGGCACGATCGGCGCGCTGGCGGCGTTTCCGCTCAGGCTCGCCGCGCGCGAGGTGGAGCGCCAGCACGGCCAGCTCAGGCGCGGCGTCACCAGGCGTACCACGCATGTCGTGTTCGGACGGACCTTGCTGCTGACGAAGGCCGGACTCACCAAAAATGGCGATAGCGAGATCGAACGTCGTCTCGGCGCCGAGAGCGCGGCCGGGCGCATTCTCTTGAGCGAGAACGGTTTCCTGCGGCTGCTCGGGCTGATGAAGGCGCCCGAGGCGTCTTCGCTGTCGCGCCAATCGCTGATCGACCAGTCCAGGCTGTCCGGCGCCGATCTCGACCTGTTGTCGCTCTTCGATGCCTTCGAGCATGATGGCGAGCCCTATTCCTTCCGCGACCTGATCCTGGCGCGCAAATATGCCGGGCTGATCGCGGGCGGCGCCACATGGGGGGCGATCGCGCGCTCCGTCCACCGCTCCGGCCCGGTGGCTTCGCTCACCGCCAAGTCGCTCAATGTCGGCTCGCAGCATGGCCGGCCCGACGCGATCTACCTCGAAGGCGGCCAGAGCGAAGTCGACGGGCAGTTGCTGTTCGATCTGGGCGCGGCGGCACAAGGCGACGACACGCTGGAGGATTTGTTCGCCGAGGCGGAAGCCGCCGAGGAGGGCGGCGACCATGACGGTGCCGCCGCACTCTACCAGCGCTGCCTCGCCATCGATCCGACCGACGCCATCGCCGCCTTCAACCGCGCCAACTGTTTGCGCGGGTCCGGGCGCGTCGCGGAAGCCGCGCACGATTATGCCAGGGCGATCAAACTCGACCCGGCCTTCGTCGAGGCCTGGTTCAACCTCGCCGGGCTGATGAGCGAGCAAGGCCGCGACGCCTCGGCGCGAAGGCACTTGCAGAAGGCGATCACGCTCGACAAGACTTACGCCGACCCGGTGTTCAACTTGGCGCGGCTTGAATTCGATGCCGGCAATTTGCTCGAGGCGCGGCGGCTGTGGGTGCGGTATCTGGAGCTCGACGCGGTGTCGGAATGGGCTGGGGTGGCGGCCAGGGGCGTCCAGTTCGTGGATATGCAATTGGCGAAGTCGGCGTCATGACGGCAATGCTTGATTCCAAAACCATTCGGACGAGGGTTGCCGAAGAGCTCCATGCTTGCGTCGGACAAAAATGGTTCAAGCCGGGCAGCCCCAGGTTGGAGGTCGCATCAGCGGACAACCTAACGGACTTCAGCATTGAATTCGATTGTTATGCGGAACGCCGGTATGGGGAATATGACTGCTCGTTGGTGGCTGTGTTCAAGTGGAAGAAGTTCGCAAGGTTGTTTGGGGAGTTGGCCAATTGGTATAATGTCAAATTCGAGGGTGCCGTTCCAACGAAGAGCAAGGTATTTGCCAGAGTTGCCTTCGAAGGAATCCATGGAGATTTCCGACCGTCCAGCCGAGGCACCTTCTGGGTCGCCAACGAACAAGACCTGGACAAATTCACAGCCCGGTGCGTCGACGATCTCGAGGGGAAGGTCGGCAATTGGATTCGGAGATGGTACGATTGGCCCTCGGCGCTGGAGACGATGGATGCCTACCCAAATCTGTGCGGTTCATGGCGGGACACTGCATACTATTGCCTGATGGAACAGGTTCGCGGGCCAGAAGCTGCCTGTACGTGGGTCCGGGGGATTGATGCAGCAGGCTGGCCCCAATGGCTGGCTGCACAGGTCGAGTATCTGCAGTCGCGGGTTTGTCGTGGAGCCCCTACGCAACCATAGTCGTTGTGGGATGAAGGATCGCGATGGTCGTGCTTGAACGCGAAGGAACTCGGCTTCCATAAGATGGGCTTTCCATGACCACCTTCCTCTTCGATGGCCACGACACCGCTCCCGTCACCATCCTGCTTGCGCATGGCGCGGGTGCCTCCATGGACTCCCCCTCGATGACCGCCGCCGCCAAGGCGCTCGCCGGCGTCGGGTTCCAGGTCGCGCGCTTCGAGTTCCACTACATGGCCGCCCGCCGCTATGGCCAGCGCAAGCCGCCGCCGCGCGCCGAGACGGTGAACCCGGAATACATCAAGGCGATCGCCGACCTCAGGGCGAAGGGTGTGACGGGCAAGCTCATCATCGGCGGCAAGTCGATGGGCGGGCGCGTCGCCTCGATGGTCGCCGACGAGATGTTTTCCAAGGGCGAGATATCGGGACTGGTCTGCCTCGGTTATCCCTTCCATCCGCCCGGCAAACCCGAGCAATTGCGGACAAAACATCTCGCCGGGCTGAAGACGCCGACGCTGATTTTTCAAGGCACGCGCGACGAGTTCGGCACGAAGGACGAGGTCGCGACCTACGGTCTTTCCGATGCGATCGAAGTGATCTGGCTCGAGGACGGCGACCATGATCTCAAGCCGCGCAAGAGCATTTCGGGTTTCTCGACCGCGGATCATCTGACGACGCTGGCGGAGACGGTGAAGGCGTGGGCGGGCAGGATCGCCCCCTGATCCCCGATGAAGATCGCCTCCTTCAACATCAACAACATCAACAGCCGGCTGGACAACCTGCTGGCATGGCTCGCCACCGCAAGACCCGATGTCGTGTGCCTGCAGGAATTGAAGGCGCGCGACACGCAGTTTCCGCGCACCGCGCTTGCCGACGCCGGCTATGGCGCGGTGTGGAAGGGCGAGCCGACCTGGAATGGCGTCGCCATACTCGCGCGCGGTGCCGAACCGGTGCTGACCCGCGATGCCTTGCCCGGCGACGATGCCGACCGGCAGAGCCGCTACGTCGAGGCGGCGGTGGACGGCATCATCATCGCCTGCCTCTATGCGCCCAACGGCAATCCGCAACCGGGGCCGAAATTTACCTACAAGCTCGCCTGGCACGCGCGACTGGAGGCGCATGCCGAACAACTGCTCGACACTGGCCTGCCTGTGGTGCTGGCCGGCGACTACAACATCGTGCCCGAGCCGCGCGACATCTATGCCACACGCTCCTATGACGACAACGCGCTGGTGCAGCCGGAAAGCCGCGCCGCCTTCGCCTCGCTGCTCGAACAAGGTTGGACCGATGCGTTGCGCAAGAAATATCCGAAGGAGACGCTCTACACCTTCTGGGATTACCGCCGGAACCGCTGGCCGCGCGACGCCGGTCTGCGGCTCGATCATATCCTGTTGTCGAAGCCGCTCGTGCGCCGGTTGAACGGGGCGGGCATAGACCGCGACGTGCGCGGGCAGGACGGCGCCAGCGACCATGCGCCGGTGTGGGTGGAATTGGGGTGAGCAGAAACTTTAAGCTTTTAGAGGCTAGGAATCGCGAATAGCAACGGCAACAATCATATACGATGGCGAAATCCGACTTGTGGCATCATTTCAAGATGCGAGTGTTGATCGCGCTGCCAATTGTCATAGGGGGTACGATTCTCAGGCACTATAATTTTCGCGCTTTTGAGTTATTTATGTTCGGGGGCTCCGTGGTCTTGACGCTATTTGCCTGCTGGCTGGTCTACAGTCTCTGGCCAACCAAGGAACAGCGCCTGAACGAGAATAAAGGTGCCGCCTACGCAGGAGTAGTTGCGGCCGCCTTGATACTATCGCTCTGTCTCTGTGGCACATACATCTTGCTGCCGGTCGTAACCGGTTAGTCATCTGCGGCGCCCATCGGCGAGCCAGGCTCTTCGGCCAGACTGCCCATCTCTCCCTAGCCTAGCGGATACCGCGCCCGCATCCTTGTCGTCACTCCTGACGGCCGCACGCGACCCTTTCCGCAAGTCATCTCTGGCGCTAAGCTCGCAGCCCAGCGGGCTGGCAGCAAAGCCGTGGTACCCAGGCGCTTGCCATGGTCGACGCAGGCGGGGGGCGCATTGTTGGGGTGTGCTCGGCGCCCGCGCCAACCAGGGCGGCTCGTACCGCCGCAACAACACCATCGCACATTGGATGACGGCCGAAACTTCCGCGAAAGCGGAATAGGCAGGGGCTGCAAGGCCCGGCATCCTAGCGGGGTATGGTCGGCCAACCATGAGGCGGGCGTGCGGTAGGAGATGGCGCGGGATGGCAAAGTGCTGGCGCCTCTGGACCGACCGGCGGGCGTTGCCTGCGCGGGCGCGGATCGAACCATCCGGTTTTCCTTATAGGACCAAGGTCTTGTGTGGTGTGCGCAAAGGTCCGAGAGGGCCTGTTCGGTTCCGGCAATGTCCATTGGACGTTCCGCTATTTCATCCAATCGAGATATAATCAATCGGCCTCACCACCATGTGAGAAGGGGAAGTCTGGTCGAACGGCCATGGACTGGTGACCCGTCCGGCAGTACCCCGGTCAATTCCTGGGGTCAGCCCTGGCATAAATCAAGTCGCATGGTCGCGCGCTGTCACTTTGGCAGCGGCGCCGAAGCGCCAGCCGTCCGGCCTTGTTCTGGTTGATCGGTTACAGCATGTCGCGGCGAATAGGATTCGCCTGACCTGCTGTAAGCTTCTGATTTTATGCATGTCGCTATCCGGAGCCGAGGACACTTCCGGGCGACATGCATTAGAAAATAATTGTGCGGCAGCCGGCGCTGCTATCATTATCCACATCGAAGAACGACGTCGCCATCCTGGCCGCACACCGGCAGGATAACAGGCTTGGGAGGGGGCACGATGGCGGACCGGGTCTTGTTTGGCGGCAAGGTCGCAGAAATCTCAATATCGGTTCATCGTGACGCCAGGGGGGTCCTGACGCTCGTTCAGTTCGGCAGATTCGGCTTTCAACCGCGGAGGGCGTTTGTGGTCACCGCACCGCACGGGACGACAAGGGGAGGACATGGTCATCGTACGGGGCGACAGCTGTTCATGCATGTCTCCGGAGAGATATACATTGCGCTTCGGTATCGGGAGGAGGTCGAGCAGATCGTTCTGGATTCAACAAACAAGGCCGTGCTCATCGAAGCGCCGGTCTGGTCGAGCCAGACGTATCACGGCGACAATCCGACCATGATCGTTTTCAGCGATACGGAGTATGACCCGAAGGGCTATTTGTTGGATGTGGAGTCGGGCCAATGACCACGGAAGTGTGTCTCCGAGACAATTGGCAGCCATGACTGAAGGCCGGCAGGTGCTTTGCGCAGAGGCCGCCGTGCGGCGGTGCGCTGCGGTTTGTTGCCCATGAAGCTCACTCGCGGCAGAGTGGCGATCCTTGGCGCCGGGATCATGGGCGCCAGCCTTGCCATCATGATGGCAAGACTGGGTTGCGCGGTTACGCTCTTCGACAAGGAGGACGAGCCGCTCAGCTGCGCCAGCCGTTGGAACGAGGGGAAGATCCACTTGGGCTACCTCTATGGTGCCGACCCCTCGATGCGCACGGCAAGGCATGTCATTCCGGGCGGGCTGCGTTTCGGCAAGCTCATCTCGCAATTGCTCGACGAAGATCTTCGGCCACACACGACCCCGGCTGACGATGTCTACCTTGTCCATCGCCGTTCGGTAGTCGATGCGCAGACGCTGTCTGGCACATTTCGTAAAGTGGATGCGCTGCTGCGTGAGCATCCGGACGCATCGCAATATCTGGTCGACGTGTCAAAAGCTGGTTCCGTGCGTCTTTCGCGAGCCGAGCTTGCCGCAATGACAGATAGTGACGACATCGTCGCCGGGTTCCGGGTGCCTGAGCGATCGGTCGATACTCAGTGGATCGCCGATCGGATGGTCGAGGTGGTGAGGAGCGAACCGAACATTTCGCTGCGAATGAGGTCGAAAATCCTCTCGGCGACGCCGACAGATGGAATCGAAGGGCAATGGCGGGTTGCGGCTGAGACCGGGAGGGAGACATTCGACGTCGTCGTCAACTGCCTTTGGGAAGGCCGGCTTGCAATCGATCGGCTTGCGGGTATCGAACCAAGCCCCGGCTGGTCTCACCGATATCGCCTTAGCCTGTTCGGCGGCACCGGCCGGCCGGTCGATGTTGTATCATCGGTGATTGCGCTCGGTCCTTTTGGCGACATCAAGAATTATGACGGGCGTCGTTTCTATATCTCATGGTACCCAACTGGCTTGGTTGCGCAAAGCGGCGCATTGACGTTAGCACAACCCGACGAAATCGCCGTGAATCGGAGACAGTTCTTCGTCGATGAGGTTCGCACGGAGATCACCAGGTTGATCCCGGACGCCTCTCGCCTCTTCGAAGCGGCACAGACAATCGACATCCGGGGCGGGTTCGTCTTTGCACAGGGGCAAGGCTCTCTCAGCGACCTCGGCGCCACGATTCACCGCCGTGATCTGTTTGGCACTGCCCGGCGCGGCAATTATCTGTCCGTCGACACGGGAAAATATTCGACTGCTCCCTGGCTTGCTGACATGCTGGCAAAGCAACTTTACGGCGTTGGCTGAATGCATGACACACACACCCAGCCCGGCTGGCACCCACGGGTTACGGCTTTGGTGCCGTGCCATAATGCGGCCGCGTTCATTTCCCGCACGCTTGACAGTCTCGCCTCCCAGACATGGCCGAACCTGGAGATATTGATCGGCGAGGACCGCTCGACCGATGCCACGCCGCAGATCGTCGCTAAATTCGCCGCAGGGCACCGCAATGTGCGTGTCCTCAACCGGCAACACAATCTCGGGTGGCTAAGGAACACCAACGATCTCATGGCCGGTGCAGAAGGTGAGTTGATGTTCTTTGCCTTCCATGATGACGTTGTCGATCCAACGTATGTGGAAACGCTTGTGCGAGCGTTGCAGGACAATCCCTCGGCGGTGCTGGCCTACAGCGACGTGGAAGTGATCGAGGTCAACGGCGACAGCGCGACCAGCACCTTCGACCGGTTGTCGGGACTTCATAATAGCCTGTCGCGGGGCCTCGTTATGGCGCAACAGCCGCATGGCTGGTGGGTCCCCAATCGCGGGCTGTTCAGGGCATGGGCATTCCATCGCAGCGGCGGGATAAAGCCCAACAGCCAAGGCGAATACTGCGCCGACTGGACTTGGCTTCTGCATCTGTCGTTGCTCGGCGCCTTTGTGCGTGTGCCGCAGGTGCTATGTCACAAGTATTATCGCCCAGGGAGCATCAGCAAGGCCTGGACCCACCACCGAACCCAACGAAGAGCCCTCAGGGCCGCAGGGCTCAGGGAAATCTGGCACAGCAGCCTTCCCTGGGCGCAGCGTGCGATCCTTCTGACCGCCATGATGACGAGGCCATGGCGATTGCGAAGGCGTCGCAAGGCGGCGCAATTCAGGCGATGAGACCAAGCCGAGCTCCAAGGCGATCACATCGGCGTTGCCGCAGATGACCATTGATCCACGCATCTCAATTTTTTGCGGCGAGTCTAGCCCAGCCACCACCACAATGCCGCGATCACCGTCGCGATGGCGGCCACCGTCAGCCCTAGCATGATGTAGGAGCCCTTGATGATGTCGCGGATGATCTTCTTGATCGTTTCGCGGTCGTTCAGGTTGGGGAAGGGCTCGTTCGGCTGCGCCACGTCGAGGAAATGGCAGAGCGGCCCCCAGCCTTCACTGACCTTGTAGACCAGCAGCTTTTCCGGCGGTACGGCGGCCTTCACTTCGTCGACATAGCTGACGTAGCGGGCCACCGCCTTGTCGCGGTCGCCCATGACGCCGGCCAGTGTGCGGCCCCAGATGAGCTTGCGCGACATGTCGCCGAACTTCCGGCCGAACGGGGTGAGCCATTCCAGGATCTTGAACTGCCATAGGTTCTCGGTGAAGTAGATCGTATCGATGGTGCTTTCATACCACGCTTCGGCGCCGCGCGGGTGCAGCGTCAGCAGCACCTTGGCGTCGGGATAGGCGGCCATCAATTCCTTCCAGACGCAGCAGCCTGGATTGTCGACGGTGGCCGTATAGTTGGCGAACACGCGGTTCCAGTCGTGCTGGGTGCCTGGCGAGCTGTTGGCCACCTTGCGCCAGAAATCGAGATGGCCCTTATTGGCCTTGTTTATGATCACTTCCTGCATGTGGTAGCAGGGCAGGCCGAGCTTGTTCAGCGCGGCAAAGGTCGACCATGTGCCGGTGCGGCCGAAACCGGCTCCGATAAGCTTGAGCGTCATTCCCCGATCCCCCCGGTCTTCTTCTTTTCCCGATTACCGCGGTCCGTGAGCACCAAACTGCTCCTGCCAAGGCCGCCGCGCAACGAATTTCTACGTGGATGTCGAGCCGGAGATCGCGTACTTGCGTAGTTGCTAAAATAATGAAAGCCTGTGTGCAGGTGTGGAGATTTGGAGGGAGTCGCCGGGACAGGAACGGTTTCGGCGATCTTGAAGGCTGATGTATTTTGGGCCATTTCTCGTCGGGATGTCAGCGACCACGATCCTTATCGCGGTCTGGGCCTATATGGCCACCGGTTCGTTCTGGGAGGCGCTTGCCTGGACAGTGGTGACGTTGGTTGTCTTGCAGGTCGGCTACTTCGTGCTCGTCCTGGGGCTGATCTACAGGCGTGAACAAGACGCCGCCGCAAGCGAGGATTCGGTCAACACCTTGCCTCCGCTGCGTAGGGATCGCGTCCGGCTTTGAACTCGGCTGGGATGGCGAACCTCGCGGGTCCGCCATCCCTTGCCTAAAGACGTCAGGCGTGGCCGGCCAGCGCGTTCAGCTTGGCGCAGAATTCGGCATGCGGCTTGCTCATCGCGGCGTCCTGGCATTCCTTCATCATCGCGGTCTGGTTCTTCTTCGACATTTTCGCCCAGACCTTCTTCATGGCAGCGTCCGACTTCATGGTCTTCATGGTCTTGTCGGTGAAGAAGGGTGCCATCATCTTCGGCTCGTCGAGAATGCCAGCAAGTGCCGAGCCGGCAATCACGGTGGCAGCCAACACTCCCAGGCAGACAGTTTTGATATTCATGGATCCATCCTCCCCTGTTCCGGCCGCCGGGTTGGCGACAGCTCGTGTTAAATACCATCAGCCCATGGTCATTTAGAGGCTGCTTATATTATTGAACGGTCACGTTTTGGTGAGGCGATGCGCTGAAAGCCGCTTGGACCGGTTGGCTACCAGCCTATCCATTCGTGAGCGCCCCAGGCAAGGCCGACAAGCGGCGCCATGAACGCGAAAATGACAAACACCAGCGTGAAGGGGTGCTTGGTGACGGGAGGACGGGGAGCCATGGCGCGATATCCGTGCTGAAAATTTCGTCCGGAAAAATACAGGACACCAACGCCATGAAGTCGACATCGTTGCATCCGGTGCAGCCACGCTACGCGCCCCGCTGGAACCGGATGCCGACGCCGGCGTTTTCGTGCCGTGACCCGGTGAGGCGCCACCTCCACCGGTCTTTGGTGGCTCGCTCTGCTCCCGGCGCGAGCCTTTTTTGGACGCTCGGCAGGTCTTCGGAACGACACCCGGCTGCACACGTTAGTTATCGGCAAGACGGTGTGCGAACCGAACCATCCACGGAAGACGTCTTCGCTCGCCTTTTCAAGGCATGACGTTTTTGCTTCTGTCAATAACATGTAGAAATTTCTGGCGCACGCAAAGCATAACTTTGCTGACATCCTCACGCTCGGCGCTAAAAGAATGTGGCATATTGTTGGTTATTTGCCATATTTATTTCAAGAAAAGGGATGGAACCTCCGGGTTACGGACGAGTTTTCCTCCAGGGCGGGACTGGAATCGCCAACCATGGAGATTGTCATGAAACGTTATCTTACGAGTGCCGCAGCTGCCATCGTCCTGCTGGGCGGTGCCGGCGTGGCCCTGGCGGACAGCACCGTCGTTGTGCAGCCAGAGCAGGAAACGGTCGTTCGCGAATACATCAAGAGAGAGCCGCTGGCGTCGGTGAACCTGCTCGGCGTCGAACTCAAGCTCGGCTCGCCGGTACCGGACAAGGTCGAACTGCGCGAAGTTCCCAACGTCAGGTACCGAGTGGCAGTGATCAATGACGAGACCGTGCTGGTCGACCCCGATACCCGTCAGGTCGTCGAGGTGCTGCACTGATCCGTCTCACGCATCAAGCAAAAAGCCCGTCACCGACTTAACGCTGGTGATGGGCTTTTTTTATTTTGACGCCGGCCTTCGACAGCTGTCCCGAATCTACTCGGCGGCCAGCTTGTCCTGTGTCTTCGTGTCGAAATCGCTGGCATCATGGCGTTCGTGCAGCTGCATGGCCGGTTCGCCGAAGGCGCGGTTGACCATGCGGCCACGCTTTACCGCAGGTCGTTTGTCGATCGCCTTCGCCCAGCGCTGCACGTTCTTATACTCGTGCACCGAAAGGAAGGTGGCGGAATCATTATACTGCCGGCCGAGCGCCAGCCCGCCGTACCAGGGCCAGACCGCCATGTCGGCGATCGAATAGCCGGTGCCGCCAAGATATTCCACCTCGGCCAGACGGCGGTCGAGCACGTCGAGCTGACGCTTAACCTCCATCGAGAAGCGGTCGATGGCATATTCGAACTTTGCCGGCGCATAGGCGTAGAAATGGCCGAAGCCGCCGCCCAGATAGGGGGCCGAGCCCATCTGCCAGAACAACCAGGACAGGACTTCGGCACGGGCCGGCTGTTCGGCCGGCAGGAATTCGCCAAATTTTTCGGCGAGATAGACCAGGATCGAGCCGGATTCGAAGACGCGCACCGGGGTCTTGCCGCTGCGATCCATCAGCGCCGGGATCTTGGAATTCGGGTTGATATCGACGAAGCCGCTGCCGAACTGGTCGCCATCGTTGATGCGGATCAGCCACGCATCGTATTCGGCGCCCTCGTGGCCAAGTGCCAGGAGCTCTTCCAGCATCACCGTCACCTTGACGCCGTTCGGCGTCGCCAGCGAATAAAGCTGCAGGGGGTGCTTGCCGACGGGCAAATCCTTGTCATGCGTCGGTCCGGCGATCGGCCGGTTGATGCTGGCAAAGGCGCCGCCATTGCCCTTGTTCCAGGTCCATACTTTCGGCGGGGTGTATTCGGTCATGTCGGCTCTCGTATCGTGGAAGGAGGGGCAGGTCACCCATAGCTAGGGCTGCGGAGAGAGAAGTTCAACTTGTGTTGAACTATTGTCAATGCGGGGCGCGACGCATCGCCCTGCCGGGCGTTCGCCCTATGGCCACCGCTTCTCACCCCTTGCAGCATCTCCCCCGTGGCATACCTATAGAAGAAGCCGCCAGGCATTCGCATCGCAGGACAAAATCATGACCATCAATCCCAATCCGCGCTCCGTGGTTGCTGTGCGGGCGACCGTTCCGGAGGACGCGTTTACCGCCGGCGCGCTGGGCACACTCCGGGAAGGCAGCGGGGTCGTCATCCGCGATGACGGGCTGGTGCTGACCATCGGCTATCTCATCACCGAGGCGGAGGAAGTCTGGCTGACCTCGCATGACGGGCGCGTCATCCCGGCGCACGCGCTGGCCTACGACCAGGAATCGGGCTTCGGCCTCGTTCAGGCGCTGGCGCCGACCGGTCTGCCGGCAGTCGCGCTGGGCGATGCCGGCAAGGCCAGGATCGGCGACTCGGTGGTGCTTGCCGACGGCATCGGTCGGTCGGTCGAGGCCAAGATCGTCACCAAGCAGGAATTCGCCGGCTATTGGGAGTATCTGCTCGACGAGGCGATCTTCATCGCGCCGGCGCATCCGTCCTGGGGCGGCGCGCCGTTGTTCAACGCCGAGGGGGCGCTGCTCGGCATCGGTTCGCTGCGCCTGCAGATGAGCCGCGCCGGCGAGGTTGCCGATATCAACATGGTGGTGCCGATCGACCTGTTGCCGCCGATCCTCGACGACCTGCTCACGCGTGGCCACGTGGCCAAGCCGCCGCGCCCGTGGCTCGGCGCGCTCTCGGCCGAAAGCGACGGCAAGGTGGTGGTGATGAGTGTGACCGAGGGCGGCCCGGCGGCCAAGGCCGGCCTTCGCGAAGGCGACGTCATTTCCGAGGTCCGCGACGGTACGGTCGATGGGCTCGCCGATTTCTATCGCAAGCTTTGGGAAAGCGGTTCGGCCGGTGCCGAGATCCCGATGCGGGTGGTGCGTGACGGCCGCGAGACCTGGCTGCGCGTCAAGTCCGCCGATCGCGGCAGTTTTTTGAAGAAGCCGCAGCTGCAGTAGCGGCGTTGCATCGATAATGCATCCCAGACTGCTCAAGACCTTTCTTGCCGTGGCGCGCAGCCGCAACATCACGCGCGCCGCCGAGACGGTTCATCTCGCTCAGTCGAGCGTCAGCGACCAGATCCAGTCGCTGGAGGCCGAGTTGGGTGCTGTCTTGTTCGCGCGCTCGAAGGCGGGGCTGGAACTGACGCCGGCCGGTCTGGCGCTGAAGCCCGTCGCGGAAGAATTGCTGCGGCTCGACGGCGAGGCGCGTGCCGCCGTTCAGGCTGCGTCCGGGCAGACCAGCGGCGCGTTGACCATCGGTGCGCTGGAGACGATTGCCTCGGCCCGGCTGGCGCCCTGGCTGCCGGAGTTCCAGGCCAGTCATCCTGACATTGCGGTGCGGATGAAGGTGACCGACAGCGGCACGCTGCTGCGCCAGCTGGAGGACGGCGACATCGATGTCGCCTTCTGCTTCGATCGCCGCGATGCCTCGAAGGGCGGTGCCGATCAACGCTTCGCCAGGCACACGATAGCGGCCGAACCGCTGGTGCTGGTCGCAGCGCCGGGGCAGAACCTGGTTCCGTGCGACCTTGCCGCCCTTGCCGCAAAACGTTTCGTGGCGACGGAGCCTGGATGCATCTACCGGCACATGTTCGATACCGCCTTCGCCGAGGCGGGCATCGGTGCCTCGGAACTTGCCGCCGAAGTCGGCAGCATCGGCGCCATTGCCCGGCTGGTGGCGGCCGGCGTGGGGCTGGGCCTCGTTCCACGTCTGGCTGTCAGCGACGCGCTCGAGCGTCGTGAACTGATCGAACTGCCGTGGCCTGGCCGAGCCCAAGCGGCGCCGCTGACGATGATCTGGCGGCGCCGGCGCGTCCAGCCGCCGGCGCTCCGGCACCTGCTTGCCGCCGCGCGCGACACACTGGCGCCGGCAAGCTCCGGTGCCGGCTCAGGATCTGAATCGGCGAACCGCCCCAAGGCCTTGTTTGCAAACAATTCCGGGAAAGCCATCGTCAGCTAGACCAAGCGATGCCCGCCCTCGACATGCAGCGTCGTGCCGGTCGTAAATCCATTGCCCATGAGGAAGAAAATGGCGTCGGCGATGTCCTCGGGCTGGCCGATCCTGCCGACCGGCAGCCGCTCGGCCATCGCCGCAAGCGTCTCTGCCTTCCTGTCGCCGGCCACCTGCGCCCAAATCCCGGTATCGACCCAGCCGGGCGAGACGGCGTTGACGCGGACCGGTGCGAGTTCTATCGCCAACGCCCGCACCAGCCCTTCGAGCGCGGCATTGACGGCGGCGACGACCGAGCCGCGCGCGGCCGGGCGATAGGCGGCGATGCCGGAAACGAAGGTTATCGAGCCGGTCACGGCCAGCCCTGGCGCGCCGTGCTTGGCGAGCAGCAACGGGCCGAAGAGCTTGCTGTCGACCACGCGTCGCGCCGCCTCGAGATCGAGCTCCGGCAACAGCCGGTAGGCGCCTTCGATATCGGCGGCGGTGCTGACGATATGGTCGAGACCGCCGATCCCGGCGAACAAGGCCGCAACCTGGTCTTCCCGCGTGATGTCGACAATGGCTGTTTCGAGGGCGGCGGGATTGCCCAGCGCCTCGCGTGCCTGCCGCAGCCTGTCCTCGCCGCGCCCGGCGATGACGACTTTGGCCCCGGCTTCGAGGCAGCGCCTTGCAAGCGCGAGACCCATGCCGGAGCCGCCGCCGACGATCAGGACTTTCTGGTTTGAAAGATGCATTTCGCTCTGCCTTTGCTGGATTGGGACAAGGGCAGGGGATTGGCAGGTCGAGGCGGAAAGCGGAAACGGAAGAAACCGATGGTGTCATCGGAGATGCCGATGGTGCCGGCGGCATATGAGCGCCATCTCTCTCAGCGCACCAGCGGGCTGTCCCAGACGACGAACAGCAGTGCCTTCAGTTGGGCAAAGCGCTCCGGTCCGAGTTCCGTGCGCCACTCCTCTTCGATGTCACGCAATATGTCGACCATTTTCCAGAAAGCGGCGTGGCCGCGCTCGGTGGACCGCACCACGCGCGCGCTGCCTTCGCCGTCGGAGCGAAGGAGATAGCCATAGCTTTCCAGACTGCTGAGCAACTGGTTGATCGCCTGCTTGCTCATGCCGGCACGCTCGGCGATCGTGCCGGGCCGCGCGCCATCCGGGCCGGGAAACTGCAGCACCGCCATGTGCGGCAGGCGCAATTCGTCGAAACCGGCGGCGTTGAGCTCCTTGATCAGCCGGCGCTGGATTGCCTGGGCAGGCACGCGCAGCAAGGCGCCAATCAACAGGTCCTCGGTCTTGGTCTGCAGTACTTCGGTGGAGGTGGGCATTGACGATCCGGTAAATTGAGTTTACTGATTGCTAGTAAATGTAATTTACCGGAGGAGTTTGCGCAATGTCATCCATGAATCTTCAGGTCAATCCAGCCGAAGAGACCATCGGCGACAAGATGCTATCGATTCGCTTCCTGGTGACGGGCGACAGTTCGAACGGCAGCATCGCCGCCTTCGAGTTAAAAGTGGCTGGCGGATCGCGGCTGCTGGCGCCGGCGCACAGCCACGATCATTATGAAGAGACGATCTACGGCGTTGACGGAGTGCTGACCTGGACCGTCGACGGCAAGGCGATCGATGTCGGGCCGGGAGAGGCGCTATGCATTCCACGCGGCGCCGTCCACCGGTTCGACAACAAGGGTGCCGACGACGCAACGGTACTGTGTGTCGTGACACCGGCGGCGATCGGCCCAGACTATTTTCGCGAGATTTTCGCAATGTTCCATGCCGCCGCCGGTGGCCCGCCGGACAAGGCCAGCATGATGGAGATCATGCGCCGCCACAGACTGACGCCGGCGGTACCGACACCGGTGTAGAGCACGAGCTCAGCTCCTGGGGCTCCGGCGGCTCTATTCCCGCTCCGCACTCGCGAACACCACCAGATTGCCATCGGGATCGCGCATGCGCATGATCCAGAAATCGTCGGCCTTCTCGATCGGGCCGGGTTCGAGGCCTGCATCCACCGGTCTCTGCCGCTCCGGCGCCAGCGGCAGGACGCCGAGCGTCAGCGCCGAGGTGCCGGCTTTTTCCTTGTCCTCGAAGAGCTGCACCTCGGCGCTTTCCGTGAACTGCCATCCGGCAAGGCCGGGCATCGGCCGGCGCAACGGCGGCTTGCCGAAGAGTCTTTCGTACCAACCGATGCTGGGCTCGAGGTCGGAGCAGCTGACTTGGGCAAAAACCGTCTGCACGGCCATCGCGATCCTCCATGGCGATTGCACTCTTGTCGCAACGCGGCGATGGATGGTGCGTTCCGTTGCCTGGCGGCCGCGTGCTCCACTGTTGACAAAACTGGCGGTGAACCATGCCATGATGATGCCGGGAATCGCACGATGCCGGAGGCAAGATGAGGACGACGCCAGCGACAACGACACTGATTGGGCAAGCGCACTGATGGCGCCGGTCAAGGTCGATCCCGACAAGGAATTTCCCGACGCGGCGAGCTTTTACGCCTGGCTCAGCGAACACCACGCCACGGAAACCGAAGTGTGGATCAAGGTGCACAAGGTCGGGTCGGGACTGAAGTCGATCACGCCGAAGGAAGCCATCGATGTCGTGCTGTGCTTCGGCTGGATCGATGCCGTGCGCAAGGGGCTGGACGAGAACAGTTTCCTGCAGCGCTACACGCCGCGCGGCAAAAACAGCATCTGGAGCAAGATCAACGTCGACAATGTCGCGCGCCTCGTCGAGGAGGGCCGCATGACCGAGCATGGGTTGAGAGAGGTCGAGGCAGCCAAGGCCGACGGGCGCTGGGCGCGCGCCTATGGCAGTGGCAAGGAGATGAAAATCCCCGATGATTTGCAAACGGCGATCGATGCCGAGCCGGCGGCCAAGGCGATGCTGGAAAAGCTCAGCGCACAGAACCGCTTCTCGCTCGCCTTCCGGACCCACAACATGAAGACCGAGGCCGGCCGCAAGAAGAAGATCGAAACCTTCGTGGCAATGCTGAAGCGTGGCGAGACGATCTATCCTCAGGGAAAGAAGTAGATGGCCATTTTCCCTGAGATGACCGACAGGAGGCTTCCCATGGACACCAGTAAAGTCGCCCTCGTCACCGGCGGCAATCGCGGAATCGGGCTTGAAACCGGGCGGCAGCTCGCGGCACTCGGCTTCACCATCCTGCTCGGCGTGCGGGATCTCGCCAAGGGCGACGCGGCGGCGAAAGGGCTCGATGGCGCCGTCGAGGCCATTGCGCTCGATGTCGCCGCGCCTGACGCTGCGGCGAGGGCAGCCGACGACGTGCAGCGCCGGTTCGGCCGGCTCGACGTGCTGATCAACAACGCCGCCATCCACTACGACACCGGCTCGTGCGCCTTGCGGCCCGACTGGACCGTCATCCGCGAGGCGTTCGAGACCAATGTCTTCGGCGCCTGGCGGGCCGCGGCCGCCTTCGCGCCGCTGCTCGGGGCGGGCGGCCATGGCAGGCTGGTCAATGTCTCCTCCGAAGGCGGTTCGCTGGCCTCGATGGGGGCGGGCGCGCCGGCCTATTCGACCTCGAAGGCGGCGCTCAATGCGCTGACCCGGGTGCTGGCGGCGGAACTGCGCGGCTCGGGCGTGCTGGTCAATGCGATCTGCCCGGGCTGGGTCGCCACCGACATGGGTGGACCGGGCGGACGCCCGGTGGCGCAAGGGGCGGCGGGCATCGTGTGGGCCGCGACCTTGCCGGACGACGGCCCGACCGGCGGCTTTTTTCGCGATGGCAAGAGGCTGCCGTGGTGACGGCGGTCGTTGAACAGGAGGCGACGATCAGAAATAGGAATTCTCGGCGCGGGGATGATCGGCGGCACGGTCGGAAAGTTGTGGGCAAGTGAGAGCGGCGCTCGGCGATGGTTACCGCGTTCAGCATCTGAATCGGGAAATTGGGGCAACTGGTTGTTTTTCCATCCAATCCCTCCGGACATGAGAGCGGACGGGGGCGGACCGCTCGCGGCATTGCGCGCAGGAAAAAGCCGCTCCGTTCATGACGGGTCTTCCAGGGGTAGTTGCCGTCACTGGTCGAGGTCGACCGGGGTCACGCCGAGGAGCTTCAGAGCGTTGGCGTAGGTCCGGATGCCTTGCGCCTGCTTGCTCGCGGCACAGAACCGGTTCGCCTTGTCCTGGAGCGCCGTTACCTCTGCGATCTGGCCCGCGCTGGCGCCGGGTTCGGCTCTGGTCCGGATGGCTCCGTCGAGTTGAAGACCGAGCCGGCTGCAATATTCGCTGCGGGTGACAGCCGCCTCCGCCCCCGGCTGTGCGACCGCGAGCATGGCAAGCGAAATGCCAATCACGGCGCCCATCCATCCCCGTTGCATTGCAGGCGATATCCCTTGGCGTTGTCCGGCGGCCGCTGTCCGGCCGCCACGGGATCGTTATCGCAGACGATCTTTTCGCCAGTTTTTCCCGGATGTTGAATCTTGTTTCTGGAGTGTTTCTGGAGGCTGGGTTCACACTTCGTCGGCGTCGAACAGCAGCATCGTCAGATCGTCGTCGCCCGGGGCCAATATCCGCCGGTCGGCGGCGCAGGCGACGCCGACTTCGCTGGTGAATGCGGCGCGGATGTCATCGAGGCTGTCGAAATATAGTGTCCCCACCAGATACGGCATCTCGCCCGCCGAGAGCTTGATCATGGGCCGCCTGCTGACATCGTAGCGCCGCAGGCCGGGGAGCTTCTTGGCGAGCGGTATATGAACGTCGAAATAGTGCCGGTCGAACGCGGCCGGATCGGCCGGGGTTTTGTAAATCACAAGCATCTTGGCCATTGCCGTGGTCCTGTCCTGTTGTTGTCGATGGTCGGCCGTGCAGGCCGCCAACCCGAAGTCGTTCGACATTGACGGATTTCGACCGCCGGTCGATTTTTATATGCGCGGGCAGGGGAGAGCGGCTATGCAGACAGCCGATTTCCCCCGCTGAGGAGATCGGCGCCTCGCGCCCCGTCAGGCATCTGCGGCGCTTCTGCCTCTTCCCCCGGCATCGTCATTCGCGTAAGGGCGCGGGCAAATCCCAATTCCGCATCGATACCCCTTGGAATTCCCATGATCAGACTTGAAAACATCGGCAAGCAGAACGGCCGTCAGCTTGTCTTCATCGAGGCGTCGGCCTCGCTGCAGAAGGGCGAGAAGATTGGCCTCGTCGGACCGAACGGCGCCGGCAAGACGACTTTGTTTCGCATGATCACGGGCCAGGAACAGCCGGACGAGGGCCAGGTGCAGGTCGATCGCGGCGTCACCATCGGCTATTTCAGTCAGGATGTCGGCGATATGGCGGGCCACAGCGCGGTGGCCGAGGTGATGAACGGCGCCGGGCCGGTGAGCGACGTGGCGGGCGAGATGGCCGAACTCGAGGCGGCCATGGCCGATCCCGACCAGGCCGACCGGATGGACGAGATCATCGAACAATATGGCGAGGCGCAGCACCGCTTCGAGGAGCTCGACGGCTATGCGCTGGACGGACGCGCGCGCGAAGTGCTGGACGGTCTCGGCTTCAGCCAGGAGATGATGGACGGCGATGTCGGCAAGCTGTCGGGCGGCTGGAAGATGCGCGTGGCGCTGGCCCGCATCCTGCTGATGCGGCCCGACGTCATGCTGCTCGACGAACCGTCGAACCATCTCGACCTGGAAAGCCTGATCTGGCTCGAGCAGTTCTTGAAGGGCTATGACGGCGCGCTGTTGATGACCTCGCACGACCGCGAGTTCATGAACCGCATCGTCAACAAGATCGTCGAGATCGATGCGGGATCGCTCACCGCCTATTCCGGCAACTATGAATTCTATCAGCAGCAGCGGGCGATCGCCGACAAGCAGCAACAGGCGCAGTTCGAGCGCCAGCAGGCGATGCTGGCCAAGGAGATCGCCTTCATCGAGCGCTTCAAGGCGCGCGCCTCGCATGCAGCCCAGGTGCAGAGCCGGGTCAAGAAGCTCGACAAGATCGACCGCGTCGAGCCGCCAAAGCGCCGCCAGGTGGTGAATTTCGAGTTCCAGCCGGCACCGCGCTGCGGCGAGGACGTCGTGACCTTGAAGAACGTGCACAAGGCCTATGGCAGCCGCACCATTTATGGAGGGCTCGACTTCCAGGTCCGCCGCCGCGAGCGCTGGTGCATCATGGGCGTCAACGGCGCGGGTAAGTCGACGCTCCTGAAGCTGGTGGCCGGCGCCTCCGATCCCGACACCGGCACGGTGGCGCGGGGACCGAGCGTGAAAATGGGCTATTTCGCCCAGCACGCCATGGAGTTGCTCGAAGGCGAGCGCACCGTGTTCCAGACGCTGGAGGACAATTTCCCGCAGGCCGGCCAGGCGCCGCTTCGGGCGCTCGCCGGCTGCTTCGGCTTTTCCGGTGACGAGATCGAGAAGAAATGCCGGGTGCTGTCGGGCGGCGAGAAGGCGCGGCTGGTGATGGCGCTGATGCTGTTCGACCCGCCCAACCTTCTGGTGCTGGACGAGCCGACCAACCACCTCGATATCACCACCAAGCAGATGCTGATCGAGGCGCTGTCGCAATATGAAGGCACGATGCTGTTCGTCTCGCACGACCGGCACTTTTTGGCCGCGCTGTCGAACCGCGTGCTCGAATTGACGCCCGAAGGCATCCACACCTATGGCGGCGGCTACACCGAATATGTCGAGCGCACGGGACAGGAAGCGCCGGGCTTGCGGAGCTGATTCGAGTTTTCGTTGGATGCGCCGAAGCGCGTCGCGTGATCATGGCGACGCGCTTCTGGAAATGATGGCCTACCTCAGCGAGATGCTCATGCCGCTGAGATCGGCGTTGACCTGCAGGCCCACCTGTCTGCCGGTGAGTTCGAGCTGGGCGCCCTTGTCGTTGGTCATCACGATCACCTGGGCGCCTCTGCCGAGCGCGCCGCCGCCGCCGGCCGCGCCATAGACGCCAGTCACGTCTCGGGCGCGCCTGATGTGGCGCACGGTGCCCTGGAAATAGGTCTTGGAGACGCCGAAGGCGAGGCCGCCCGAGACGCCGCCGATCGAGATCGGATATCTGCGGCCATGAAAGGTCAGCGTGCCCTCGCCACCGGAGCCGCCGACAAAGAACGCCGCCTTGTAGACGGAGAAGCGGATCTTACCGCTGTCGGCATGCGCGGCGCTGGCAAGGCTGACGCCCGCGGTGGCGATGGCGGCTACGGCGATCGAACGAAATCCAGACGAAATAGTCATGATGGAGCTCCTGAAGGTGGCCGTCGGCAAGAATGTCAGCGTGGCATCAAAGTTACAACTGAACAGTCTTGCCCATCATTGGTTCCAAGCGGCGGACCGAATCTGACCACGGCGCTCTCGCCGGAACACCCGGACAACCGCTGCCCACAATAGTTCAGCCTTAGTAGGCGCTGTTTACGGCCTGCACTGAATCGCGCAGCGCCTTGACGTCCCCAGCGGAGACTGGCTCGGCTTGATTTCCCCAGGCATTTCGGATGTAAGTCGCCACCGCGGCGACCTGATTGTCCGAGAGTTTCCACCCGAACGACGGCATCGACAGCGCGTTCGGAATTGCCGGACCGGACGCGGGATGGCCGCCGTTCAGGATGAGCCGCACGACCGAAAGCGGCTGGCGGGACTGTACGGCAGCGCTGGCTTTCAGCGAGGGGAACATGTTCTTTACGCCGTCACCTCCGAGTTGGTGGCAGGCTGAGCATTGGTCGCCATAGATGCTCTTTCCCGCGCTCATCGCATCCCCTTGGGGAGCGGACGGCTCCTCGGCGGGCGCAGCCGGCAGCGACTTGAGGTAGATCGCAATCGCCTTCAGATCCGCATCGCTCATTTTGGAGGTGGAATCTTTCACGACCTCAGCCATCGGGCCGTATGCGGTGGTGCGGTTGTTATGGCCGGCCTTCAGGAAGGCGACAATATCCTGATCGCTCCAAGTTCCGAGGCCGGTGCGCTTGTCGCTGGTCAGGTTCGGCGCGAACCAGTTCTGTATCTCGGATCCTTGGTAGCGTTGCGAGGTCTTGTCGGCGCCGAAGACGTCCTTCGGCGTGTGACATGCGCCGCAATGGCCAAGGCCTTCGACCAGATAGGCGCCACGGTTCCAGTCGGCCGACTGGTTCTTGTCAGGCTTGAATTCGCCTGGAGTGAAGAACAAGCGGTTCCATCCTGCCATTGCGATGCGGTGGTTCAACGGCCAGGTGAATTCATTGGGACGCTGCGTCGAGCGCACCGGCTCCAGCGTGCGCAGATAGGCGCGAATGTCATCGACGTCTCCGCGCGTCGCCTTGGTGAACCACGGGTAGGGGAAAGCCGGGTAGAGCCGCCTGCCGTCGGAGGCAACTCCTTCATGCATCGCGCGGTAGAACTGCTCTTCGTTCCAGGCGCCGATGCCGGTCTCCGCGTCGGGGGTTATGTTGGCCGAGTAGATCGTGCCGAAAGGCGTTCCGATCGGCCTGTTGCCGGCGAAGGGTTTGCCGTCGGGCGCCGTGTGGCAGGCCACGCAATCGCCTGCGGCGACGAGCTCGCGGCCGCGCTCCTGTCTGGAGAAATCGCCGATCTGGCCATGCGCGAGCGGACCGAACACCAGCATTCCCGCGCCGATCAGAGCGCCGCTGGCGGCAAGGGTGAGGAGCGCGCGCTGCCTCATGACTGGACCAATGGGCCGGGATGCTTGAGATATTGGTCGCGGATTGCCGTTGCCGCCCATAGGGCAAGCGCGCTCACCGTGCCGGTCGGATTATAGCCGCTGTTATGAGGGAAGGCGCTGGCGCCGACGACGAAGAGGTTCGGCACGTCCCAGTGTTGGAGATAGCGGTTGACCACGCTTTCCCGCCGGTTGACGCCCATGATCGCCCCGCCCGTATTATGCGTGGACTGATAAGGCGCGATGTCGTAGTGCGGGCCGCGTGGCGATTTCTTGATTTCGCGCGGTTTCATAGCGTTTGCGATGTCCACCATCTTGCCCATGGCGAAATCCTGCAGCTTCAACTCGTTCTGCTTGAAATCGTAGGTCATGCGCATCAGCGGGCGCCCGTAGACGTCGCGATAGGTCGGGTCGAGGTCGAGATAGTTGGCCTTGTTGGGCATTACCGACCCCATCAGGGACAGCGACATAGAGGTCAGGTAGTTCTTCACGAACGCCTGCTTCCATTTGGCCCCCCATTTCGGCGTGCCTTCCGGCAGCAGCTCCGTCTCGATCGGCCTGCCGGTGGTCATATAGCCGCCAATGTAGCCGCCGTGGATGAAGCCGAGGCCGGCATGGTCGAAATTGTCGCCGTTCCAGTCGTCGACGATCATGCCCAGAGCGCCGGCGCCGACGAAGGGATTGAGGAGCTTGTCGTCGAAGAAAACGTCGACGGAAGGGGTGAGCTGGTAGCAGTAGTTCTTGCCAAGCGTTCCTTGCCCGGTCGCCGGATCGTATCTGGTGCCGATGCCCGAGGCCATCAAAAGGTGCACGTTGTGCAGGATGTAGGCGCAGACGATGACGAGCTCGGCCGGCTGCTCGAATTCGTTGCCATGGGCGTCGACATAGGTCACGCCAGTGGCATGCGCGCCGGAACCGTCGAGGTTGATCCGCGTCACCTCGCACTCTGTCCGCAGGGTGAAGTTCTTCCTCTGCATGAGCACCGGCAGGATGGTCGTCTGGGCGCTCGCCTTGGAATAGTTCCCGCAGCCGAATTTCTCGCAGAAGCCGCAATAGGTGCAGGGCGCCATGCTGACGCCCAGCGGATTCGTATAGGCTTGTGACATGTTGCCCGAGGGGCACGGAAACGGGTGCAGTTTCAACGATGCGGCCGCTTCGCCGAACAACATGGGGCCGTAAGTCTGCTTCATCGGAGGTGTCGGGTACGGCTTGGAGCGCGGGCCTTCGAAAGGATTGCCTCCGGCCTGTTTCTGCCCCTTCAGATTGCCCGTCTGGCCCGAGATGCCGCACAGCTCTTCCCAACGCGTGTAGTGAGGCTCCAGTTCGTCATAGGTGACGCCCCAGTCCTGAAGCGTCATATCCGGAGGGATCATCGCCTCCCCGTAACGAGCGGCAGTCTGGCGGCGGATTTCGAAATCGTAAGGCAGGAAACGGAACGCCTGGCCGTTCCAGTGCAGGATCGAGCCACCGACGCCGGTACCCGGCAGGAACGAACCGAGGCGTCGCATCGGCAAGGCCGTCTGGTCGGGCGTGTTGCGGAAGGTGAGTGTCTCCTGCGCGGTCTGCTCGAACAGGTGTCCATGGTAACGATAGCGCAATTCATCCTGGATGAAGGACGGCGCGAAATCGGTACTGGTCTCGCGCCAGCTGCCGCGCTCGATCGCCAGCACGTCGTGGCCGGCGGCGGTAAGCTCCTGCGCCATGATCGCCCCGGTCCAGCCGAACCCGACCAGCAGCACGTCGACGCCGGGAAGCCTTTGCGCCATGCCTGTTATCCCGCGCCGTTCCACGCCGGCCTGCCGCGAATGCCGACTGGCGGCTGGTCATAGCGTTCACCGTGCCGATCAACCCAATCCAGGTAGTTGTAGCGCGCGCCCGGGAAGCCCAGCATCTTCCAGCCAGCCATGTCCTTGTTGCCGCCATAGATCGGGTCCGAAAACATCCCTTCCTTGGTGTTTTGCCAAAGCATCTGGAAGAAGGTCTTGGCGTCTGCCCCGCCGAGATCGACCTTGCCACCCTCGAGGTCCGAAAGCATCGCATCTTGCGCTTCAACCGGGAGGTCCGCGAACAGCTTGCCCCCCTGCGCCGACATCGTGTGTTCGTCGATCGCCTTGATAGCCGCGCGATAGAGATCGGCGGGCGTCATTCGCGACTGAAAGCCCTGCGTTTTCTCGCCCTTTGCCCACGGGCCCTGCATGTACCAATTGCCCGCGCGGCCATACGCGCCGGCAAGCTGATGGTCTATGAAAAGTGCCACCCCGCACGCCTTGGCGCCGGGACCGAGGTCGTCCTCAGGGATCAGTCTTTCAGTCGCCGACTCCACGAACGCGGCCTCGGCGGGCGTGAAGAAGGCAAACCCAGGGTTTTCGAGCGGCACGGGCGCATCGGCCTGATGCGGCAGCCAGGGGTCGTCGACGCCGCCTTTGATTTCCCGTGCAGCGGCCGTATTCGCGCCGAGCGTCACCGATGCCGCCGCCGAGGCTCCAACTGTCAGGATCTGGCGGCGACTGAAAGTGTTCGCGGGCATGGGAAGCGTCCATCGGATATGACGCTCCAACCTTCGAAATGATGGATTGTTCCCTGGCAGGGCCAATTTACCTTGCCGAACGAATTGAGCGGCGAGGAAACGGCGTTCTGAGAAACCTTCGCCCGTTCTCTCTCAGCCGGCGGCGGGAAGACCGCAACGAAACGAGCCGGCTCTCTGGTCTCGGCGGTCTCGTTGTGGGATGGAGGCGCCCGTGTACTTTCTTTGGTTGGCAAGGGGTTTGGGATGAGAATTGTGACGGGGCTTGCATTGTCGGCATTGGCCGCGACGATGGCTGGATGCGCGACCTCTCCGGTCGACTATGGAGCCTCGCTTTCGCAGCAGGACCAGAAATGGACGACGCCGCAATGCCAGCAAGCCCGAGCGGCGGCTTCGGACTACGCGGTCCGCGAAAAACAGCACCCGGGTTGGGAATTCGTCGCACTTGGCCCCTACGGGTTGGGAATCATAGCGGCGACCAAGGAGCACGAGCAGAAGCAACGAAAGCTGCTCGCCCGCAACGTGCACCTGCAATGTTCGAGCCTTCCCCTGCCGAAGGAGTTACAGGGCGATTTGAGCCCCGCCGGCCCAGACAAGGCGAAATATCCATAACCTGAAAACCGCCACGGATTTGCTTCTAACGTAGCAATCCCTCTGCCTCGAACATGTCCCAACCTTCGAGCTTTGGTGCATCGTCCTTTCCCGAATTTCTGGTCTTGCGCGCCTTGCCCGTCCGCTTTCCAGCTCGCGTCAGTGCGGCCTTGCCGGCCCCGCGCCGTCGTTCTCGGACGCTTCCAGCGCATCCTCCTCCCGCCAGGCGGTCGCCAGGTCACGGTCGAGAATGTCCTCGATGTGACGTGGATCGAAGACGTGGAAGGTCACGGCCTTGGATCGCCCGCGCATCTTCACGGTGCGCGTGCCGATGCTTTTCAGGCGACCATCCCTGAGCCATTTGTGACGCTCGCGCGACGAGATGGCGAGAATGTCCTCCGCCTCTCGCGGAAGCACGGGCAGCGCCTCGATTCCCTCCAGCGTCCTGGAGATGGTTGCCGAGGCGGCCTCAAACGCATCCGCGTCAGTCTGCACCGGGCGCAAGACAATGCGGCCCGTCTCGGCCTTGGCAAATTTCCGCACCGTCCACGGCAGCTTGGCTCGAATTTCGCGTTCGATCCCTTTCAGACGCAAGGAGGAGCCAAGCGTCGCCGATGGTGGCAGCGGCCATTCGGCAACCATCGACGCGGTGCCCGTGCCTTGCTCGGCCCTGCGATCGGGGGCGGTGGCAATTTTCGCCGCAATGCCGCTCAGGATCTTCCGAAAGGAGCCGCGCTTCTTGTGTGCAGGGCTCATGTCTCTTTTTCGCTCACTAGGTGCCTGCCGTGGAACGATCGTTCGCACGACAGACAACCGAAATCAGGATCAACAGTTCCCCAGGCATGCGCAGGCGGGGGTAGTGCATCAGTTTGAAATCTGCAAACTTAGCCCGCGCTTTATGAGAGATGGCACGCGGGTTCAACCAAGCCAATGATGTGCCATCCAGGCGAGATATAAGCCGGCTATGACCGCATGGATCAGACCGAATGAGCTTTTGGTGACGGGGTCGTGGTACGCTACGCGTCGCGGCCGATAGAATAGCAATTGTCGTTGCGAAACGATTAACATTCGCTCCATCTCGCGGTCCGCTTCCCGTCTCGCCAGTTTCGTATCCAGGAGCTCCTGAGCGTAGAGCTGTCTCGTATGCTCCAAAGCCGAAAGTGAGTTGTCATCAAGCCACCCTTTGAATTTTCCAGGTCTGATGAGGACTTTGGCGTGGGTAAATTCGCGCCGGCGGAGCCTCTCCGTCTTGGCAGCTTCGAAAGCCGCATGCCACTCTTCCCAAGTCGCCGGCATATCATCGGCTCCGGAAAGCTGGCGGATATGAGGATAATCCTTGGCAGTGTAAGCTGGGATAGCCCTGACTTTGCTGGCCATTGCAGTCTCCCCTTGTCCCAAGAAGAGGATGCGACATCCTAGGCTTTGGTGTCCAGATGGCGCTACCCAGCCTTAGCGAGTCCGGTGCCGCTTTTGGCAAACACATCGTCCGCTGTTCCAGGATAATGTGCTGGCTGAATAAGCTTGAGACAAGGCGGTTCCGGACAACAATGGCCAGGCGATTTGCGTTTCTCCTCGTTCGCGACTTCACCCTGTCGCCGCTGTCGCTGTTCATCGACACGCTGCGGCTGGCGGGCGATGAGGGCGACCGCAGCCGCAGGATAGAGTTCGACTGGCAGATCGTCGGCGAACGCGGTCTGCCGATCCGGGCAAGTTGCGGCGTCGAATTGCTGCCGACCGGGGGCATCGGCAATCCCGAGGATTTCGACAATGTCGTCGTGGTCGGCGGCCTGCTCGACACCAACCGCAGCCTGAGTTCCGAAAAGGAGGCCTTCCTGTTGCGGGCAGCTGGGAAGGGGGTGCCGCTGACGGCGCTCTGCACGGGAAGCTTCGTGCTGGCGCGCTACGGCCTGCTCGACGGCTACAGCGCCGCCGTCAGCTGGTTCCACATCAAGGACTTCCGCAGCCGGTTCCCGGAGGTCAACGCTCACGCCGACAGCCTGTTTTCCGTCGACCGGGGCCGCTCGACATGCGCGGGCGGCACGGGTGCCGCCGACCTCGCGGGCCATTTCGTGTCCCAGTTCATCGGCCAGAAGGCGGCGGAAAAGGCCGCCAAGATCCTGGTGCTCGACCGCATCAGAAGCAGCAGGGACGTGCAGCCCGTTGGCGACCTGTTTCCGGAGGCGTCGAGCCGGGCGGTGAAGCGCGCTTTGCTGTTGATGGAGAGCAACCTCCAGGAGACACTGTCGGTCGCCGAGATCGCGAGCCGCCTGAACTGCTCGCGGCGCCAGCTCGAACGGCTCTTCGGGCTGGAACTCGGCATCGGCCCGATGGCGGCGTATCTCGCGTTACGAGTGCATCATGCGAAGTCGCTGCTCGAAGGCAGCGACCTGCAGATCGGCGAAATCGCCTACCGCTGCGGCTTTACCAATGCCGGTCATTTCAGCCGCGTGTTCCGCCAGCAGATCGGCATCACGCCGACCCATCTCAGGCATCCAAACCGCATGCCAGGCGATGCGGCGATACAATGAAGTTCGCGACGTGAGTGCGGCGCCTATGAAATCCGCTGCCCGCCCTCGTCGAGCAGAACGCAGCCCTCGGCATCGAATCCGAGGTCGGCCGTTTCGCCTTCGCGAAGGACGCGGCCGGTGATCGGCGCGTTGGCGCGGAGGTTGGTCCTGCCGCCGATGTCGATCTCGTAGATTGCGCTGCCGCCCAGATACGAGGCCGAGACGACGCGGCCAGTGAGCCGGTTGGCGCTCGCTCCGGCACCGACCGAAAATTTCTGCGGCCGCACCACGACAGTGACCTTGCTGCCGTCGCCGAGCGGCCTTGGACAGGTCACGTTGATCGTCTGACCGGTGCCAAGCACCACCGCTGCCGTCCCTTGGCCGGACCTGCTCACGGTCCCGGCAAGCATGTTGGCCTTGCCAAGGAAGTCGGCGACGAAGGCCGTGGCCGGCCTCTCATAGACCTCCTCCGGAGTACCGATCTGCTCCACGGCGCCCGCGTTCATCACCACGATGCGATCCGACATGGAGAGCGCTTCTTCCTGGTCGTGCGTGACGAAGATGGCGGTGATGCCGGTTTCCTTCTGGATCTTCTTGATCTCGACGCGCATCTCCTCGCGCATGTTGGCGTCCAGCGCCGATAGCGGTTCGTCCAGCAGCAGCACCTGCGGCTCGAAGACGATGGCGCGGGCAAGCGCGATGCGCTGCTGCTGCCCGCCCGACAGTTGCGACGGCAGCTTCTTCTCGCTGCCCGGCAGCCGCACCATTTCGAGCGCCTTGCCGACCTTGCGCGCGATCTCGGGCTTCGGCACGTTGCGGTACTTCAGGCCGAAGGCGACGTTGTCGAACACGTTCTTGTGCGGGAACAGCGCGTAGCTCTGAAAGACCAGCCCGATGTTGCGCTTGTAGATCGGGACGTCGTCGACACGCCGCCCGTCGATCATGATCTGGCCGCCCGAAATATCGACCAGGCCGGCGATGGAGCGCAGGATCGTGGTCTTGCCGCAGCCCGAGGGCCCGAGCAGGGTGACGAAGCTGCCCTTGCGGATCGAGAGCGAGAAATCGCGCACCGCGACGAACTTGCCATAGGCGATGTCGATGTCGCGGAACTCGACCGCCGGGCTGTTTGCCTCGGCGGCCGCGCTCGCGCCGGCTACCCCGGCCAGGACAGGCCGGGGATGGAGTGTCGTGCCTTGGCTTTCAGGCACCTTTGGAGATCCTGTTCCACTGCTTGGTCCAGGCGTCCTCGTTGGTCGCCCAGTAGGTCGGATCGGCGAAGGTCAGCGACTTCATGGTGCCGGTCTTGTCGAATGCCGGCAGCTTCTCGATCTTCTCGGTCAGCTTGACCTTGTTCGGGTCGAGCGACGGGGGATAGCTCTGGCCCTCGGCCACCGCGATCGAGGTCGCCGGGTCGAGCATGAAGTTGATCAGCTCTTCGCACTCGGCCATGGGCGAGCCCTTCAGGATCAGCATATCCTCCATCCAGGCATAGGAGCCGGCCGGATCGAGATAGCCGATCGGATGGCCCTGGTCCTGCAGCGCGGCGACGCGTCCCGACCACGCGTCGGTCACCACGATCTCGCCCTTGGAAAGCAGGTCCATCAGTTCCGCGCCGGAGCTCCAGAACTTCTTGGCGAGGTCGCGCGTCTCGCGCACCTTGGCCCAGATGGCGTCCATGTCCTTGAGGTTGTTGGGGTCCTGCCCGGTGGCGAGCGCCGCGTACCAGACGCGCGTCGTCATGTCGGAATAGCCGCCGACCTTGCCGGCATATTTCTTGTCGAGCAGGAGCCCGGCGCCCTTTTCCTTGGCTTCCTCCGGCGAGATCACCTTGGTGTTGTAGGCGATGCCCGTCGTTCCGTAGTCGTAGGGCACGGCCGAAAGCTTTGGCGTCAGCTTGCGGAACGGCTCGATCATCGGCTGCAGCACATTGGCCATATTTGGAATGTTGGCCTCGTTGATCTCCGAGGTCAGGCCGCCATTCACATATTTGATGTAGTAGTTGACGCCGGAAGAATGGATGACCTGGTAGTCGCCGGGCTTGGCGGTCTTGATCTTGGTGATGATCTCGTCCTCGTCGCCGAACGTGCCCTGGACCACCTTGATCTTGGTCTTGGCCGTGTAGGGCTGGAAGGCGAACTTGTCGATCGCGTCCTGCACCGTGCCGCCCCAGCCGTCGAAGCGAACCTCCTGGACCGCGGCGAGCGCCCGGCCCATCCACGGCATGGAAAGGCCCGCCGATGCCGCCGCGGCCGCGGTCAGCGTCAGGAAAGTGCGGCGGCTCAGGTCGCCATTGGCATATCGATCGTGCAGCCGTTCCAGCCGCTTGGTGGTGGTGATTTTCATTGTGTTTCCTCCTTTGGTTCGCCACGTCTTCTCAGTTTTGTCAGGCTTTGCAGGATCAGGCCGCCGATGAGCGGGATGCCGACGGTCACCAGGATCATCACGGTGCCGAGCGCGTTGATTTCCGGGCTGATCGAGATCTTGAGCATCGAAAGGATCTGGGTGGGCATGGTCTCGACGCCGGCCGGCCGCCAGAACAGGCTGGCCGAGGTGTTGTCGAAGGAGATGGTGAAGGCGAGCAGGGCGCCGCCCACCACTGCCGGGATGAGCAGCGGCAGCGTGATCTCGCGGAAGGACGAGAAGCGCGAGGCGCCAAGCGACAGTGCCGCCTCCTCATAGACGCGCCGGATGCCGATCATGCGCGCCTGGGCGATCAGCACCACATAGGGCACGGCAAGCAGGATATGGCCGAGCACCAGCAGAAGCATGGTTCGCGGCTGGTCGACAGCCTTGATCAGCACCAGCAAGCCGACGCCGAGGATTGTCTCGGGCACGAGTGCCGGCAGGATCACCAGCGTGCTCAGCGCCTGCTTGCCGCGAAAATCGAAGCGGACCAAGGCAAATGCCGTGGTGACGCCGATCGCGGTGGTGACGATGGCGGTGACCAACGCAATCCACAAGGACGTGCGGAAGGCGGCCAGCACCGCCTCGTTGGCCATCAGCTTTCCGTACCATTGCAGGCTGAAGCCGGTCATCGGGAAGCCGCCGAACATCGAGGCGTTGAACGACAGGATCACCGTCGCCACGATCGGCGCGAACATGAAGATGTAGACGCAGACCGTGACGAAGCCGGTCAGCCGCCAGGCCCATCTGCCTTCCTGCTTGCGCCGTGTTTCTCTCACCCTCCCAATCCCTTCATCCGCCAAGCCCCTTGACGATCTGCGACATGCCCATGTAGCGCGTGTAGACGGCGGCGAAGAAGCCGAGCACGACGAACAGCACGATCGAAAGCGTGGCGCCCATCGGCCAGTTCAGCTCGCCCATGATGGTGTCGTAGATCAGGTTGCCGAACAGCGCGTCGCGGCCCGAGCCGAGAAGCTGCGGCGTCACATAGCTGCCGGCGGCCAGCACGAAGCAGAGCAGCAGGCCCGCCGCCACGCCGGGCAGCGACAGCGGAAGCGTGACCTCGCGGAACGCCTGCGCGCTCGTGCAGCCCATTGAGCGAGCCGCCGAAATCAACGTGCGATCAATGCTCTCCAGGCTGACATAGACGTTGAGGATCATGTAGGGCAGCAGGAAGTGCAGCATCCCCAGGATGACCGCGCCTTCATTGTAGAGCATCTGCAGCGGCTCATGGATGATGCCCATTTTGAGCAGCGCGACGTTGATGACGCCCTGTTCGCCCAGAATGTTGATCCAGGAAAAGGTGCGGATGGTGAAGCTGATCCAGAACGGCACGATCAGCAAAAGCAGCAGCAGCCATTTGTGCTTGAAGGTCGTGGCCCAGATGAAATAGGCGGGAAAATAGCCGAGCACTCCGCACAGCAGCGCCGTCATGGCCCCGACCCTCAGCGTCTTCAGGAGGAAGCCGTGATAATAGCTGTCGGTGAGGAATTCGTGCCAGTTCGCCGTCGTCAGCGCGCTCGTTTCCACGCCGGCGGTGACGAAGGTGAAGAAGGTATAGCCGGCCATCACGGCGATCGGCAGCACCAGGAAGAAGATCAGCAGCAGGAGCACCGGCGCGACGAGCATCCAGGCCAGCCGTGGATCATACAATGTCCATCGTCGTTTCATGAGCACCCGGACGTCCGCGCTTTCTTTGAAGCGCTGTTTTGTTCCCGAGGCCAAGATTGGGTGATTGCAGGCGCGATGTCTACACCAGGCGATTGAGCCAGTGGACTTCAGCTCGTCGCCGGCTGCGACAGACGTCGAATTCTTGAAGGCGGCGTCGCTGCGTAGCGCCGCCTCGTGACCCGATCGACAAACCTGTCGACGAGGGCTGGCCGGCGCTCCTCAGCCCTTCGAGATACCCCGCGCGATCAGCCGGGCAAGGCGCTCGGAAAACGCCCTGGCATCCGCGGGCTTGTCGCCGTCGAGCACGCGCGCCTCGTCGTAGAGAAGGTGGGCGGCATCGTCCTTGAAGGCCTTCTCGTCGTCGCCGAGGCCGGCGAGCGCGAGCACGCGCTCGTGGCGGGGGTTGATTTCGAGGATCGGTTTGGCCGTCTTGTCGAGGCGGCCGGCGGCGTTGAGCAGCCGCTCGAACTGGCGGTCGGGACCGTGCTCGGGCGCGACCAGGCAGACCGCGCTTTCGGTCAGGCGGTCGGAAGGCTTCACATCCGACACGGCGTCGCCAAGCGCCGCTTTGACGAAGGCCAGGAAGCCATCGACTTCGGGCGTCGCCGCGTCCGGCTTCTTGGCATCATCGAGCAAGGGAATCTCGGAGAGTTCGGCCACCCCTTGCGTAACCGACTTGAACGGCTTGCCGTCGAATTCCGGCGCCATCGACGTCCAGAAGCTGTCGACGGGGTCGGTGAGCAGCAGCACTTCTATGCCGCGTGCCCGAAAACCTTCGAGCTGCGGCGAGGCTTCGAGCCGCGCGCGGTCGTCGCCGGCCATGAAGAAGATCGCCTTCTGGCCTTCCTTCATCGCCGAGACATAGTCGGCAAGGCCGCGCCAATTTTCGCCCGAGGCGGTCGAACGGAAGCGGGCAAGCTTCAGCAACTGCTCGCGGCGTTCATGATCCTCGTAGAGCCCTTCCTTGAGGACGACGCCGAAATTTTCCCAGATTTTGGCATAGGTCTCGGCCTCGTTCTCCGCGAGCTTTGAGAGATCGCCGAGCACGCGGTTGGTCAGGCCCTTGCGGATCGCGGCCAGCAGCGGGCTTTCCTGGATCATCTCGCGCGAGACGTTGAGCGGCAGGTCGGCGGAATCGACCAGCCCGCGCATGAAGCGCAGGTAACGCGGCAACAGATCGGCATCGTCGGTGATGAAGACGCGGCGCACATAGAGCTTGATGCGGCCCTTGCGGTCCTGGTCGAAGAGATCGAAGGGACGCGAGCTTGGCACGAAGGCGAGCACGCTGTATTCCTGCCGGCCCTCGGCGCGGAAATGGATCGTGGCGGCCGGCTCGTCATACTGGCCGGCGACACTGCGGTAGAAATCCGTGTATTCCTCGGGCTTGATCTCGCTCTTCGGCCTGATCCAAAGGGCTGTGCCGTCGGCAATGTCGCGCGCTTCGGCGCCGGGTTTCTCGATGAACGTGATCGGCACCGGCACATGGCCCGACTGCGACTTGGCCAGTTGCTCGAGCCGGTAGGATCCGGTGTAGGACACCGCGTCGTCCATCAGATGCAGCACGACGCGGGTGCCGCGCCTGGGTGCTGCTTCGAGCGGGGCGGGCGCGATCTCGTAGGAACCCTTGCCGTCGGACGACCAGCGCCAGGCCTCATTGCTTCCCGCCAGGCGGCTGATGACGTCGACGCGGGTCGCCACCATGAAAGCGGAGTAGAAGCCGACGCCGAACTGGCCGATGAGCTGCGTGTCTTCGCTGGCATTGCCGGAGCCAACGCGCTCGATGAAAGCGCGCGTTCCCGAGCGCGCGATCGTGCCCAGCGCCTCCGTCATGTCGTCGCGGCTCATGCCGATGCCGTTGTCCTCGACGGTGATCAGCTTGCTGTCGGGATCGGCTGAAATCGAGATGCGCGGCTTCGGATCGTCGGCCAGCAACTCCGGATGGCTGACGGCCTCGAAGCGCAGCTTTTCGCAGGCGTCGGCGGCGTTGGAGATCAATTCGCGCAGGAAGACGTCCTTATCGGAATAGACCGAGTGCACCATCATATGCAGCAGCCGCGAAACATCCGCCTCGAATGCCTTGGTTTCCGTCGCTTTTGTGTCTGTCGTCATTGCCGAGTTTCCCACGCTGTTCATCCGCCCGTCGCGCCATGGCGCGTCCGGGACTTCCTTTCAACCATTTTCAACCGTGCTGGCAACCGCGTTCAGCAAGGCCAGCGCGCCGACAATATCGTAATGGGGTGCGGGGGTGACAAGGGGGGCAAGAATCGGCGTCGGCGCCGAAGTTTCCAATCTCCCCACTTGTGGGGGAGATGGCCGGCAGGCCAGAGGGGGGCGCTGTCCCGCCGACATCTCAGCCGACCCCGTGCTGCTCCCAGGTTTTTTGGTAAGCCGAGATCCTTCGCGCCCCCCTCTGCCCTGCCGGGCATCTCCCCCACTGGGGGGGAGATTGGCAGCTTCCGCGCCCTACTTCCCCGCCATGTGGTCGGCAAGCGTCTGTGCCTGGGCGAGCAGTGCGGGGAAGACGGGGTTGTCGGGCAGGTTCTTGCCCATGCAGGCGCGGAAGTCGCTGTCGCCTTTTGCCCAGGCGGCGTCGGCGGCATCGGATGTATTCTCATCGCTGTCGCCGGTGGTTTGCTTGATCAATTTCTGGGCGGCGGCATCGGCGGCGGTCCAGACCGCGTCGCAGGCCGCGATTTTCGGGACGGTCGCGGGCGCCTCGGCGATCATGACGCTGTTGCCCTTGACGACCGTGACGACGACCTCCTGGTCGTAGTTCGGCCCGACATCCTGTGCCCAGCCGCCGAGGCGGGCGATCGCCATGTCGGCGCCGTCAGGCTTCTTCACGGTGAAGTCGAGCGTGCCGGTGAACGCGGCATCGCTGCCGATGGCCTGGGTGTAGAAGGCATCGAGTTTCAGCGCCGCGTCGAAGTCGGTGGGCAGTTTGAGATCGGCGTCCGTCTCGGCGGCGCGTGACCGCAGCCAGCGCTCGACCAGCCCGCGCGTCGATACCACGATGCTGGGGCCGTCCTCGGTGCCGTGGCGAAGTCCGTCCAGCATGCCGAAGCCGACATCGGAGGAACTGAGGCTTTCGATGTTGATCGTGCCGGCCGCCGGAAAACCCTGGACCGTGAAAGGCCCGAGAAGCGCGGAAAGGCGCTGTTCGAGATCGGCGCGGGCCTTCTCATTGGCCGCATCGAGCGTTTCGACAGGGGCATTCGCGCTTTCCATCGCGGCGATGGCCGATATCGCATTGTCGCGGGCGGCGATGTAGTCGTCCTCCGGCGAAGTGGCATAGGCCGCACCGCTCGCCAGCGCGAACACCAAAGTCCAGACCAGACGCATCGTGGAACCTCCGTTTTTACAAGCTCTTCGCGTGGCTTGGTGGCGATTGTGCGGCGGTGAGGTCTGGCGCGGCGTGGCAGATATCGGGGCACCAGGATAGCCTTCGCACGGCCGGAGGCGTCCTATGGCGAAGGACGATGAAACCTTCCGATTTCCACGCCGTTATGGCCCTCGTGACAGACATCAAACCCAAACCGAAGCCGGCCGGCGGCGCCAAGCCAAACGGTGCCAGGAAGCCCCGCCGGGAGAAGGCACCCGATGTCGAGGTCGCATCCGAAGTCGTGGGCGAGGCGCCGCCGCCGCCAGCGGCGGCGGAACCCGATCCGCAGCTGAGCCCCGAACAGGCCGAGCAGGCGCGCAAGAAATACCTGCTGAAGCGTTTCTGGATCAGCGCGCGCGGCTACTGGAGCCGGCGCGGCGACAAGCTCGCCTGGCCGTGCACGATCGGGCTCCTGATCCTGATCTGCGTCAATGTCGGCTTCCAATACGGCATCAATGTCTGGAACCGCGCGATCTTCGACGCCATCGAACAGCGCAATGCGCCGACCGTCTATTTCCTGAGCGCCGTGTTCGTACCGCTGGTGCTTGGAAGCGTCAGCCTCGTCGTCGCGCAGGTCTATCTGCGCATGACGATCCAGCGTCGCTGGCGCTCCTGGCTCACCACATCGGTCATCGGCCGCTGGCTCACCAACGGCCGCTACTACCAGCTCAATCTCGTCCGCGGCGATCACCAGAACCCGGAGGCCCGTATATCCGAGGATCTGCGGATCGCCACCGAATCGCCCGTGGATTTCGTCTCCGGCGTCCTCAACGCCTTCCTGGCGGCCTCGACCTTCATCGTCGTGCTGTGGACGATCGGCGGCGCGCTGACGCTGCCGATCGGCGGGGCGAATATCACCATTCCAGGCTTCCTCGTCATCACCGCGGTCATCTATGCGGCCATCACTTCCACCTCGATGGTGGTCATCGGCCGGCATTTCGTCGAACTCTCCGAACAGAAGAACCAGGTGGAAGCGGAATTTCGCTACACGCTGACGCGCGTGCGCGAAAACGGCGAGAGCATTGCCTTGCTCGGCGGCGAGGAGGAGGAGCGCAGCGGCATCGACAGGACCTTCGCCGGCGTGCTGAAGCGGTGGGCGATGCTTGCTGGCCAGCACATGCGCACGGCGCTGGTCTCCCAGGGGTCGAGCCTGTTCGCGCCCGTGGTGCCGGTACTTTTGAGCGCGCCAAAATTCCTCGATGGCTCGATGTCGCTTGGGCAGGTCATGCAGGCGGCATCGGCCTTTGCCATAGTGCAGGGCGCGTTCGGATGGCTGGTCGACAACTACCCGCGTCTCGCCGACTGGAACGCCTCGGCACGGCGCATCGCCTCGCTGATGATGTCGCTCGACGGGCTCGAGCGCGCGGAAGAAAGCGACGCGCTCGGACGCATCAGTCATGGCGAGACCAAGGACGATACGATGCTCAGCCTGAACAATCTCTCCGTGTCGCTCGATGACGGCACCGCCGTGGTCAAGGAAACCGAGGTCGTGATCCAACCGGGCGAACGGCTGCTGGTGGCCGGCGAATCCGGTACGGGCAAGAGCACGCTGGTGCGGGCGATAGCGGGGCTGTGGCCGTGGGGTGGCGGCAGCGTCGATTTCCACCCCGGCAAGCGCTTGTTCATGCTGCCGCAGCGTCCCTACATTCCCTCGGGCACGCTGCGCCGGGCGGCCGCCTATCCAGGTGCTGCCGACGACTGGACGGTTCCACAGATCAGGGCCGCCCTCGACAAGGTGGGGCTCGGTTATCTCGGCGACCGGATCGACGAAGAGGCGCCATGGGACCAGACCCTGTCGGGCGGCGAGAAGCAGCGGCTGGCCTTCGCGCGGCTCCTCCTGCACGCGCCCGATATCGTCGTGCTGGATGAGGCAACGGCGGCACTCGACGAGAAGAGCCAGGACAGGATGATGGAGACCATCATCCAAGAACTGCCCAATGTGACCATCTTGAGCGTGGCGCACCGGGCCGAGCTGGAGGCGTTCCACAGCCGCAAGATCACGCTCGAGCGGCGCAGGGGCGGCGCCAAGCTCGTCAGCGATATCGATCTTGTCCCGCGCAAACGCAGGGGCTTGCTCAGCCGCGCCTTGTGGGGTTCCGGTGGGCGGGCGGAAAAGCGCGGCGCCGCCCGTAAGAAGACTTGACGGCCGTCCGGTGAGTTCTGATTTCAGCGCGAGGGATGGCCCGGCGGCTCTTCCGTCAGGCGCGCAATTCCTCCCTATGTGCCTTCGCGAGGTCGGCCATGCTGTCGAAGCGGAAGTTCACTTTCGGCATGTCGCCGGGATGCATCGTGGCGCCAAAACCCTGATCGGCGTGCCGGCGGTGGATCCAGCATGATGCGAGGCCCAGCCGGTTGGCGACGGTGTGATCGTGGAACAGGCTTTCGGCCGTGTGCAGGACTTGCTTGTCGCCAATCCCGAGCGTCGCCAGCTTTTCGAGCATATAGTCGAAATTCCGAGGCGACGGCTTGTAGGAGCCGATGTCCTCCGCCGTGTAGATCGCATCGAAATCGACGCCGAGTTTCCTGTTGCTGAAGGAGAAGCTCGTATTGTCGACGTTGGAGAGAATGACCAGCCTGTAGTGCTGCTTGAGGTATTGCAGGGCGGCGGGTGTGTCGGCAAAGGCCGGCCAGTCCTTCACGCTTTGGCCATAGGCGATGCATTCCTCCGGCGTGGCCACGACGCCCCATTCCTCGGCGAGCCGCTTGTAGACGACGGCGAGAAGATCGCAGTAGCGTTTTTGGGGCGTCCAGTTCTGCTGGCTGGATTCATGCCTTGCATGCGCCTGCAGGATGTCGTCGCGGCTCAGACCGCGGCCAACCCGCCCGGTCAGCGGCTTCAGGGCGTCGATCATGCCGGATTCCCAATCTATGAGGGTGCCGTAGCAGTCGAAGGTGAGGGCCTTGAAATCAGTCAGCTTCATGGGGTTCACTCCCTTGGGTTGGATGGTTGTTTTGGTGCGGGATCACGATCAATCGGCCGGTTGCCCGACGGGCTGCCCGACCGGGGTCGGACCTGCCTCGCCCTTCGATGCCGTGCCGCGCGAGGATGTCAGCCAGACGCCGAACAGTGTCACCGCAAGGCCGAGGACCATCGCCGATGAAAGCGGGTCGCCGAAGAGCAGCCAGGCCCACAGCATCGTCACCGGCGGGCTGAGATAGATCACGCTGCTGACCTGGGCGGCGCTGTAGAGGCGCAGGCTCACATAATAGACGCCGTAGCAGAAGAAGGTCGAAAACAGCACCAGCCACGCGATGCCGAACTCGAACCGGCCATCGAGGGGCGGCATCAGCCCGCCATTCCAGCCGGCGCAGGCGGCAAAAAGCATCGCCGCCGTCAGGCATTGGATGCAAAGGCTCTGGTGGATGGGCATGTCGATTGTCCCCATCCGCTTCTGCAGCACGGTCGCCAGGGCGAAGACCATCATGGAGGCGATGGTCACAATATATGCCCAGGCCGGCGCCGTTCCGAGGCTGAGGCTGTTCAGCGAGACGATCAGCACACCGAGCACACCGAGCGCCGTTCCGGTCCATTGCCTCGATGTCAGCCGGTGACCCAGTATGGGCTGCGAAAGCGCCGCGATGGCGAGAGGGACGAGGTCCGAGATCAGCGCGACCAGGCCGGTCGGCACGCGCTGGCCGATGGCAAGCGCGAAGCCGCCGAGATAGAGGAACATCATCGCCACGCCGAAGGCCATCTGCTGCATCAAGGCACGTGCGCCGATGCGCGGCCCGATCATGAGCGCGAAGGGCAGAAGGACCAGCCCCGACATCAAGGTTCGCCAGAACAGCACCAGCATGACGTCGGCGCTCTCGCTGGCGTAGCGGATGCCGACGAAGCCGGAACTCCAGCTGACAACCAGCGCGGCCGCCATGAGCGGCCAGAGCAGGGGCTGATGTTTCGGGAGCGTCATGCGGTCTCTGCGTTGAATGGGTGCCGGGGCGGACTTATGGCGGCACGCTGGCGTTTGCACATGACAAATTTCGATGCATCCATGAAATAGCCACGAAATCTGGCATATCCATTTGCCCGGGACCGGTTCCGGGCCAGGATCTGGAGCGTTGTTTTCGTTTCGAACGAGGATTGTCATGGCTGGAGTGATGAGCCGCCGCCTGGATGTCGATGCCTTGCGAGCGATGGTGACGATCGAGAAACATGGCGGCGTCACCCGCGCGGCCGAGGTGCTGGGCCTGTCGCAGTCGGCCGTCAGCCACAAGATCAGGCGGCTGGAAGCGAGTCTCGACTGCGAAATCCTCAGCCGCAAGGCCAATGCGCCGATGTTCACCAGTTCAGGGCAGGATCTGCTGGGCTATGCCAGGCGCATCCTGGGCATCCATGACGAGGCGATCCTGAGCCTGTCGAAAAGCACGCTGCAAGGCAAAATCGCCCTTGGGATGACCGAGGACACGACCTGCACGGATCTTTCGCGCATCCTTGGCCGGTTTCGCCGGCTCTACCCAGAGGTGAGCGTGCGCACGCAAGTGCGCATGAGCCTTGCCTTGCAGAAGCTGCTGGGCGAGGGGGCGCTCGACGCGGCCATCATCCAGGTGTTCCAGCACGAGGTCCGGCCCACCGACATCCTGCTCTTCTGCGAGAGCCTGCATTGGGTGAAGTCGCCCGAACTGACCTTGGTGAAAGGCGACCCGGTGCCGTTCCTATCCTTCGACGACAACTGCTTCTATCGCCGCTGGGGCCTAGATCTCGGCCAGGACGAGGGAACGGTGTTCGAGATCGTGTTCGAATGTTCGAGTGCCGCTGGCATCATCGCCGGCGTGACCTCCGGGCTCGGCGTCGCGCTGCTCAGCCAGCGGCATCTGCAGCCCGGCATGGAGATAGTCGACAAGCAGTTCCCCAAGCCCCCGGACCTCGCCTACGTCATCCGCCGCGCCCGCAACGCCCGCAACCCCGCGCTGGACACGCTGGTGAGGGAGATAGAGGCCGAGGTGCGGCGCCACGGGACGCTGCAGATCGCGGTGTGAGGGGGAGGGGATGGCGTGGGCGTTCTGGATTCAAGAAAGTCTCGCTTCTTCCCTTCTTGAGCCGATCAATGCTGGCTTTGCGCCGTATTCACGCCACGCGCGGTGTCAATCGCTGATCCGAGCAGTCGGCGGAACGGGAGCGTAGCGCCTCAACGCCTTGACAGCGAAGGAGGTCCAGCCCACTTTCGCCCACTCATCATCTGGCGCGGTTCTTCGCTGACGGCTGCGATCTCTGCCCTTTCGATCCTTGGGCTGCTTTGACCAACCGATCCAGCACTGGGAAATCTTTCAAATCTCGATAGGGCGTCAGGTCGAGGTCGTGAGGGACGGCCTTCACCTTCTCCTCGTCGATGGGCTTCTCGTTGCTCTTCATCAGGGCCTGGTAAGCCTGCCATGAAACACGGGCTGCGAGGACGGCATCTCGCTCCGTCCGCAGCGCTATTTGGTGGGCATGCAGATAGTGAAGTCGCAATTTATCCAAGAGCGATTTCTCGACCACCTCATGCGTGACCAAAAAGGGCGCAAGCCTTACTGCCCGGCCTTTCGACGCCATGGTTCGCGGTAAGTGGCGGTCGATATAGACGGTTCGCCCATCCTCGCTGTAACCGGCAAGATAAGGGATATCGAAGTCGTGGTTCACCTCGACCCGCCGCTGCAAGGCAAGCACGAAGTCCTTGAGGACGGCATTGTCCACATCTTCGGACTTGTGGCGGGCTTCGTCCTCGAGTTTCATCAGCAGCAATCTACAAGCAAACGTGCCACCCCACCAACGAGGCCCTTTCCGCATTGTTCCTTCCGATCGCAATCATGATGATGCCGCACTCTCTCCGGTCTCGGAAGTTTCCTGGAATCCATTGCCTTCGTGCGGCTTGAGTCCAGTACCAGCCGTCGAGTGGTTCCTGGTCGTTTCGAAAAGCGGACGTCCCAGCCACCAATCGCGCCATCGCGCCCGGAACGCATTGTCGGTCTTGACGGTTAAGATGGCGGATGGCCCCGATGGCGGGCTATCTTCTCGCGATTCCCGCAAGTCCGCATGCTGCACCAGCGGCGCTTCCCGCCTCGTGAGGTGTCCACGAATAGCCACCCACACCGTGGGCATGCATGCAGCCTCGCGCGAGGCAGCGTAAAAAAAGCCTCGATCGATAGATGTGCAAGGAATGCGGTCACTAGGGCGGGGTCGGCCCATTGATGGGAGGAGAGATCGAGCCGCGTCCCATCGCATCCGACTTGCTCGGTTCCCAGCGCACGTGCGGCGCGTGTGAATAGAAGACCAAGCGGCCGCAATGGCGTTTCCACGTCCGAGGCGATCGCCTCAAACAGCGCGTAGGACGATTCCCGTATCTCACGAACGTCGATGAGGAACTGCCGATCCCGTATTTCGGCGACCGCTCCTGCTTCCCCCTCGTCGGCCAGCCCGGCAGCGAGCAACCACGCCCCGACGTCCCAAGGGGACGTGAAGAGTTCATTGTGGGGCGGCGGGTCGCGCCTATCAAACACGGCGTTCGAAAGGTCGAGGGCGGGGTGGCCGCCTATGAAGTGCTCCGGCACCCAGGCCGTATGATGGCTCGACAGGGAACGTAACCTTTAAAAGCGCGTTGGTCGGTTACATGCGTAACCGGATAAGTTGAATTATCAGGTTCATCGCCGATTGGAAACAGCAGGAGGAATACGGCATGCTGGACGTTGAGAAAGCCAAGCATCACACGGTCGAGGTGGATGGGGTGAAGCTGTTCTATCGCGAAGCTGGGCGGCGTGACGCGCCCGGCGTGCTGCTTCTCCATGGCCAGCCCTGCTCGTCGTACTACTTCCGCTACGTCATCAGCCCGTTGGCACAAGTGGCGCAGGTTGTTGCGCCTGACCTGCCCGGGTTCGGTTTCACGGAGGCGCCCGACGACTATCCCTACACGTTCGAAGCTATCGCGCGGACGATCGACGCGTTGACGCGGCAGGTCGGGCTGGAGCGGTTCTTCCTCTATAGCCACGATTTCGGAGCACCGGTCGCCTATTATCTGGCTCTGGCGCGTCCCGAGCGTGTGCTGGGGCTTATCATCCAGAACGGCAATGCTCATCAGGAGGGCCTTGGCCCGGACTGGGAGCCGAACAAGGCCTACTGGGCCGATCCGACCCCTGGGAACCGCGCAAAACTCCCCGAGTGGCTGAACTTCGAGGGCGTGCGGCGCACCTATGTCGGCGACATTCCGGATCGGCTCAAGCCGCAGTTCGCGCCTGAAGGCTGGCATCTCGACTGGGAGCGGATGAGCCGGCCGGGGCTCGTCGAGATACAGTTTCGCATCTTCGCCGACTATGGCCGCTACGTCGCCCGCTTTCCCGAGATCTCGGCCTATCACCGCGACCACCAACCGCCCGCCCTGCTGCTCTGGGGCCGGCACGACCCGTACTTTGAGATTGACGAGGTGCTCGCCTATGCCCGCGAGCTCGACCGGCTAGACATGCATATCTACGACGCGGCGCATCTGCTGCTCGAGACTCACCACCAGGAGTGCGTGGCGCTGATGCGCGCGTTCATTCTGAATGCGCAATCAAGCTGAGGATGGTGCTCTCGATAGAGGCCGCTGCGACTGTGACATCGATTTCGCCTTCTGCTTTGCCGCAGGATACGAGGTGTCGGAAGCGCTGCTTAAAATGACCCGCTTTGGAAATGTGCTATTCTGACCGTTTCCCGCCCGCGCGCCAGCCCTTCACCCCTTCCTCTTCTCCACCTCGGCCTTGCGCAGCAGAAACCGCTGGATCTTGCCGCTCGGTGTCTTCGGCAGCTCCGTCACGAAGTCGATCTCGCGCGGATAGGCGTGGGCTGAGAGGCGTTTTTTGACATGTTGCGCCAGTTCCTCGGCGAGCTCCGGGCTGCCTTGGTAGGCGGGGGCCAAGATGACGAAGGCCTTGACGATCTCGGTGCGCTGCGGGTCAGGTACGCCGACCACCGCCGCCTCGGTGACCGCAGGGTGTTCGATCAGCGCGCTTTCGACGTCGAAGGGGCCGATGCGGTAACCGGATGAGGTGATGACGTCGTCGGCGCGGCCGATGAAGGAGACCGAGCCGTCGGGCTCGTATTCCACCGTGTCGCCGGTGCGGTAGTAGCCGCCCGATATGGCCGGCGTCTCGGCCCGGTGGTAGCCGGCGAACCAGCGCAGCGGCGAATTGGCGATGTCGACGGCGAGGATACCGGGCTGGTTGGGGCCGAGCTCGTTGCCGGCCTCGTCCAGCACCACCATGCGGTAGCCCGGCATGGCAAAGCCGGCGGAGCCCGCGCGCACGGGATGCGCGAGGCCATGGTGGTTGTTGACCATCATGCCGTTCTCGGTCTGGCCGTAGTGGTCATGGATGGGGGCGGCGAGATGGGCCTCGAACCAGCGGATCACTTCCGGGTTGAGCGGCTCGCCGGCGCTGCTCACCACGCGCAGCCGGCCTTTTACACGCGCGGCGGCATCGGGACCTTCGGCGAGCAGCAGGCGGAAGGCTGTGGGCGAGCCGGCTAGGCTGGTGACGCCGAGCCGCTCGATGACGTCATAGGTGCTCCTGGCGGTGAAGGCGCCCTCGTTGAAGGTGGTGGCGATACCGAGCAGCAGGGGCCCCGTGATGGCGTAATAGAGGCCGTAGGCCCAGCCCGGATCGGCGATGTTCCAGAAGACGTCGTCGGCGCGCAGGCCGATCGCGTCGCGCATATAGGCGCCGAAGGCCATGAGCGCGCTGAGCGGCACCGGCACGCCCTTGGGCAGGCCGGTGGTGCCCGAGGTCGACATCATCATGAACAGGTCTTCGCCCTTGCGCATCACCGCATCGCAGTCGGGGGAGGCGGCGGCAAGGGCGGCGCGGAAATCGATGTCGCCCGGGGGCAGGGCCTCGCCCGCACTGAGGATGGTGGCGATTCGCGGAGGGTTTTCGACCTCGTCGAGCTTGCCGCGATTGGCCGGATTGGTAACCACCAGCCTGGCGCCGCTGTAGCCGAGCCGATGCTCAATGGCTTTCGGGCCGAAGGCGGTGAACAGCGGCTGGTAGACGGCGCCGATGCGCCAGGCGCCGAGGATCAGCGCCACCAGTTCGGGGATGCGTGGCAGCATGCCGGCCACGACATCGCCTGGGCCGACACCTAGCTCCTTCAGCAGATTGCCGACACGGCCGGACATGTCGTCGAGATCGTCGAAGGTGAATTCGCTGAGTTGGCCGCCGGCCGAGATGGCGCGCAGCGCCAGGCGGTTCGCGCCAGTGTGCCGGCCGCAGCATTCGACATAGGCGTTGATGCCGGTCGCAGGGTCGCCCTGCAGTCTGGCAACCTCATCCTCGATACGAAAGCCCGCAACGGCATCGTCATAGCGCGGCAGGCCGGTCTGTGTCGTGGTCATGAAAATCCTCCCTGGCGGTGCGCCATCTCCCCATGGCGCGCCGTCGCGGCGACAATGGCATCAGATGGCGCCGATGGGCAACGATCGATGCCCATCCCCTGTCTCTTTGTCGGGAGCGCCGGGCAGAAAGCGCGGAGGCTGAGGGCAGGAACGGCTGCTTGCCGCTAGGGCAGCCTTGTAGCAGCGGATCTCTCGTCCCTTACTTCTTCAGCGGAACGCTGAGCAGGCCGAGCGACATCCCTGCCAACAGGTCGTATGCCCTGCGCATCTCGGCAGTTCCTTCATCCGTTGTCGTCACGCCGCCCGGACCGGGATTTGACGACGGCGGTGCGACGGTCGTCATCACGCCGATGCTTTTCGTGACTTCGATATAGCAGAATCCGTGCGAGACCCGATCCCCGATGTGCTGCACGCAACCGAATTCGACCAGCCGTTTTTCCCCGTTGGTCGTGAACGTTACCTGTGACCTCCTGTCGAGGTAATCGGCACCGCCTTCCTCGCTCGCCTTCTTGTCGGCCATCGCCTCCATCTGGGCGAATACGTCCGATCCATCGACATGGTAGAGATCGACGACATCCGCCTCCGGGCTGGCCGGATCGGCCACCGTCGTCGTGCACCTGATCTTGCTGTCGCCCGCCAGGCGGCCGCAGCTGAAAGTGCCCTGGAAGCTGAAACGATCGCTCGTCTGGCGGTTGATGTTGCCGACGCCTTCCGAAAGGGCCCCGTTCAAGGCCTCTTCGTTCACGCCGAAGGCCTCGAGCGGGGAGGTCGGTATATTCTGCGATGTCGATGCCTGCGCGACCTCGGCGCGCGGCGCCGCGGTCTTTGTGTGCCAGTCCGATGTATCGATATTGCGATTTCCCTCCAAAATGGCCGCCACGAGTGCGCCGGCGCCGCCGAACTTGGCCGTCAGCTGGTCGAGGGTTTTCTCGTCGGGCTCGCCGGTGACCGGCAGCCCCGCCTGGGTTTGAAACGACCTCAGCGCGCTCCGTGTGTCCGATCCCGCATTGGCGTCGATCCCGCCTTTATAGTAGCCCAGCTTGAGCAGCAGGACCTGCGCGTAGAGCGTGCGGTCGAACAGCGCATTGTCCTCCTGGCTGATGGATTGATTGCGCTCGGAGAAGGTGGTTTGCGTGTGACACAAGCCTTTCACCGTGGTCATGCACACCAGCCCGGCCTCAATGCGCGCGTTGACCTCGTTGGAGGTCTCACAGGCCATGCCATAGCCGCCATTGTCGCCGGTGGCGATCGCCCCCCATCCGCCCTGGCATTCCAGGGCCAGCTGGCAATTGACGCCGCCGGCGTCCTTGCACTGCCCAAGCGCGCATTTGCGCGCGGCTTCCTTGCTTGTGTAGCCGGAGCACCAACCATAGGACTCATCGTCGCCGAAGAAGATCGCGCCGGCTGCCCGAGTGCTGGTGGGCTCCAACAGGCCAAGCAGAAGACAGCCAAGCATGAGGGTAACGCGCTTCATCGCAGCCTCCGATTTCCGTTTCCGAGCATTCTCGGCAGGGCGTGACGGCGACGGCTGCGTTCCGCGATGCCGCAGCCAAACGGGAAATGCCATTCAAGCGTCCGGAGCATCGAGCTGCTCATGGCGACCAGGCCTGACCAAGTCCGCCTTTCGCGGCCTGGTCTTAGGGGCAAGGCGTGTTTGCCTTGCCGGGCATCATCTCACGGCGGCCGGCTCACGTCCCCCTTCATAGTGATGAGGACAGCTGCATTTGCAGTGCCTCGATGTCGGGTCCGGCGGCGGCCATGCCGAATATGTCGGACGCACCGGGCGGGAGGCGCGGGAGAGGTCGCGCCACCTGTCTCACTTCGTAGGCGCTCAGGTGCTCTCAAGCGCCCTTGCGCATACCCGCCGGAGTCAACGGCTTGAGTTCAGGGGCGCTCCTGGGCATGCCCGCCCAGTCGGTCGCGATCTCGGCGAACAGCCAGTCGCGGAACGCCCTGACCTTCTTCTGGCGTAGCGCGCCTTCGGGATAGACGACGTAGTAGCTGGCCGCTGATTTCAGCGCGAGGTCGAAGGGCCTGACCAGCCGCCCGGCCGCGAGGTCGGCCGAGACCAGCGCGCTGCGGCCGAGCAGCACGCCTTCGCCGTGTACGGCGGCCTCGACGGCGAAGGTGGCGGAATCGAAGCGCACGCCGCGTTTGGGGTCGATGCCTTCGACGCCGGCCTGTTCAAGCCATGTCGCCCAGTCGATGCGAAAGGCATCGTGGATCAGCTTGTGATGCCTCAAATCCTCGGGTAGGCGCAACGGATGCTCGCCTTGCAGGAGCTCCGGGCTGCAGACAGGGAAGACCTCCTCGTCGGCGAGGAATTCCGCCGTCACTCCGCTATAGCCGCCGCGCCCGTAGCGGATGGATATGTCGATGCCGTCGCTGACGAAATCGGCCAGCACGCCCGAGGTCGCCAGCCGCACGTCGATGTCGGGATTGGCGCGATGAAAGCGATGCAGCCTCGGCACCAGCCAGCGGCCTGCGAAACCATCCGATGTGCTGACGTTGAGGATGCGCGTCGAGCGGTCGGGCGTTGCGGCGATGGTGGCGGCGGCGATCTGGTCGAGCGCCTTGCCGACCTCCGCCGCATAGGCCGCGCCGACAGCGGTGAGGCGCACGGAGCGTGTGCCTCGATCGAAGAGCTGGATGCCCAGCCTGTCCTCGATGTTGCGGATGGCCCGGCTGACGGCGCCATGGGTGACGTTGAGCTCCTCCGCGGCCTTGGAGAAACTCAGATGCCTGGCCGCCGCGTCGAAGGCGGGCAAAGCGGTGAGGGGCGGCAATCTGCGCGGCATGGGTTCGATCTGTGAGCGTTGCTCACAAATCCTGCACAAAGAGTCGTTTGTCGTCCAGCCCACAACGGCCCAATATTCAGGCGTACCAAGCATCCATACCGGGCTTTCGGTTCATCGATGCGCTGAATTGACCAGACAAGTGTGAGCAATCGTCATGCTCGCCCCGCTCGGGCGACATCGGCAGGCTTGCGCCCAGTGAGACACAGGAGACGGATTATGAGCTTGACCCTTCGACCCATCGGCGCCGCGATGAGCGGCCTTGCCCTGCGAAGCGCGGCAGCGTTCGAGCGCCGCCGCACGCTGCGCCAGATCTCCCGGCTTTCCGATCGCCGTTTGCATGACATCGGCCTCGAACGCGACTGGGACGGCTCCATTCTTGCTAAAGGAATTCTGGGCAACGGGAGGACGATATGACCAGCACATTGATCATCGGCGCGACCGGGCTTCTCGGCAGCGAGATGGCGAAGGCCAGCGCCCGCAATGGCGACAGCCTGCACGTCCTCGTCCGGCCGGCCACATCAGTCAATGAAGCGCGGATGCGCCCTCTGATGGAATTGGGCGCCACGGTGCATGTCGGCGATCTCGACGATTATGACAGCCTCGTTCGCGCCGTCGGCAACGTCGATCGCGTCATCAGCTCGGTGCATGTCGGGTCGGCCAGCGAGATGACGCTGGTGCGCGCCGTCAGGGATGCCGGCGTCTCCCGCTATGTGCCGTCGGCCGGCTTTGGCCTCGACTTTGCCGCAGCGGCACGCGGCTCGATCGAACCGCTCGACATCAAGCGGGCCGTCTTCGACGCGGTCCGGGAGGCCGACCTGCCTTATACCGTGATCTACACCAACGGCTTCTTCTCGACCTGGGTGGCGACGCTGGGCGACCTGACGCGCTTCGGCTCGTCGCCGCTGCCGCCGGACGAGGTGACGCTCTATGGCGACGGCAATGTTCCGGCGACGTTTGTCAGCGAGAAGGATATCGCGGCGGTCACCTTGCGCGCGCTGGAGGATCCCAACGCCGTTCGCAGCGAAATTCGCATCGCGCAGAACAAGATAACGCAGAGCGCGATGATCGACCTGTGGCGCCGGGTGAGCGGCCGCTCGCCGCGCGCCAAGCAGATGAGCGCCGATGAGTTGGAGGGGCTGATCGCGGCGGTTCCCGGCCTGGGGTTGCTGCGGGCATTCTGGATCCGCGGCGAGACCGCGCTTGAGACGGCCACCGCGGAAGCGGGGACGCTTTATCCGGAGCTGAGGTTTGAAAGCATTGAGAGCGCTTTTGTGGCGATGGCGGGCGCGGGTGGGCGGAGGTTGTGATTAGGGTTCTTGGCAGAGGCTGGCACTCTACGATGCCGCCCTCTGTCCTGCCGGACATCTCCCCCTCAAGTGAGGATATTGGCAGCTCGGGCGCCGGCGTTCCCCTTGTAACCTTGAAGATTTTCGAAGGCCGTCGCAACATCCAATCTCCCCCCTTGAGGGGGAGATGTCCGGCAGGACAGAGGGGGGCGCCATAGGGCGCGGCGGATGTCGTTGGCCTCCTGTGATGGTTGACCCGACAGCCCATCCGGCCGATAGGTCCGGGCGAACAGCCCGAGACCTGCCAATGCCAAACCTCAAAGATGCAACCCGCGCCGCCGACACCGCCTGGCAGGACGATGTCCGCGCAGGCGTGCGCCATGTGCGCGACCTCGCCTCCTTGCCACTCTCGCCGGCCGAGCGCGAAGCCGCGCAAGCCGCCGCCACGCTGCACAAGGTGCGCGCACCAAAAAGCTATCTCGACCTGATCGACTGGAACGATCCGGCCGATCCGATCCGGGCGCAGGTGATCCCGTCGCCTGGGGAACTGGAGGAGGCGGAGGGCGAGCTTGGCGATCCGATCGCCGACCACGAATTCAGCCCGGTGCCGCGATTGACGCATCGCCATGCCGACCGGGTGCTTCTGTTCCCGACCTATCAATGCGCGATCTATTGCCGGTTCTGCTTCCGCAAGGAATCGCTGACATCGATCGGCCGGGGCTATACGCGCGAGGCGCTGGAGCCGGCGCTAGCCTATATCGCGGATCATCCCGAAATCCGCGAGGTGATCCTGACCGGCGGCGATCCGCTGTCGCTGCCCGACGCAGCGCTCGCCGAAATCCGCGCCCGCATCGAGACTATCCCCCATGTGCGGCTCTTGCGCATCCACACGCGTGTGCCGGTGGCGCTGCCGTCGCGCATCACGCAAGGGCTGGTCGCGGCGCTACAGGGCCGGCTGATGGTGACGGTGGTCACCCACTTCAACCACGCGCGCGAGATCACCGATGCCACCGAAGCAGCTTGCCGCGCCTTGCGGCAGGCGGGCTTCGTGCTGCTCAACCAGAGCGTTCTGCTGAAGGGCGTCAACGATAGCGTCGAGGTGCTGGAAGAGCTCTGCCGCGAGCTGATGTACCGGCTTGGGATAAAACCCTACTACCTCCACCATGGCGACCTGGCGCGCGGCATGGCGCACCGCCGCACCACGATCGCTGACGGCCAGGCGCTGGTGGAAGCGCTGCGCACGCGACTGTCGGGCATCTGCAATCCGGTCTATGTGCTGGACCTGCCGGATGGCGGCGGCAAGGTGCCGCTCGGACCTTGCCACATCGAGGGGCAGGACGGGCAGAGCTGGCGGATACGCGGGCTGGACGGGCAGGTGAGGACCTATCGCGAAGTGGTTGGCGAATAGGGGTTATTCCCCCACAAACCCTAGCACGACCACACGCGGGGCGACGCAGTATGCGAGGCTGACCTTGCGGCCGGTGCTCGTCGTCGCATGGCCGGTTTCGAGGTCCACGGCGATGTCCTCATAGCCCAGCACCTTGCGATCCAGCGGATAGGCAGCCTTGTAGACCGCTTCCTTGGCGGCGAAGAGGATGCGGCCGGCGAGATGCCGGTCGGCGGCACCCATGCGGTCGGCGGGAATGGCTACGAGGGAGAAAATGTCATCGGGCAGGGGCAGCGCTGGCTCGACATCGATGCCGAGCGAGCCGATCCCGGCAACAGTCGCGACCGCCGCCACGGCCATGTCGTCGTCATGCGCGAGCGAGCCCGTTATCCCCTCGGGCCAGGCGGGTGCACCGGACGGCGTGCGCAAGAGGGCGAAGCCGTCGAAGCCGGTATCCGCGAGCAGCCGGTGCGCGATCCAGCGCGCCGTGCCGCTGGCCCGCCGCATGGCCGGCCAGCGGGCGGGGATGGAACTTGCCTCCGCCGGCAACAGATAGGCCTCGTCGCCGTCGCGGATGATCCGGCAACCGGTGCGGACCCCGGCCGGGGCCATGGCCGCCATGGCGCGCGCCAGGGCGATTTCCTCCGACGGATCGGCTGATGGCGTCATCGATCGCCGGCCGGGAGGACGAGATGGGCGATCATTTCGCCGTCCTCGTCGAGCCCCTCTTCGACGAAACCGGCGCTGCGATAGAGCCGTCGCGCCGCCTCATTCTCCGGTTCGTAGCAGATCGACACGTGCCTGATGTGGCCGAGCCCGCCGATTTCCTCCAGCACCGCCCGCAGCGCGGCCTTGCCATAGCCTCGGCCCTGCCAGGCACGGTCGATCATGAAGCGGTAGATGCGCGCCTCGTCGTCGTCCCGTGGCACCTCGTACATCAGGAATCCGACAGGCTGGTCCCCGACTATGACGGCGCGTGGCCGCGCGTCCCGATCGGATCTGGCTTCGCGCAGGGAGTCCGCATTGCTGGCGACGAAGTCCATCTGCTCCGGCGCCAGCTGCAGCGCCGTGACCAAGGCGCGATTGGCCTTGGTCACGGGGGCGATATGGATGCCCACGGTGCTTCCGGATCGCTGTGCCACGTGGCCTCCGATGATATCGGGCTCAAGCGTCAGGACGACGCCCTGGAGCAGTCTTCCATGATCGGCTCGACGAACCGATGCAGCTTGGCCGGGTTGCCGCGCCAGATGGAGTTGGGCTCGAGTTCCTCGCCCTTCATCACGAAGGAATCGGCATCGACCATCGATCCCTTGCCCATCACCACGCCGTAGTGGACAAAGGCGGACGGCCCCAGCGTGCAGCCATCGCCGATGCGGATGAAATCGGATTTGAACGCACCTTCCTCCAGCGAATGGGCCTGGATGACGCAGCCTTCGTTGAGCGTGGCGTCGTCGCCGATCACCACCAGCGAACGCTCGGTCAGGTTGGCGCCGCCGTCATACACACGCTTGCCCACCTTGACACCCAGCATGCGCAGGATCATCGGTCGGAACGGCGTGCCGGCGAACAGGCGCACGATGGGCGAATCTGCGAGCTTCCAGTGGCGCTCATGGCGCCAGAAGGTGACGTCGTAGATCGTCGTTATCTGCGGCTTCAGCTTGCGGAAACCGAGGCTTGCCCGCTCGACGAAGATGTAGAACGGAATGGTGATCGCCGAGGTCAAAAGCACCGCCGCGAAGAGGGCGATTTCCGCCCATTCTGTATAATAGTTCAGCGCCCGGTCCCAGATCGCCAGTGTGGCGAACAGCATGATCCATTGCGTCGCCATGAACAGGAGGATCGTTACCAGATTGTGACGGTTCTTGAGCGGGATACGCTGGCGCCGGTCTTCCTCGTCGATGCCGGCGATGAGTTCCTTGTCGCGGTTCACCATGCGCGGGATTTCAAAGGGGGGCGAGCCCAGAAGGCCAACATTCTCGCGCAATGGCCCGTCGATCGGGACCATAACCTTGGTGCCGAGCAGAACGTTGTCGCCCGTGCGTCCATCCGGCGGATAGTAGATGTTGTTGCCGAGATAGTTGCGCTCGCCGATCCGCGTCGGCTCGAGCCGGAACGCGGAAGCGGACTTGTGCATGTTGATCATGAAAAGCCCGTCCGACACCATGGTCTGGGTGCCGATCTCGCACAGCAGCGGGTTTTCGTGCTGCTGGTTGGAGCCGAAATTCGAGCCGGTCTGCACCACCTTGTTGAGGTTCCAGCCGATGGCGCTCATGTAATGGACGATGGCCGAGCTGTCGCCGAACAGCAGCCCGAGCACGCGCGAGTTGCTCGTGAACTCGGCAACCGTCTGCAGCCAGTAGCGGAAGCCGTAAAGCGTGTAGGTGCGGCCGGGTTTCAGGATCAGGCTGAACAGGCGCGGTACCACCGTGGCGGCGAAAAAGGCCACGGCGATGTAGCCGAAAAACGTGACCGTGGTGCCGATCGCCACAAGGCCGATCGTCTCCTGATAGTCGTCGCCGACATTCTCCCAATAGCTGTGGAACAAAAGCGGCAGCGGGGTGACGATCGCAAACAGCCCTATCAGTTGCACGGCCTCGTAGAGGAAGCGTCGGATGCGGGGAGGGTTGACGTTGCGCACCTTGCAATAGTCCGCCGTGGTCGGCACCGCCGGCGATCCATGCCAGTGTTCGCCGTCGGGGATGCTTTGCCCGCGCTGCAGCGAGGAGGAATGGCCGAGTTGGCCGCCGTCGCCGATCGCGGTGTCGATGTCGAGCGTGCAGCCGACGCCGACGAATGCGTCGCGGCCGATGGTCAGCGGCCCGGTGTGGATATAGCCGGCCTGGGCGCGGTAGCCGAGGATCAGCGATTCCTTGCGCAGGATCGTTCGGTCGCCGATCGAAATCAGGTCCGTGCACACGGGCACTGCGCGGGATTCGATGACGACGTTCTTCCCGATCCTGGTTCCAAGGAGCTGCAGGTACAGGCTGTAGAGCGGGCTTCCGCGGAACAGGACGACGGGTGCGGAGCGGATCAGGGTCTTGACGACCCAGAAGCGATAGTAGCGCAGGCCCCAGATCGGGAAGGCTTCCGCCTTCCAGCGGCCGACCAGCACCCATTTGGCGAGAACGGCAAAGCCCGACATGCCGAAGAACACACCGGCCGAGAGCACCACGCACCTGACATAAAGCTGAAGCGGATCGTCGAGCGTGTCATAGACCCAGTTGAGGCCGCCGTTGATCGCCCACAAGGCCACGTAGCTGTAAAGCGCGTAAAACAGCAGCTGCGCCGCGCCGCAGGTCCAGTAGACGATATTGGACGCCTGGCGGGTGAGAACGGGCTCGTTGGTGGCCGTCATCATCTCTTCCGCCACGCTCAGGTGCTTGGCCAGGCGCGCAACGGTCGGATAGAGATAGATGTCGCGCATCGACGTCGTCGCCCATTCCTTGCGGGTGCGGACGCGGGCGCAGAAATGCGCCATGAGCAGCGAGTTGGCGCCGAGATCGTCGAAGAAATTGTCCTCGACGGACACGTCGTCGAATTTCAGCACGGCGCACAGCGCGTCGGCCAGGAAGCGCTCGTCGTCATTGCCGGGCGCCACCATGGCGCGGTCGGCCGAAAGCCGGACGCTGGTCGGTTTGGGAAGCTGGCGAAGGTCGACCTTGTTGGAGACCGTCATCGGGATCGCCGGCAGTTCCTCCAGGTAGGCGGGCACCATGTAATCCGGCAGGCGTCGCTTCATCGTCTGCGCGATGTCGGCGCGCGAGAGCGCCGGCTGGCCGGCCTTGGGTGCGTAATAGGCAACGAGCTCGACGCGGCCGGGCTCGATTTCCCAGGTGGTGACGGCGGCCTGCGCGATCTCAGGCTGGTCCAGCAACACGGCCTCGATCTCGCCGAGTTCAATGCGATAGCCGCGGATCTTAACCTGCGTGTCGATGCGCCCGGCATACTCGATCTCGCCGGCGTCGTTGATCCGGCCAAGGTCGCCGGTGCGGTAGATGCGCTTCGACGGATTGTTCGGCAGGCCGAGGAAATCGGCGATGAACTTCTGTTCGGTCAGGTCCGGCCTGTTGAGATAGCCGACCGCCAGCCCGATGCCGGCAATGCCGATCTCGCCCAGTTCGCCGGGCTCGGCAAGTTGCGGCAGCGAAGGGTCGAGAATGACGATCGAATAGGTGGGCAGCGGCGCGCCGATCGTCACCGGCCGGTCCGGCGTCAGCGTACCCATGGTTGCGGTGACGGTCGCCTCTGTCGGGCCATAGGTGTTGAGGATCTGCCGGCCCGGTTTCGACCAGCGCACCACCAGATTGTGGGGGCAGGCCTCGCCGCCCACCAGCAGTGTGCGCAGGCTGGGCACATCAGATGTCATGGACGACAGAAGCGTCGGGCTGCAGGCCATGCAGGTGATGTCGTGATGGCGCAGGAAATCGGCGAGCTCTTCGCCCACGAGAGGCATCTGGCCGGGTGCCGGCACGACGGTCGCGCCGGCGACGAACGGCACCCAGATCTCCTCGGAGGAAAAGTCGAAGGCAATGGTCATGCCCTGGTAGACGCGGTCGCCCGGCTTGTAGCCGTAGGATGCGGCGGCGACGCGGATGAAGTTGACGAAGCTCTGGTGGCGGATGGCCACGCCCTTGGGCCTGCCGGTGGTGCCCGACGTATAGAGGATATAGCAGATGTCTTCGATTGCGGCCGGCGCCTTGTGCGGCTTCAGCGGCGCGTCGGACTGGGCTGAGATCTCGGCGGCGGCGCTGTCGATCAACAGATGCGGAACCGGCAACTGGCCGGCCCGCGATGCGTAGGTGGCAATGGTGACGATCAGGCTGACGCCGGCGTCTTCGATGATGAGCGCCATGCGCTCTTCAGGAAAGGCGGTGGCCAGCGGCACGAAGGCGGCGCCCGCTTTCGCCACGGCAAGCAGGGCCACATAGGTTTCCGCGGACCGGTCGAGGATGAGGCCGACCCGGTGACCCGGCCGCACGCCGCGCTTGACCAGCAGGCGGGCGAACTGGTTGGCGCGCTTGTCCAGCTCCTGATACGTCCAGGTGCGGCCCTCGGAGATCACCGCCGGCAGCGTGGCAAATGTTTCGGCGAGTTGCTCGAAGACCTTGTCGAGCCGCTCGTCCGGCTGACCTGCCCGGGCAAAGTCGGCACCCACCAGGATCTGGCTGCGCGCTACCGAGGCAAGTTCTGCAAGTGCATCGGCGCTGTCGGGTCTGGTCTCGGGCTCTCCGCCCGATCTTGCCGCTTCCCTGTCCAGTTCGGCGATATCGATACCGTGGTCCATTTCCAAACTTTCTCGTCCTGGCGAAGCCGTCACAGGCACATCTCGATCATGCCGCCGCTCGAGCAGGCATTATCGGCTGTGCCGCCGCTGCAATTTGATCGTGGTTGATGGAGGTGGAATGACCGAAGCTTCCAAAACGGAAGATTCCGGAATCCCGACCGGCGATCGCAGACCGCTGGATCCTCTTTGGCCGGGCGGTTATCACGGAATCGGCCGCCCTGTCTTCACATATTCGGGAGCATGAGCGCGGGGCGCAGGCGTGCGCACCGCCTGGAGGCTGCCTGCGGCGGGCGACATGCAGGGCAGGGCCCCCATCCGTTCGAACCTCGTAGCATCGCCCGTACCCAACCCCGTGCGCTTGTGTCCGTGCGCCCTGTGCGGCGGCCAGATTTCCGGCCGTTGAGGGATGCTTATGCCACCCGATCTTTTCGCCAGTTTTTCTGAACTGTTGAAACTTGTTTCTGGATTGTGTCTGGGCGCGCTTCCGCATGGCCGCTGCCGCCGGTTTTCCGGCCTTTTGAAAAAAATTTCGGTGCCGGGGAATAAAGCGCGGCGCTTCCGGGTCTTGTCATCAGCGGGGCTAATCGGCCCGCGACGCGAAGAAACGAAATAAGGATTTACCGAAATGACCAAGCTCGCTCTCAGCGTGGCTGCGATGTTGCTCGCCTCGAGTTTCGCCTTTGCCGGTAGCGACCATTTTGGCACGAGCGCCGCCGACCAGACGCTCACCACCGTCGACAACACCTACACCGCCTCGACCGCCAAGCCGGAGATTGTCCGCCACGGCATGCGGGCGACGATGAAATCTGATGCGGATGAACCAGGCCACGGCATCTGGGGCAACTGAGTTCAGGGGTTCGGACCATCCTCCAGGTCCTGACCCCGTCCGCAATCAGGACGGAGGGCCATGTGGCGTGGCTCCTCCGTCACCTGCACCGCCACCGCCACCGAAACCCACAGGAGAATACGCCATGTTCAGCATGTCACGCCGCACAGTGCTTCAATCCGCCGCCGCCGCTGCCGCCTTCGGCCTTGCCGGCAAGCTCGAATTCACCCGGCCCGCCTTCGCGCAGATGCCGGTGGAACCCACAGTCGGCTTCTACAAGTACTCGGTCGGCGATATCGAGGTCACCGCCATCTATGACGGCATCTGGAAGAAGCCGCACGACCCGGCCTTCATCAAGGATGTTTCGGTCGACGACACCAAGGCTGCTCTCGCCAAGGCCGGGCTGACCACCGACTTCATGCCCATTCCGCTCACCGTCGCCGTGCTCAAGATGGGTGGCAGGCTAATCATGATGGACGCGGGCTCGGGCGTCGGCCAGTGGCAGGCCAACGCCACGCATCTGCCGGCCAACATGGCCGCTGCCGGCATCGACTACAAGGCGATCGACACCATCATGATCTCGCATTTCCACCCCGACCATGTCTGGGGCCTGATGGAGAAGGGCACCAACACGCCAGCGTTCCCCAATGCCGAGCTGATCGTCAACGCCACCGAATATACCTGGTGGACCGATCCCAGCCGCCTGGCCAAGCTGCCCGAGGGGCGCAAGCCGGCGGGCAAGCGCATCGCCGAAAACTTCCCGAAATGGAAGAACTGGAAGCTGGTCGAGGATGGCGCCGAGGTCGTGCCCGGTATCCAGATCATCGCCGCACCCGGCCACACGCCGGGTCATTCGGTGTATCTCGCCAACTCCGGCAAGGAGCAGCTGATGATCTCAGCCGACACCATGTATGTGCCGGCGCTGCTGGCGCCGCACCCGGAATGGCAGGGCGCTTACGACCAGGACGGGCCGACGGCGATCGCCACGCGCCACAAGCTCATCGACCGGGTGATCGCGGACAACATTCGCATTTCCGGCTCGCACTTCCCGTTCCCAGGCACCGGCGTCTTCGTCAAGGACGGCAATGCCTACGGCTTCACTCCCGTCCAGATTTGAGCGCGAGCTCCCAATCAAGCGAGACAGACAATGAAACAATCCTACCTGGGCAAGCACGCCCTGTTCGGCCTGCTCGGCGCCATTGCCGTGTTGACCGTCGTTCCCGTCGCCACGGTCATGCCGGCCTATGCGGTCGACAACATCGAGGGGGCCGACGCGCCCGACCTCACCGCCGTCGAGGCCAAGCTCGACGCCAAGGACTACAAGGGCGCGCTGGCGGACCTGCGGGACCTCGCGCAGGACAACCAGCAGGCCGACGTCTACAATCTGCTTGGCTTCACGCTGCGCAAGACCGGCGACTTCGACACCGCGCTGACCTACTACAACAAGGCGCTGGAGCTGAAGCCCGACCACAAGGCGGCCCGCGAATATCTGGGCGAGCTCTATGTCGAGACCGGCGACATGGCCAAGGCTAATGAGCAGCTGGCTTCGCTGCAGAAACTCTGCCCCGCCGGCTGCGAGGAGCTTTCCGACCTGCAAAAGGCCATCGACACCAAGGTGACGAAGTAGGGCGGCGGCGCAAGTTCCCCCTCACCCGGATTGCCAACCGAATTGCAAAGAGCAATTCGGGGCAATCCGACCTCTCCCCGAGGGGAGAGGAGGGCGCTGGCGCCGGCATCTGCCTCTTCTCCCCAGCGGGGAGAAGGTGGCCGCGAAGCGGCCGGATGAGGGGGCCTTGGCGCGAACCTCAACGCGAAATGAACCAAAGTTCGGGCGCTCGTGGCTGGCGCCCATTGCCGGAGCCGGCGCCTCTCCCTCGAGCCGGCTCCGGCCCTTTCAAGCATCACATTCGGCAAGCGCCGTCCGCGCGCGTGCCCGCATGGTGTAGAAATATTGGAGCCCGACCATGACCCTGAACGAACGCGCCGCGCAGCTGCACCGCCTCGCCACCAGACTGTACCTGAGGGATGTGACCCTGCTTGTCGGGCGCCTGCTTTTGTCCTTCATCTTCCTGCATGAGGGCGTCACGCTGGCCACGCATTTCGAGGGCGCCGCCAAGGCCATGGCAGCCCTCGGCGTCGGCCTGCCGTTGCTTGTCGCCACCATCGCACTGCAACTGGGGGCAGGGCTCTCGGTGGCAACGGGCCTGCTGACGCGGCCGGGCGCAGTCGGGCTCGGCCTGTTCTGCCTGGCCACGGCCATGCTGTTCCACACCAACTTCGCCAGCCAGAACGAACTGCTGCATTTCGAGAAGGATCTGGCCATATCAGGCGGCATGTTCGTGCTGGCCGTTGCCGGCGCGGGCCGGTTCTCGCTGGACTGGTTGTTGGCCGGCTATTTGCAGCAGCGGCGGCGCGACAAGGACATGGTGGCGGCGCTGCTGGCGGTCGAGAACCAGTTTTCCCTGAGGCTGCCGGTTTGAGGACCAGCTGAGCCCGCGCGCCCACGCACGCTTGCGCGCGCTGTGCTGGAACCAGCCTTGATGCTCCGCATTCTATAAGCAGGGACTGAAGGAGCGTGACGTGAAAGCGATTTTGGCACTGGTCGGCGGCTTCGTCTTGACGCTTGCGGTCTTCGGCAGCGGGCTAGGCTTTGCCGCCTGGCTGCTTGCCGCCAAGTCCCCGCATGAGGCAAGGCCGACCGTCAGCGTGGCGGAACTGTGGACCAGGAACGCGCGGCCGGTGAACAAGGCGGCGCAGAACCTCGAACGCTTGCCGGCCGACCAGCCCGCGCCGCCTGATATCGCGGCCAAGGAGCCGGCACCCGACCCGGCCGCGACCGGCTCGACCGCGCCCGCAGCGGCCGAACTGCCGGCGTCGCATCTCCAGTGGTGCGCCAGCCACTACCGCTCCTACCATCCCGACGACAACAGCTACATGTCCTATAGCGGGCGGCTGCGCCCCTGCGTCTCGCCATATCTCGACGCCGGCGCCGACCGGGGCGCTTCGGCCGAAGTCAGCTATGCCGAGACGGGCGACGCCGCTTCCACGACGGCGCTTTCCGCCGACCATGTCGATTCCTGCTTCAGCCGCTACCGCTCCTACCGGCCCGACGACAACAGCTATCAGCCCTATTCCGGCGGACCCAGGCGCCAGTGCGAGTAGGCGCCGAATGGGACCGGGCGCGGCTGAAAGGCGGCGCCTTGCGATGCGCGGCGATCACGCAGATTTTTTGGATCATTCGGATCGGCGCGGCGTTCATGCCTCACATGAGTGGAGGAACGATATGAGCGACGACCGCGACGACAAGATCAGGAACCGCGCGTACGAGATCTGGCAACGCGAAGGCGGCGCGCATGGCGACCATGACCGGCACTGGCGCCAGGCCGAGATGGAGATCGACCGGGAGGCCGCCCTGCCGCTCACGGCCGGCGACGCGCTGCCGCAGACCGGCGAGATCGCCAGCTCCGACGTGCTGACGGTGGAGGAACTGGCCGTCCGCACGGGCATATCGGGCGACGAGGCGCAGGAGCTGCTCGACCGCCTGGGCAACGACCGCGCTGCGATCGAGCAGGCCGCGCGCAGCCTCAAGGCGAAGAAGCGCAGCTAGGCCACGCAATTTCCAAGGGAAAACCGTTTCAGGATTTTCCTGGAATTGCCCTGATCAGCGCACGAAAACGCGGCGCCGCCGGTACCCGGCGCCGGTGGCCTGGTGCGGTCTGACCGGCGTTACCCCAAAGGCATTGGCGACATGAAATCGGTCGGAACCCTTGGCCGCCTGGGAGGTTCACCCTGTCCCAACCCGAGAGGAGATGCACTGATGGACCACGCAAATCACGTAAGGCTCCGCCCCGCCGAACTGACACCGGACACGCTTGAAGGCGCGGCCATCTACGGCCCCAACGACGAGAGGATCGGCTCCGTCGATCATATGCATGGCAGCGGCCTGGTCGTCATCGATGTCGGCGGCTTCCTCGGCATCGGCGCCAAACCGGTGGCCGTCGTCGCCAACGAACTCGATTTCATGCGTGACGAGGACGGCGACGTCCACGCCGTGACCAACTGGACTAAGGACCAGCTGAAAGCCATGCCCGAACACCGCGACTGACAAAAAGAAGGGCTCGGCGATCGCCGGGCCTTTCGTCTTTTCCAAGGGAGAGACCGATGATCAGGAAGCTGAAAGACGGAAAATACCGGCTTTATTCAAGGAAGAAGGACGAGAAGACGGGGAAGCGACGGAATTTGGGGACGTTTGATACGAGGGAGGCGGCGGAGAAGCATGAAAGGGAGGTGCAGTATTTTAAGAGGGGGTGAGTTGAAGCAAATTGGCAGGTCCGGCCTTTCAGAGCGAGGCTCGCGACGCGTTACTACTGATCATCCGGGACCGCCTCCTAGGCCTACGGCTCTCAAAGCGAGAGGATTGTCTTCATCGATTGGAGGTCTTTCAGGAACTGTTCTCTCATCAGCGTGGTATAAATGCGATCGATCTTACCTTGGTTCTGCCGATCAACAATTTTCTTAAGGTCTGAGGTCCGTTGCTTCCAAGTCATTCCGTCGGTCACGAATAATAACTTTGTGCCGTGACGCTTAGCGTCGATGATCGCGTCAAGATCTCCGATAATGTCTGTCATCTTCGAACCGGTTGCGCCGTAGCCCTTCACCTCGATCACGATGGAAGGGCGTGTTCGACTAGGGATTGCGACATCGCATTTGGCCGGTTTTCCATCGGCTCCGGTGAAGGTGCAACGAGTTTCATAGGCGTCACCGAACACTTCCCGTACCAATGCCTCGACAAAATCCTCCAGCCCGCGACCGCGTTTTTGGCCGGAGATAGCTGAACCGCGACCGGCTCGAAGACGTTCAACGAGAATGTCGCTCCACACAGGCTTATGGTTGATGACCGTCCCCATATTCACGAGAAGGCCCAAACGCTCGAGCGCATCAAAAAAGCCCTCTCGGTCGGCCTTGTAACCATTGATGCCGATGCTGCTTCCTGGCAGTTCCTTTCGCAGCAAGGACTCCATACTGTCCTTCGATAGCATCAAGAACAGCCGCGCGCACAGGAGGCCCTCGGCAAAATTGTCATCGAGCAGGGCAGCGATATCGTTGCGGGTGTATTCAGCTTTCTTAGGCAATGCTGTTAGGCGAGCAATTGCGCTCGCCGCGATATCGTCCATCCAATCCACGTTGAGTGGGCTCAGGCCGTCGATCACTTCCTCAAGTGATTGGTCACGATCCTGCATCAACGCCCAACAATCAGGTATTCAGTGGTCTTGGCGCGCGAGACACTACCATGAGTTCCGAAATGATAGGTGTGGGGCTTTTCGAAGACCCGTACGTCACGCTTGTGCCGCCGCATTAGCCGCTCGAGTTCGACAAGGTCGGGGTAGCCGTTCGAGCTATAGGAAAGTGCAATGATACTCTTTGAGAAGCGCGCAAACATCCGATCAAACGCGTCTATCGCGGTCCGGCGATAACTGAACGGCGTGTGTTTCTTTGCGATCTTGCGGACCTTGGTAGTCATATCGATCGGCTGATCCTGCCAGTAGCTAGAAAGACCTTCGAGGAAATGATAGCGCTTAACATAGCAATTGTCGTCGGATCGTGGTACATAGGGCGGGTCCAGATAGACGAGGTCAATCGCCCTATTCGGAAGGTCGAATAGGTCCGTTTGCAATGCTTGATTGCGACGGCCATTGTCGAAGACAGTCGCGTTGTAGACCTCGATCTGCTCAAGGAAATGCTCCTCGATCGACAATTTCAGATCGCGACGACCATCATCATATCGCGATAAATCACCAGAGATAGTGAATACTCCACGCGGTTGCCGCTTGAGGCATGAGCGAAATAGCGCAGCATAAGCTAGTGCCTGCTGATGCGGAGTGTCGAGGCTCCGAATATTGTGTGAAAGCCGGTCCAGAAACCGCAAGTCCTCTGGAGTGTAGAAAATTCCCTTGAACGTTCTAATAACGAAGTCGTCAGCGTCTTTGGGGCGCACGAGGAGACGTTTTATCGCCCTACCATCAAGATGATGTGTGCTATTTTCAACCGTGGCGCGCGCAACGATCGACGGGAACCGCAAAAAGTCCGACGAAACGACGCGCCTGCCCATTGCCTTCAAAAGATAGGATACGCTGCCCGTTCCAGAAAACGGATCCATAGCGCTCTCAAAATCAAGGGTGTTAAGCGCTTCGAAAATCCAAGGTAGAAGCCGTTTCTTTGATCCCATATAGCGTAGTTCGGGATACCGCATCGCTCGTTCAGGCACTGTAACGTGTAGCGTGTTGGGCAAAGTTGAGTCGGCAACCACTCTGAGTTGTGGCGTAGCATGGTGCGCAACACTGGACATTGAACTGGTGCCTCCCTCAACCATTTTATGGCTTAAGCGACGAGTCGTGGAAACGTGAACAAATATAGAACATCGCCTATGCGATGACAACCTTATGTCATAGCGTATCCTCGGAGAGTCAGCGGAGCGGTCCTAATAATGGATCGGGGGCGCTGTGCGGCTTCAGCTATCTCCAAGCAGGCGAGTGCGAGCCTCAGCTGCATCTACCCAGCGCGACCGCTGGAACTGCATATTTCAAGTGAACAGAGTTGAGATCGTCGGTCGTCGTTGTCGATGTAGAACGCTGCGCTCGGGCGTGCGAGATAGTAAAACGCGATTGCCAGCTAGGGCAGTATGTGGCAGCGTCGATCGCTCTACGACCGCAATTGAACATGCTAGAAAGATGTTTTAGTGCAGACACCTCTGAATGCATCTGCGAGCAGTGCTGGGGCGCTGTTTTCCAGCACAACTTTCGAAGTTCCTCAATTTCAGAGGGAGTACTCATGGGGTTTGGACGAAGTTTCTGAGTTCTGGAACGACCTCCAAGCCAATATCGGTTCAGAAACTTATTTTCTTGGCCTAATTATTCTTACAAACCCAATGGACGACGAGGAAGCACGAAAGCACGTCGTTGACGGCCAGCAACGAATAATCACGCTAAGCCTGCTCGCCACCGCAATCTATCATGAGGCGGTTCAACGTGAACGGAAGGCTCTTGCTGACAGAATACAGGCCGATTTTCTGCGCTCAATCGACTACGATTCCGATGAAACTGCCCCAAGGGTAAGGCTTTCCGACGACACGGATGATCGGACATTTCAAGCAATTCTTTCCACCGGTCACCGCCCGTTGGACGATGGGGAAGGCGATTCGGTGTCAAGTCGTATGGCGGTATCCTACGAATACTTGACAAAGAGACTCAGGGACGATCTCAAAATAGACCCTTTTAAGCGCCTTGGACGCTGGACCGATTTTCTCACCAACCGGCTCTATTTCGCTGTGTTCGTGCATCCGGACGCGGCTTCTGCCTATCAAGTTTTCGAGGTAATCAATACCAGGGGCAAGGATCTAACTACCGCAGATTTGCTGAAGAATTACGTTTTAAGTCAAACTCCGCTGCAGAATCGAGGAAAGCGGTATTTGCAGTGGAAGACGATATCTAAACAATTTGCCAGCGAGGGTACGAACAATTTTGTACAGTATATTCGGCACGTCGTCACCGTCCGCAGCGGTCACGTCTTGCCGAAGGATCTGTTTGGATTTCTGGCCGGCCGCGTGCGCCTCTCAGGTCGTGAGCCTCCTGTTCCCGAGCAGCTAATGTCTCTGCTGGATGAGAATTTGCCTCTATATCTACAGATGGTTGATCAAACGCTTGCTGGGCCTGCTGAGCCTGGCGCATTGCGTGTATTCTCGGCGCTCAATAGCCTGGGAGTCATAGCCGTTCGACCGATCCTCTTGGCTGCCGCAAACGTTCCTGGCTCGTTAGACGGCATGAAGTTTATTCTTCAGCTGGTGGTGCGACGGATAATAGTGGGCAATCTGGGGACGGGCAATGTGGAGCGGCGGCTTGGCGAGGCTGCGAAGACGGTCCATGACGCCGGCAATTGGCAGTCAATTATAGAGGGCTTGCGAGACCTGAATCCAAGTCGTGGCGAATTTGTTGACCAGCTAAGAAAGAGATCATTCAACAAACAGGTTTTGCAATTCATGCGTCGGTCTGTTGTCCAGAAAACCATCACTCCGGATGCAAAGGGTGTACTGCACTTTATTTGGATGCGACAATCTCAACTCGGAGAGATGGGCGAAGACGAAGGCTCATTCTGGGCCTCGACAATAGGTAATACCGTCCTTTCCTCTCTTGATAGGCGTCCCAAAAGCGTGACCGATTGGGAAAGCTTCAAGCAGGACATGCTGCCTACTGCGGTGGATGGCGAATGGCGTCAACGCCTACAACAAATAGGTGGATGGAATGGAGGTGTCGTGGAGGAATTGGGTGCTGAACTGGCGGAAGCGGCAGGCGACATCTGGTTTCAATCGTAGCTGCGAGATGTCTTCCGATGCGATCGTCTCACGAGTCCTTGCTCTTGTAAATCGAGAGGTTGAGTTCGATGCGCTCGGCGCGCTAATATTTTCGTTGCGTCCAGAACAATCCACGGTTCCGTTGGAGGAGACGGCGATAGCTTTCGATACCAACGTATTGCTTAGATTAAGCAATCATGCTCGCGGCGCGGATATTGTTGATTTCCTTCGCACCTCTCACGATGGACCTTTGATTCTTCCTGGCCAGGTCATTCAAGAGTTTTGGAATAATCAGTTTCAAGCGGTGGATTCCTTATCCTCGTCAATAAGGAAGAAATTTGAAGCGCTAAAATCCGAAATTTCAAAAGTTGACGAGAGCTTTGGTAGCTTTTCTGATCGATTTGCCGCCCTTCTGGATGATTTTAGTGGAAGCTTTGGATATATCTATGATGAGGCGACTTTCCGAAGGGTGCATACGCTTTTGGATGTGATGAAGGCGAAGGCGTTGGTTCCCTATGCGCCACGGGCGGTATTCTCGCGTTCGGCTGCACTACGCAAAGTGACGGGCACTCCTCCCGGCTTTAAGGATGAAAGAGATGGTGACTTCTTTGTGTGGGTGGATCTTCTCGTGGGCTTGCAGCGTGCCGCAGTTGGGGGATCGCAATTCAAACGAGTAGTGCTCATTTCGCACGATCGTAAGATTGACTGGAGCCGGGAAGGCACTCCTCATCCCATCTTAATTGCTGAAATGAGAGCTTTAACCGGCGCTTCGTTCGAAATTTGGTCCATAGATAAACTGGCAAAGGAGTTGCTAGATTAACTAGCGTCTCTGGTAGTTTTTGCTGCCTCGCTCTGAGGCGCTGGTGACGAGGGTATTTGGCGGGTGGTTCACGCTGCCTGCGCGCCTATCGGGGGCAGGATATTGCAGCGCGCGTCGGCAAGATGGTCCGAGGCGCAAGGATACTTACGGAAGGCGTGCCCTTCCCATCTCTTGCCGCACCCTCTGAGGCTGACCGTTGGCTGGCTGGACTCGCCGTGTTGGAGGCCAAGGATGTCTCCCCATTAACCATTCGTTAACCATTAACCCCCTAGCGTTTACCTCTCAGTAAGGATTCGCTGGCCGTGACCTTTGCCGCCCCCGTCGAAACAAAATCCATTCGCTTCCGCGCCCGTTCGTTCGTGGCCTTCACGCTCACGCCGGAGGCGCCGATTTCGGCCTGGCTGGAGGGGCTGGATCATTGGATCGGCAATTCGCCGGGGTATTTTGCCGGGCGGCCGGTGGTGCTCGATTTGAACGTGCTGAAGCCCGAGGTCGCCGACATCGCGCTGCTGGTCGCTTCGCTCGGTGCGCGCGGTATCCGGGTCTATGCCATCGAGCTCGAAGGGGCTTCGCTCGGGCTCGACCTGCCGCCGCTTTTGACCGGCGCCAAGGAGGCGACGTCGGACGGCCTGCTTTCCGGCCGCAAGGGCAAGGTGGACGCGGCTGATGAAGCCGGCAAGCTGGAGACGGTATTTTCGGAGCGCGGCAAGGATGCCGGCAAGCCCGCAGAGGGCAAGCCGATCGAAATCAAGGCCGAGCCCGGCAAGGGCAAGGCTGCCAAGGCAGCTGAAGCCGGCGTGGTGGATGCGGTCCAGGCCGGCACGCTGATGGTCAAGTCGCCGATCCGCTCGGGCCAGTCGATCTTTCATCCGCATGGCGATGTCATCGTGCTCGGCTCGGTCGCGTCCGGGTCGGAAATCATCGCGGCGGGCTCGATCCATGTCTACGGAACGCTGCGCGGCCGCGCCATCGCCGGGTCGCAGGGCAATCGGTCGGCGCGCATCTTCTGCCGCAAGAACGAGGCGGAGCTGATCTCGGTCGACGGCTGGTACACGACGGCCGAAGAGATGGAGGGCGTCTCGCGTGGCAAGGCGGTGCAGGCCTTCCTCGAAGGCGACATGCTCGCCGTCGTGCCGCTGAACTAGGGCGGCGCGATGCTGACGCCCAGCTTCACGGTTCCGGTCCGGACAAGCGCCGAGGCACCGCGCGCAAGCCTCGGACCGGTTTGGGATGGCATGATGGCAGGCTCTGACCGTGCGGCGCACGGCAACAACAACAGGCAACGGAGGCTTTTTCCATGGGCAAGGTAGTGGTCGTCACATCGGGCAAGGGGGGCGTCGGCAAGACCACCTCGACGGCCGCACTCGGGGCCGCGGTCGCCAAGACCGGCAAGAAGGTGGCCCTGGTCGATTTCGACGTCGGCCTCAGAAACCTCGACCTGATCATGGGCGCCGAGCGGCGCGTGGTGTTCGACCTCGTCAACGTCATCCAGGGTCAAGCCAAGCTGTCGCAGGCGCTGATCCGCGACAAGCGCGTCGACACGCTCTTCCTGCTGCCGGCCTCGCAGACGCGCGACAAGGATGCGCTGACGGAGCAGGGCGTCGGCGAAGTGATCGACAAGCTGCGCTCGGTGTTCGACTATGTCTTCTGCGACAGCCCGGCCGGTATCGAGCGCGGCGCGCAGCTCGCCATGCGCTTTGCCGACGAGGCGGTCATCGTCACCAATCCGGAAGTGTCGTCGGTGCGCGATTCCGACCGCATCATCGGCCTGCTCGACGCCCGCACCATGCGCGCCGAACAGGGCGAGCAGATCGCCAAGCACGTGCTGGTCACCCGCTATGACGCGGCACGCGCGGCGCGGGGCGAAATGCTCTCGATCGACGACGTGCTGGAAATCCTGTCGGTGCCGCTGCTCGGCATCATCCCGGAAAGCCAGGATGTGCTGCGCGCGTCCAATCTCGGTTCGCCGGTGACGCTGTCGGAGCCGCTCAACAACGCCGCCAAGGCCTATCTCGAAGCGGCACGGCGGCTGGAAGGCGAAGATCTGCCGGTGGTGGTGCCCTTCGAACGCAAGGGCTTTCTCGACCGTCTGCTCGGAAGGAGGGCCGCATGAGCATCCTCGACCTCTTCAAGCGGCGCACCAGCGCGCCGGTGGCGCGCGAGCGGCTGCAGGTGCTGCTCGCCTATGAGCGCCGCAGCCGTGGCCAGCCCGACCTCGTCTCCATCCTGCGCGAGGAGATCATGGCTGTGATCGCCAAGCATGTGCAGATCGACCAGGACTACCTTCAGGTCTCGATGGATCGCGGCGAGACCATGTCGACGCTGGAAATCGACATCCAGATCCCCAACAAGAGCGCCGTGCCGCTGGCCATGGCGGGGTAAAAACGCCGCGCCTTTTCCTCGCCCCTCTGCAGAGGGGGCGAGGTACCCGGATCTGCCGGCCCGGAACCGCCGGCATTCGTCCAGGTCAGTTCAGCGAAAATCTCGACCTGAAGCCCGCGGCGCTGTTGCGATTGGGATAGTCCTGATCCGGTATCGCAACGCCGAGATGGGTGCACAGCGGTTCCCAGCCATCGCCAAGAGCGTGGACCAGCAGCCGCTCCGGCGGCACCCCGGCGTACACCGCACGGACATTGGCCTCGTAGCACGCAATGGCATGCGCTCGATCGCCGGGCCGGCCGCCGAACACCTGCCTGGCGATCAGGGCAAGGCCCAGCGATTCCCGGTCCACGCTTTGCTCAAGTCCCGCCGCGATCGTCTTTTCAAAACTCTCCCACCAGCTTTCGGCCGAGCGGTAGGTCAGGATCACCCTGGCATCCGGATAGAACTCGATCAGTTCGCGCCAGTAATACGCCGAGGGCCAGTCCAGACAGGAGACATAGCCCGAGAGCAGCTGGTTCCAGTCCGGCGCGGCACCTTGCACCAGCGCACGCCACATCCGTTTCTGCTCCTCGTTGCCGATCACTTCATGCATGTGATGACAGGGGCCGAAGCCGAGAATGGCCAGCGCCTCGCGCATCGAATCCGTGCCCGTCCGGCCGAAGCCGGTACCGATCACCTTGATCGACATCTCCACGCCCTCCCGTTCGACCTGCAGGCCGTTTGCCGGCTGCATATCAGGCTGCACACGACGTTCACACCGTCGCGAACGCCGGCTGCTCGCGGCATCCAAATCGCCAATGTTGCAAATTTACATTTCCCACCGGGGCCTTCCCTTGCGGAATAAGCGGATGTAAGGATACATATTAGCAGTTTATTAAATATCTGGGTTTGGTTGCGTAAGAGGGAGTTCCGTATGAACTTCAAGAGCCTGATCAAGCGTGCTGAAGACGTAGACAACGCACTCCAGGAGTTGCAGGACGATCTGGCCGACGCCCTGGATGCCAGCCTCGATAGCGAATTCGAGGACCCGCCAAAGGGCGACGATGTCCCGGATCCTGCGTCAGGCGCCGACGCCTCGCCAGTCCAAGCCGATGCGCCACAAGCGGATGCCGCGGACGCTCCCGATGCGGCGGGCAACGCCGAGACCGCCGAAACCGCACCACGACTGACGCCTCATGCCCAGACCCGGCTGGCGGCACTGAATGCCTTCGAAGGGATGTTCCACGACGCCAGGGATTATCTGGACGAGATCAACGGCAAACTGTCGGAGATCTCGACCTCGCACCATCTGACGCGGGAATTCCTCAACATCCTTCACACCGACATTCTTCGCGCCAATGAGCTGGAGCTCGCAAATGCCGGCCTGATCGCGGAGCAGAGAACGCTGTCGGAAAAGCTGCACGACACGGCGGCAAAGCTGCGCGAGCGTGACGGCGCGTGCGAATTGCTGCAGCAGCGCGAGTCGACCCTGGTCCAGGACCGGGAGACGCTTCGCGCAACGCTCGCAGCGGTAAGGCTCGAACTCGCGGAGGCGGCCAATGCCAACGCCAAACGCGACGCGGAGTTCGGCGACATCGCCAACCGGCTGACGGCCAGGACGGTCGAGGCCAACAGGCGCCTGCGCGAGAGCAAGATGCTGCGGGAGAAACATGTCAGCCTGTCGGCCGAGCTCGACAAGGTGCTGAAGCGGGAGACCCAGACGCGCCACAGGCTGGATGAGCTTTCGGCAATCCACGCCAGTGAAGCGGCGCGGCTTGCCGAACTGATGGCGGCGCTCGGCAAGAGCGAGAAAGAGGAGATCCGGCTGCAGAAGGCGCTCGAGGCCACGCAGGCGAAGCTGGCGGAAAAGACCGAGTCGGCCAGCATGATGGAAGGCGACTGGGAAGCCGAACGGGCTCGCGGCCAGACGGAAATGCGCGGATTGCGTTCCGAGATACAGGACCTGGAATCGCGGCTGGAGCGGGCCTCGAACGAGAACAGCGCGGCCGCCGCCGAGATCGCCAGGCTCAAGACCGAACTGGACGACGCAGTGGCCGAAAAGAAGATCGCCGATGAAAGATTGTCGGCGCTCACGGACGAGAACGAAACCGACAAGATGAGCCTTTCCAAAGCGAACGCCAATCTTTCGCAGATTGCGCTGCAACAGGCATCGGAGGACATACAGCGGGATGTCCAGCGGCAGGAATGCGAGGACCTGCGGGCCGAAATCGCGTCGCTCAACGCCCGGATCAAGGAATTGCTGCCCTACGAGCGGCTCCACAAAGCCACCAACGGCAGATCGCGCGAAGGCGAGGTGGTCGAGATCGCCGCCGTGGTGGCCGAGAAAGCCCGTGCGACGGGCAGGCGGACCATGCGCAGAAATCTGCGCGCCACGTCGTAGCTCGCTCCGCTAGCGAGGGTCGCGGGCCCCATTGCCTGGCAGTGTCCCAGCGTTGGGTTGCCCTTGACGACGCGGACGGCCGCTGCCCTCACGCAATCACACAGCCGCGAACACCACGGTCTGCGCCAGTCCGCCGCCCTGGCGGTTCTCCAGCGTCACGGTGCCGCCGTAGCGCTCGATAATTTCCTTGGCGATGGCGAGGCCGAGGCCGGCGCCGGGAATGGATTGCTGGCGGCCGGGGTCGACGCGGAAGAAGGGCTCGAAGGCCTTGTTGATGAGGTCGGGCGGAATGCCAGGGCCGACATCCGAAATCGAGAGCACGGCGCGCCTGCCGGCGAGGTCGAGCGCGATCGTGCAGGCCTTGCCGTGGGTGGCGGCGTTGACGATCAGGTTGCGCAGCGCGCGGCGCAGGCCGAGCGCGCCGGCACGCACCGAAACCTTGTCGAGATGCCCGATCGAGACGGAATGGCCGAGCGTGGCCATCTCGGCTGATATGTCGCGGACCATCTTTTCCAGGTCCAGCGGCTCGACGGCATCCTGGTTGACCTCCTCGCGCACCAGGCGGATGGCGCTGTCGGCGATGCGGTCGAGCTCGTCGAGGTCGTGCAACCACTTGTCGCGCTCCTCGTCGAGGAATTCGGCGCGCAGCCGCATGCGCGTCATCGGCGTGCGCAGGTCATGGCCGGCGGCGGCCACCAGCCGCATGCGGCTCTCCATGGCGGTTTTCAGCCTGGACGAAAGCTGGTTCAGCGCATGCGCCGTCGCCTTGACCTCGGCCGATCCCACCTCCGGCACCGGCGCCAGCACGCCGTCCGAGCCGATCTTGGAGACGGTGGCCTCCAGCATTTCGAGCGGCCGGATCAGCACCGCGGTGAAATAGACCGAGACGGCGGTGGCGCCGGCCACGATCAGCGAGATCCAGCCGGCGAGCACCAGCCATTCGCGCCTAGGCGGATCGATATGGGCAATTTCCAGGATCGCCCAACGGCTGTCGGGCAGGCGCATGGAAGCAAGCTGGGCGGGATCTCCCGGTTTGTCACTGACGACGGCCAGGACGTCGAAACCTCGCCGGCGCAGCAGATCATTGAGCATCGCCGTCTCCTGCCGGTCCACCTTGCCATCGGCCGGCCGGTCGCTGAATTGCACCCGCAGCACATCGGGTATGGGCCCCGGCAGCAGCCGCACCACGAGCTCCATCTGCTGGGCAACCCAGGGCACGACGAGTTCCGGCGGCGGCCCGCCGCCGCGCACGCTGAGCACGGCCACCGTCGCCAAGCCGACGACGCCGACGATCGAAGCAACCAGCAACAGGATGAGGCGGCGGCGCAGCGAGTTCACGCCTGCGCCTCCACCGTCTCGACGCGCGCGGTGAGCTGGTAACCGCCATTGCGCACGGTCTTGAACAGCGGCCCGTCGCCGGTGTCGGTGAACTTGCGGCGCAGCCGGCTCATCAGCACGTCGACCGAGCGTTCGAGCGGGTCACGCTCGCGGCCTTGCGTGAGATCAAGCAGCTGGTCGCGCGAAAGCAGCCGGCCGGGGCGGTCGAGGAAGACTTGCAACAGGTCGAACTCGGCGCCGGTGAGATCGACGGCCGCGCCTTGCGCATCCGTCACCTTGCGGGTGTCCGGCTCCAGCCTGTAGCTGGCGAAGCGGTAGGCGCGGGGCGGGGGCGCCGGCGCCGCCTCTTCCGGCGTCGAGCGCCTGAGCACGGCGCGGATGCGGGCGGTGAGCTCGCGCGGGTTGAACGGCTTGCCGAGATAGTCGTCGGCGCCGAGCTCCAGCCCGATGATACGGTCCACATCCTCCTTCAGCGCCGTCAGCAGGATCACGGGGATATGCGGCTTGCGGTCGCGCAAGGCGCGGCAGATGTCGAGCCCAGAACCATCCGGCAGCATGACGTCGAGCACGGTGAGGTCGAACTGGCCCGAGGCCAGCTTCTGCTCGCATTCGCGCCGGTCGGCCGCCACCGAGACGCGAAAACCCTGGCCGTCGAGATAGCGCCCGAGCAGCGTCCGGATTTCGCGGTCGTCGTCGACGACGAGGATATGGGGTTGTGACTGCATTGCCGTGCCCTTTGCTTGGCGCCGATTATAGGGAGAGCGCGTGCAAGCGGCATGGAAAATTGCAACGCAATGTTTCTGGCCGGCTCATGGAAACGTTCGGAAACAAATTGCCCTTTTGCGGAAACCTTCGGCAACACGCCGACGCGAAGCAGACAAACACGCTTCCTATCCTCCCGGCGTCCAAGGCATGGATGAAAGGAACCGTCATGCGAAGCAGACTTCTTGCGCTCGGCCTGTTTTCCGCCGCCGCCATTCACCCCGCGCTGGCGGCGCAACCCGATCCGGGTGCCGCACCCGGCGGGCCGCCGGTCATGGCAATGCAGGATGGCCCAGACCGTGGGCCGATGCCTTGGCAGCAGGGTTTTGGCCCGCACGGGCCGATGTCGCACGGCCCGGAAGGTTTTGGCCCCCGCCGCCTGGGGCCGCCGCCGGAATTCATGCTGGCCGCCCGGCTGGCCGCGCTCGAAACCCGCGTCGGCATCCGCAGCGAACAGCTCGACGCCTGGCGCGACTACACCAGCGCGCTGCAGGCGGTGCTGTCGCCGCCGCGGCCTGATCGTGGTCCAGGCTGGCCTGCCAGGCCAGATGGCGCGCCGCAGGCGAAAGGCCCCGATGCGGGTGCTGGCGGCAGGCCCGATCCCTTCGCCTTCCAGGAAAGGCTGGCCGACGACGTCACGGCGCGCGCCGCCTCGGCCGCGAAGCTGAAGGACGCGATCGCCGAGCTGCGCGCCAAGCTCACGCCAGAACAACTCGAAATCCTCGCTTCGGCGGAACGCCCCCACGGACCACCCCCCGGTCCCTGGGGCGGCCCGCCGAATGATGCAGTCGGTCCTGCAGGCCCGCCCAATGAAGGCTCGATGTCGCCTCCCCGGCCCGGGAACGGCTGACAACAGACCGGCTGCGCCGGCCGGCTCCGGTACTCAACCCGTTCCCGGGCCGGCCGGTTTCCCTTCCGGGGTGGTGGATCGCGCCATCCCGGATTCACCCTCATGCAACAAGGCACGACAATGTGGGAAGCCCTGATGCTCTTGCGGCTGATCGCATCGCTCGGCCATGCCGGGCGCGCCAGTCATGCGGCGCTGCCCGGGCGCGCCAACGACGCGGCGCTGCCCGCCGACACGCTGAAGGGCGCGATCCGGCTGGAATTCGCCGCCTGGCGCCTGTCGCTCCCGCTTGCGCACCGGCCCGACGAAAATCATGACCGCAAGATCGCGTGAGACTTGGCAAGGCGCTTGGCATGTCGGCGCTGATCGGCATAATGACGCAGGGGCATCGCAGCCAGCCGCTCGATCCTCGAGTGCGCTCCACCCGCGAAGCAGGAGCGCGACATGAGCCGCTTCGAAGCACTGCTCGACACCGCCAGCGTTCGGCCTCGCCCCTCCTTGCACGATCCCATGCCCAGGCAGCCACCGCACCTCAAGCGAAAGATCATTCAGCCCATGTCTATCCAGTCCAGCCAGTCCTCCCCGCCGGTTCGCCGGCTCGCGCCCTGGACGGCGCTTGCCGCAGCCCTTCTCGTGGCGGCCTGCTCACAGGAGCAAGCCAAGGCTCCCGCGGGCATGGGCGGCGTCGGCAAGCCGGAAGTCGGCGTCGTCACGCTGCATCCACAATCGGTGGCGATCACGGCCGAACTGCCGGGGCGCACGGCGGCGTCGTTGATCGCCGAGGTACGCCCGCAGGTCGACGGCATCATCCAGCAGCGCCTGTTCAAGGAAGGCAGCGAGGTGGCGGCGGGACAGCCGCTCTACCTCATCGATCCGGCGAGCTACAAGGCGGCCTATGACAGTGCGGTCGCGGCGCAGCAGAAGGCGGCGGCGGCGGTGCCTACCGCGCAGGCCAAGTTCGACCGTTATGCCGGCCTCTTGAAGCAGAACGTTGTTTCCAAACAGGATTATGACGACGCCGCCGCCACGTTGGCGCAGGCGCAGGCGGATGTGGCTTCCGCCAAGGCCAGCGCCGAAACCGCACGCATCAGCCTCGACCGCACCTCGATCACCGCGCCGATCGCCGGTCGCATCGACAAGTCCACGCTGACGCCGGGCGCGCTGGTCACCGCCAACCAGGAGACGGTGCTGACCACGATCCGTTCGCTCGATCCGATCAATGTCGACGTCACGCAGTCGAGCACCAATTTGCTCAACCTGCGCCAGGCGATCTCGGAAGGGCGGCTGAAGTTCAGCGGACCCAATGTCAGCGTCAAGCTGAAACTCGAGAACGGCACCATCTACGCGCAGACCGGCAAGCTGGAATTCGCCGGCGCCAATGTCGACCCGACCACCGGCACATTCGCGTTGAGAGCCGAGTTTCCCAATCCCGACCGCCTGCTTCTGCCCGGCATGTATGTGCGGGCGCTGGTCGAGGAGGGCGTCGCCCAGAACAGTTTTCTGGTGCCGCAGCGCGGCGTCACCCGCAACACGAAGGGCGAGGCGACGGCCATGGTCATCAATGCGCAGGGCAAGGTCGAGACGCGCGTGCTCGCCGTGCGCAACACCGTCGGCAACAACTGGTTGGTCGACAGCGGTGTCGGCGATGGCGACCGCGTCATCGTCGAGGGGCTGCAGCTCGTGCGCCCCGGCGGCGACGCGACCGGCGTCGAAGTGACGATCGACGAGGCGACCGGGGAGATCAAGGACCGCGGTCAGACATCGGCTTTGCCGGCCCCATCCAAGATGGCCAGCACGAGCCAGCAACCCGCCGCCTCGACCGGGAACTGAGACGATGTCAGCATTTTTCATCAACCGGCCGATCTTCGCCTGGGTGATCGCCATCGTGATCATGCTGGGCGGCCTGCTCGCGCTCACCACGCTGCCGATCTCGCAATATCCGCAGATCGCGCCGACCACGGTCAACATCAGCGCCACCTATCCCGGCGCCGACGCGCAGACGGTCGAGAGTTCGGTGACCAAGATCATCGAGCAAGGCATGACCGGCATCGACAATCTCGACTACATGACGGCGACGTCGACCTCGACCGGTTCGGCCTCGATCACGCTGACCTTCACCAGTTCGGCCGATCCCGACACGGCCCAGGTGCAGACGCAGAACAAGCTGCAATTGGTGCAGTCGCAATTGCCGCAGGTGGTGCAGAGCAACGGCATCACGGTTTCAAAATCGTCGACCGGCTTCCTGATGGTCATCGGCTTCGTCTCCAGCGACGGCAAGATGAACTCGACCGATCTCGCGGACTATGTCGACGCCACGGTCAACGACACACTGAAACGCGTCGAAGGCGTCGGCTCGACGCAGCTGTTCGGCTCGGGCTATGCCATGCGCATCTGGCTAGACCCGGACAAGCTCGCCAAATACGCGCTGATGCCGAACGACGTGGCGAGCGCCATCGAGGCGCAGAACACGCAGGTTTCGGCCGGCCAGCTCGGCGGCCTGCCGGCGCGCAAAGGCCAGCAGCTCAACGCCACTGTGACCGCCAAGAGCCGGTTGCAAACCGCCGAACAGTTCCGCAACATCATCCTGAAGAGCCAGACGGACGGTTCGCTGGTCCGCCTCAACGACGTCGCCACCGTCGAACTCGGCGCCGAAAGCTATACGACGCAAGCCCACTACAACGGCAAGCCGGCGGCCGGCGTCGCCGTCAACCTGGCGACCGGCGCCAACGCCATCAGCACCGCCGAAGCGGTGCGCTCGACGATCAACCGGCTGAGCTCGACCTTCCCGCAAGGGGTCGAGGTCGTCTACCCCTACGACACCTCGCCCTTCGTGCGGCTGTCGATCGAGGAAGTGGTCAAGACGCTGGCCGAGGCGATCGTGCTGGTGTTCCTGGTGATGTTCATCTTCCTGCAGAACCTGCGGGCGACGATCATCCCGACCATCGCGGTGCCGGTGGTGCTGCTCGGCACGTTCGGCGTGCTGTCGCTGTTCGGTTATTCGGTCAACACGCTGACCATGTTCGCCATGGTGTTGGCCATCGGCCTGCTCGTCGACGACGCCATCGTCGTGGTCGAGAATGTCGAGCGCGTCATGGCGGAGGAAGATTTGTCGCCGAAAGAGGCGACGCGAAAATCGATGAACGAGATCACCGGCGCGCTGGTCGGCATCGCCACCGTGCTGTCGGCCGTGTTCGTGCCGATGGCCTTCTTCGGCGGCTCGACCGGCATCATCTACCGGCAGTTCTCGGTGACCATCGTCTCGGCCATGGTGCTGTCCGTGCTGGTGGCGCTGGTGCTGACGCCGGCCCTGTGCGCCACGATCCTGCGGCGGCCGAAGGACCATGCGACGCAGACGGGTCCGTTCGGCTGGTTCAACCGGATGTTCGATCGCGGCACGACGGCCTATCGCGACGGCTCGCACGGCATCATCAACCGGTCGTGGCGATTTCTTGCCGTCTTCCTCGCCATCGTCATCGCCGTGGGCTGGATGTTCGCTCGCCTGCCGAGTTCGTTCCTGCCGGAAGAAGACCAGGGCATCCTGATCACCAGCGTGCAGCTGCCGGTCGGTGCGACGCAGGACCGAACCGAGCGCGTTCTGGCTGAGGTGACCGATCATTATCTCAAGGACGAAAAGGATGTGGTCGACGGGGTCTTCACCGCCTCCGGCTTCGGTTTCGGCGGCGCCGGGCAGAATGTCGGCATCGGCTTCGTGCGGCTGAAGGATTTCGCCCAGCGCAAGTCGCCGGCGTCAGCAGCACAGGCGATTGCCGGGCGCGCGATGGGCGCCTTCCGCAAGATCACGGATGCGCAGGTCTTCGCGCTGGCGCCCCCCGCCATCCAGGGTTTCGGCAACACCAACGGCTTCGATTTCTACCTGCAGGACGTCAATGGCGCCGGCCACGACGCGCTGATACAGACGCGCAACCAGCTTCTGGGTCTTGCGGCGCAAAGCAAGCTGCTCGCCAACACGCGCCCCAACGGCCAGGAGGACCAGCCGCAATTCTCGGTCGACATCGACCAGGAGAAGGCGAGCGCGCTGGGCGTCAGCCTCGCCGACATCAACAACACGCTGTCCAGCGCCTGGGGCAGCGACTATGTCAACGACTTCATTGATCGCGGGCGGGTGAAGCCGGTCTACATGCAGTCGGACGCGAATTTCCGCATGCAGCCGGAGGATCTCGACAAATGGCAGGTCCGCAATGCCAGCGGCGCCATGGTGCCGTTCTCGGCCTTTGCCTCCAGTCATTGGACATTCGGCTCGCCCCGGCTCGAACGCTACAATGGTTCGGCGGCGGTCGAAATCCAAGGCGCGGCGGCAGCGGGCGTGAGTTCGGGCGCGGCGATGGACGAGATCGACAAACTCGTCGCGCAGCTGCCGGCCGGCTATTCGCATGAATGGACCGGGCTATCGCATCAGGAGCGGCTTTCGGGCAACCAGGCGATGTCGCTGTACGCGATCTCGGCCCTGGTCGTGTTCCTGTGCTTGGCGGCGCTCTATGAGAGCTGGTCGATCCCGTTCGCGGTCATGCTGTCGGTGCCGATCGGCATCTTCGGCGCGCTGGCGGCGGCAAGCCTGTTCGGCCAGACCAACGACGTCTATTTCAAGGTCGGTCTGCTGACAACGATCGGTCTCGCCGCCAAGAACGCCATCCTGATCGTCGAGTTCGCCATCGAGCGGCAGACTGCCGGCATGGGGCTGGTGGAGGCGACGCTGGAGGCGGCGCGACAACGATTGCGGCCGATCCTGATGACGTCGCTGGCCTTCATTCTCGGCGTCACGCCGCTCGCGATCGCCAGCGGCGCCGGCTCGGGCGCGCAGAACTCGGTCGGCATCGGCGTGATGGGCGGCATGATCGCGGCGACTGTGATCGGCGTGTTCCTAGTACCGCTGCTGTTCGTCACGGTGCGGCGCATCTTCAAGGGCAGGGTGGCCAAACCAGATCCTGGGCAGGATACGGGCGAAACGCCGGTGACGGCCAACCAGCAATAAGAGTTCTTCACATGACAGGTCTTGAACGTGGCTCGGTGGCCGCGGGGCGGCTCTTTGCGCCTATTCTCGGCGCGGCCTTGCTCGCGGGATGCGTCGTCGGGCCGGACTACCGGACGGCCATCCTGCCGATGCCGGCAAACTGGAGCGGCCAGAAGCCGACGAAGTCCGTCCAGCCGGCGCAGCTTTCGCAATGGTGGCAGCGCCTGCGCGACCCGCAGCTCGACACGCTCGTCGAGGAAGCGGTCGCCGGCAATCTCGATGTCGCCACGGCGAAAGCCAAGATCCGCGAGGCGCGCGCCAGCTATCGCCAGTCCGCCGGCACATTGCTGCCGTCGGTGGATGGATCCGGCTCGGTCACGCGCAACAAGTCAGCCGAGACGACATCTGGCACCAATTCCGTCTACGCGGAATACCAGGCCGGCTTCGACGCCAGCTGGGAACTCGACCTGTTCGGCGCCAACCGCAGAGGTGTCGAGGCGGCACGCTATGGGGTGGACGCGTCCGAGCAGGAATTGCGCTCGACCCTTTTGACCCTGGTCGGCGATGTCGCGTCCGACTACACCCAGGCACGCGGCTATCAGGCGCGCATCGCGCTCGCCCGGCGTTCGGCCGCGTCGCAGCGGCAGACCGCCGAACTCACCCGCACCATGGCGCAGGCGGGCACTGCGACCGCCGCCGATGTTGCCAAGGCGATGGGCCAAGCGGCCAGCACCGAGGCCGCGGTGCCGACGCTGGAGGCAAGCTATGCCGAAGCGCTGCATCGCTTGTCGGTGCTCACCGGCCGGCCGCCGGCGGCACTCAACGAGCGCCTGAAGCGCAGCAAGCCGATCCCGGCGCCACGCCTGCCGATGCCGACCGGGATTCCCGCCGATATCCTGCTGTCGCGTCCCGACGTGCGCATGGCCGAGCGGCAATACGCGCAATACAACGCCAAGGTCGGCCAGGCGGAGGCCGCGCGCTATCCCACGGTCAGCCTGACGGGAAACATCAGTACGGCGGCCCTCAATCTCGGCGACCTCGGCAAGAATTCGTCCATCGGCTGGTCCTTCGGGCCGACGCTCAGCGTGCCGCTGTTCAATGCCGGGCAGCTGAAAGCGGCCGTCGAGGTCGCCCAGGCACAGCGCGACCAGTATTTCATCGCCTACCGGTCTTCGGTGCTGACTGCGCTCGAGGATGTCGAGAACGCACTCGTTGCGCTGGCGCAGGAGCGTATCCGCATCGGCAAGCTTGCCGCGTCGGCGAAATCCTATGGCGATGCGGCACGTCTCGAAGGCACGCTCTACAAGGCCGGCGAGACCAGTCTTCTCGACGTGCTCGACGCCCAGCGCTCGCTCTACTCGGCCGAGGATTCATTGTTGCAGAGCCGCGTCTTGCTGGCGACCAACTACATCGCCCTCAACAAGGCGCTCGGCGGCGGCTGGAACGGCGCGGTCGATAGCACCAGGCCTGAGATCGTCGATGTCGGGACCGGGCCACGGATAGTATCGACGCTCACGACACAATGAACAAAATGTGCAACCCGAACCATCGGCGGCCCGTTTATGGTGTCCTCGAGGCAATGAGATGTCGCGCATCTACGATCTTGCATCCAATGGGGTCCGGCGTGTCTATGAAAAGCGCATAGACGCGCCGGCTATCCTCGATGCCGCCAGCGATTTTCCGAACGCGGCGAAATTCACCGCCGCCTGGCGCGGCATACGCGACGAAGCGCTTGCCGTGCGGCTGGGCGGGGCGCCGCGCTTCCACGACATCATGCCGGAACAGGCCGACATCTCGGCCAATGACGGTCTCGACTGGCGCATGTTCGTGCTCAAGGCCTACGACATCGGCATACCCGAAAACCTGGCGCGGATGCCGGTTCTGAGCCAGTTGCTGGCCGAGTGCCCCGAAGTCAAATCGGCGGCCATCTCGTTCCTGGCGCCGCGCAAGCACATTCCCAGCCATCGCGGACCGTTTCGCGCCATCATGCGCTTTCACCTCGGCCTGGTCATACCGCGGCAGGCCGATGGCCGCCCGGCGACCATCATGATGATCAATCATCAGGAGAAGCGGATCACGGATGGCGAAGGCCTGCTCTGGGACGACACTTTCCCGCACGAGGTGATGAACAACGCCGACGAGCCCCGCATTGCGCTGCTGCTCGACGTCTGGCGTCCAGGAATGCCGCTGGACATGGAAGTCCTGTCCCGGCTGATCGTGCGCGGCGTCCAGGCGGGGATGCGCCACAGGGGCGTGTCCTTCTCCGGCTGAACCTGGGAGCGCGAGCACCCTATCTCTGAGTGAGGCGAGGGCCTTTCCTGCTTTGAGGCGAGCGACTTATCCGCAGCAAGGTTGCGAGCCGGCGGAAGGCTCGCAACAGGCCTTGGCTTTCCGCTCTTCCTCCAGCCAACGGTCGCGCGGCTTGCAGCTTGCAGGCCGGGGCGAAAGCTCGACATGTACCGCGCCGTCGGCCAGCCGGGGAAGGGCGGCCCGATAAAGCGCGATCGGGCGTACACCGTCGCTGACCTCGAAAGTGAGCCGGGCGGACGGGTCAAGGTCGACATGCTCCGTCACCTTGCGGATGATCGCGGAGAATTTCCCGGCCGGCATATGCGTGCGGTCGCCCTCGTCGACGTCCCAGAGCTGGATGAAGATCTCGGCCCAGGCTTCCGGATTGGCGCCGCAATCCAGCGCGGCGAACGTGCCCGCCTTCACCTCGGTGACGTGGTAGCCGGGCTTTACCGGTCGGCCATCATGGAAAAACACCAACGGCCTGTCCTTGTGACCGGCCAGAAAGCCCAGGAGGCCAGCGATGGCGATGTCCTCGGGATCACTGATGATGGTGGGTTCAAATTCCCGATTGTCAGAGACGAGCATGTGCGGTAATCCTTGTTTCAACATTTCTAGGATTGTTGAAATATGGATGAACGTCAAGCCCTGTCTGCCTTCGCGGCCCTTTCGCAGGAGACGCGTCTGCGCATCCTGCGGCATCTGGTGATTGCGGGTCCGGATGGTGTTGCCGCAGGCGCTATCGCAGAGAAGGTAAAGGTCTCGGCTTCGAATGTGAGCTTCCACCTGAAGGAGCTCGAACGGGCAGGGCTGGTGAGCGTGCGCCGCGATTCCCGTTCCATGGTCTACAGCGCCGAGTATGATGCGCTGAGCGGGCTCATCCGCTTCCTGATGGAGGATTGCTGCTCCGGAAGGCCCGAAATCTGCGCTCCGGCGCTGGCGCCGAGCTGCTGCGCAGCCGATGCGCAGGAAACGGTTCGATGAAAGTCGAGCGCCAATTCGACCTGCTACGACGCCTGGTCGCCGAGAGCCTTGGCACGGCACTGCTGGTGGTTACGGTCGTCGGTTCAGGCATCATGGCGCAGTCGCTGACGAGCGACGGCGCACTGGCACTTCTCTGCAACACGCTGCCAACCGGTGCGAGCCTGGTCGTGCTGATCACAATCCTCGGCCCGATATCCGGTGCCCATTTCAATCCGGCCGTGTCGCTCGCCCTAACACTTTCGCGCCGCCTGCCGGCCAGCGATTGCGCCTTGTACATGTTGGCCCAACTTGCCGGAGGCATTGCCGGAACGATGATCGCTCATCTGATGTTCGGCCTGGCGCCGCTGGCGCTGTCGACGCATGGCCGCACCGGCGCCGCGCAATGGCTTTCGGAAGGTGTTGCGACCTTCGGCCTGCTCGCCGTCATACTGGCCGGCCTGCGCTTCGAACGCGCGGCCGTGCCCTGGCTGGTCGGCCTCTATATAACCGCTGCCTACTGGTTCACCGCCTCGACGTCCTTCGCCAATCCCGCGGTCGCGGTGGCAAGGGCATTCACCGACACGTATTCCGGAATCAGCTGGGCAAGCCTTCCCGGCTTCATCGCCGCCGAGTTCGCGGGCGCCGGCCTCGCCTTGGCGCTGATGACATGGCTGCTGCAGCCGCAAGCCGAAATCCAACCTCTTGCCGTCGAGACCAGGCCATGACCGTAACGATCTACCACAATCCCGACTGCGGCACCTCGCGCAACACGCTTGCCATGATCAGGGCGAGCGGCGAGGAGCCGGTGGTCATCGAATATCTGAAATACCCACCCAGCCGGGACCGCCTGCGCCAGCTTATTGCCGCCATGGGAATTCCGGTGCGCGCCTTGCTGCGCGAAAAGGGCACGCCCCATGCCGAGCTTGACCTGGCTGATGCCAAATGGACCGACGAGCAGCTGCTCGATGCCATGCTGGCGCATCCGATCCTGATCAACCGGCCGATCGTCGAAACAGCCAAGGGGACGCGGCTGTGCCGGCCGTCCGAGCTTGTACTCGACCTGCTTGACCATCCGGTGAACCATTTCACCAAGGAAGACGGCGAGGTGGTCACCGGTGACCGTGGCACGATACCAGACTGACTGTAGAGGGCGCCGTCGAATGCGATCAAGCCATTACATTCCAGCCATGGCTTCGGCTGCCGGAAAAGTCGGCAGCAACCGTGGAACGACCAGCACCGTCGCCCCGTAGAGCAGCAAGGCGGCGCCCGCCAGCCTTGCTACCCTCTCTCCCATCGGGAAGGTCTTTTCCGCAAAGACCAGCAGCGTGACCACGGCCATGACCGCGATGTTCATGATCCCGAGCGGGAAGAGAGTGAGAAACAGGAGCCAGCAGCAGCCCAGGCAAAGGAGCCCATGCTCCAAGCCCATGCGCACCGCGCCCCAGTGCCCGTCGCGCCATGAGGTCAGGATGAAGCTCATTGGAGTACGGCATTTGGCCAGGCACAAATCCTTCAGCGGCGAGAGCTGGTAGGCACCCGCAACCATCAGCAGCGCGCCGCCGATGCGAGCGGCCGTCGCCGTGGACATTCCCTCTCGCCCGGCAATATTCTCCGCGCCCGCCGCGCCGGCAAAAGCGAGTACGCCCGACAGGCCCCAGACCAGCATATACCCGCCCACGAATACCCAGGTCGAGACAAAGGTTGCGCCGGGCCCCCGCCGCCCGGCCTGGACCTGGTGAAACGTCAGGATCATGGGGGCGGCCGTCGGGAACATCATGGCGACCATCATGATGATCCAGACGACGAGGAACAGTAGCGCATTCATGCCCATCGTGGGCGTGTTCATGGCCATCGGCATGTCCATGCCGATCTGCCACCGGATGAGCATGGCCCAGGCCGCGGCGGCAACGGCGATCAGCAGCGCAGCGATGATGTTTCGCTGCAGCGCCAGTGACGGGGTCCCAGCATCGAGCATGGCCCAAGTCCGTTCCGATCGAGCATTTCGCAGCCGAACTCAGTCCGCCGGCATTGCAGAAACACCCCTGAAACAAAGAGACGGAGCGGGACCCATTGACCGAATGGAGCGTCCCGCTCTGGCGGCCGGACCTATTGTTGGCCCGACCAGTTGATCGAAGCGTAGTGCCCGTTGCGGCGGGAATTGTCCCAGCGCATGCCGTGGTCGCTGAACGTGCTGTCCTGCACGCCCATCGCCATGAACAGCTTGTCGGGGTTGATGGGATGGCCGGTGGCCGCCCACATCTCTCCGTCCTCGCGCATCGTCGGCAGCGGTTCGACCGCAACATGCATGACCCCCGGGATCTCCACCGACCGCTTCTTGCCATCGATCTGGTACCTGATCGGCGCCTTTTTGGCTCCCAGGTTCGTGCCGATCATCGGCGCGAGCATAGCCATCGGGCCGCCTGCGGCGCCGGTGAAGATCGCGCCCAGCGCCTCCATTTGCGTGTCATCGGCCCGTTCGTCGATATAGGCAGCGGCCGTCCAGTTGCCCTCCGCCATCGGACCGGGCGTGCGCGCGACCATCGCGACGTTGAGGCCGTCCAACCGCGCATCACCGAAATTGCCGGTGTCGATGTGAAAGGCCAGGGCAACGTCGCAGACGCCTTGCGTCGGCTTTGACGTCAGTTGCGCTTTGGGTGACATCAGGCAGGGACAGACGACGTCGCAGTTACAATTTTCGAAATAATTTCCGGACAACTGCCAACTGGTTGCCATTGGCTCCTCCCGAGTGCGAGGCGGGCCGAAATATCGCCGCTTTCTTGGCCAGGTGGCGCCGCTTTTCCTTGCATTTTCGAGCGGCAGACAGTCCAACCCCGCGAACGATCGGCGCGCCAGACCAGTAGGCATACGCTACGCCGTTGCCCGGCACTGTCAAGCGCCGGCGGAGAAGGTGCCGCGCTTCGAATTTCTCACGATTGTCGGCAACGACAACCCTGGGATTTGCGCCCCGGGGCAAAACCTCGGCTGCAATCCCTGCACTGGGAATGCCGCGCACTGATCCCGTTCGGGAGCGAGGCGACCGCAAAGGGTGCAGGGAACCCTAGCTACGACCGGCCGAGCCTGCCGCCGAGCAGGTCTTGAAGGCCACGTGAAGCATAATTACATCAATGGGTAAGCGTGCGTCGCACGCGAATTGCTTTGGTCAAGCTTCATCTATGGAGGTTGTCATGGCTAATATGCTCATGGAAGGAAAGAAGGGCCAGGACTGGCTCAATCTGGTCCTTGCCATCTGCCTGTTCATCTCACCTTGGGTAATCGGCTTCGCTGCTGAGACCGCACCTGCATGGAACGCCTGGGTTGTTGGCGTCGTGCTGGGTGTCATGGCTCTGGCAGCGCTTACCGCATTCGCCGAGTGGGAAGAATGGGTGAGTGTCGTTCTCGGGCTCTGGCTGATCGTTTCGCCCTGGCTACTCGGTTTCATGGCGAACACACATGCGATGGCCACCGACGTCGTTCTCGGCGTGCTGGTGGTTGCCGTATCCGGCTGGGCCGTCTGGGACTTCCGTCACCCGCACGCGCACGCGTGATTCGGGACGGACCAAGGGTGGGGGCTCGGCGCGCGAGTGACGGGCTCCTCCCGCAGATCTGGAATGCGCGCCCAAGGTACGCGAAATTTGGGCTGGCGCTCCGGTGCCGGCATCCTTTTGCCGGTCCGCCCGTGCCGATCTGGCCACCCGCTTGCGAACGGGAGGCCTGCTCATGGATTTCGATGAGATCGAACCCATATCTTGGGTAGGAGTTTGAGCGTGACCTTCGCGCGGGTGGCCCTTTTCGCCGCGGCCTTCGTCGCCGCGGCTGTCGTTTCTCTCTTCCCTTCGGCCGGGAGGGAGAAGGTTGCGCTGAGCGTGGCGATCGATGGCGCCATCGGGCCGGCAAGCGCAAGGCAGCTCGAGGAAGCGCTTGGCGTCGCCGCCAAGCGGGACGCCGCGGTCCTCATCCTTAAACTCGACACGCCCGGCGGGCTGGTCACCTCGATGCGCCAGATGATCTCTGATATCCTGGCTTCGCCGGTGCCCGTCATCGGCTATGTCGCGCCGGCCGGTGGCCATGCGGCGAGTGCCGGCACCTACATCCTCTATGCCACCCATGTCGCGGCCATGGCGCCCGGCACCAATCTGGGTGCCGCGACACCGGTGGAGATGGGCGGGCTGCCGGCGCTTCCGGGCGACCAGAAGGACAACCAGAAGGATGCCACCGGACGGCCGGCGGGCGACGCGATGATGACCAAGGTGACCAATGACGCGGTCGCCCTGATCCGCTCGCTCGCCGAACTGCGCAATCGCAATGGCGACTGGGGCGAGAAGGCCGTGCGCGAAGCGGCGAGCCTGTCGGCCAATGCGGCATTGCAGGAACATGTGATCGATTTCGTCGCCCGCGACACCACCGAACTCCTGCAACTGGCCGATGGGCGCACCGTCGATGTGGCCGGCAAGAAAGTGGTGCTGGCGACGAAGGGGCTGCCGGTCGAGACGCTGGAGCCGGGCTGGTTCATCCAGCTGCTTTCCGTCATCACCGATCCGAACACCGCCGTCATCCTGATGCTGGTCGGCGTCTATGGCATCGTCTTCGAGTTCACCAGCCCGGGCGCGGTCGCGCCCGGCGTCATCGGCACCACCTGTCTCGTGCTCGGCCTTTATGCGCTCGATCTCCTGCCGATCAACTATACCGGCCTTGCCCTAATGCTGCTCGGCATCGTTTTCCTTATCATCGAGGCCTTCAATCCCACCGTCGTGCTCGGGCTCGGCGGCGTGGCCGCGTTTCTGTTCGGTGCCGCCATGCTGCTGCGGGTCGAGGGGCCGGGCTTTGCCATGTCATGGGCCGTCATCGGTCCGGCCGCCGCGCTGACGCTTGGATTGGCGCTGCTGAGCGGTACCTATCTCTGGGCGGCGCGCCGGAACCCGCCGCGCGTCGGCGGCGAAGCGATGCGCGGCCAGCTGGCCGAGATCCTCGACTGGCAGGGCGGCGAGGGCCATGTGCTGGCCCTGGGCGAGCGCTGGCGAGCGAAGGCCGATGAACCCGTCGCGGCCGGCGACAGCGTCGAGGTGACGGACATCAGCGACCTCGTGCTGACCGTGCGGCGGCGCGACGCGGGAAGGAATGGAGCAAGGCAATGAACATCGGCTATGTGGCCTATCTGGTACTAGCGCTAATTGTGGTCATATTCCTGTCCGCGGCCATCCGCATCCTCCGGGAATATCAGCGCGGCGTGGTCTTCACGCTCGGCCGCTTCACCGGGGTCAAGGGGCCCGGACTCATCATCCTCGTTCCCTTCGTCCAGCAGATGGTGAAGGTCGACCTGCGCGTGGTGGTGCAGGACGTGCCGCCGCAGGACGTGATTTCGCGCGACAACGTCTCGGTGAAGGTCAATGCCGTGCTATATTTCCGCATCGTCGACGCCGAACGGGCGGTCATCCAGGTCGAGGACTACATGGCCGCCACCAACCAGCTGGCGCAGACCACGCTGCGATCGGTGCTCGGCAAGCACGAACTCGACGAGATGCTGGCCGAGCGCGACAGGCTCAACAGCGACATCCAGGAAATCCTCGACCAGCGCACCGATGCGTGGGGCATCAAGGTGTCCAATGTCGAGATCAAGCATGTCGACCTCAACGAGAACATGGTCCGCGCCATCGCCAAGCAGGCCGAGGCCGAGCGGCTGCGGCGCGCTAAGGTGATCAATGCCGAAGGCGAGCAGCAGGCGGCGGCGAAACTGGTCGAGGCAGGCCGCATGCTGGCGGCCGAGCCGCAGGCCATGCAACTGCGCTATTTCGAGGCCTTGCACGACATCGCCGGCGAGCGCTCCTCCACCGTGGTGTTCCCGCTGCCGGTGGACCTGCTCGGTCAATTCCTGAAGGGGCAGGGGAAGTAAGCAACCCCCTTTCCGCCTCCCAACTGGGTGAGTTCAGCCAGCCTGCAGGTTCCTGCGCTTCCGGTCCCACGGACGTCAGATACGCTCGCTTCCGGGCTCTCGATATCGTCCACCCTCGGCTCGGCCTGGTCTGGCTCAACGCTACAACAACAAGTCCAGGAAAAATGTGGAACAGTTTCCGTCAAGAAGGCGTTCTTACGCACTGCAAGGCACACTCAAAATAAGTGAGAAATAAACCATAAGTCTTTGTCCTAGATCAAAGTCGAGAGTGGTTTCTTCGGGTAACAGGGCGTCCGCTGCGATATTTTGGAGAGGATGGCGGATGTCGACCCTTCATTTGAGTTCAGAATACCGGAATAAACAGGATAGCCTGTCCGAGCAGTCAAAATCGGTACATCATGGGGCAATGGAGCTTCAGACAGCCATTCTCCTTACATTGCGGGGCTATCGTCGCCGCTCAGTAATTTCCACCAATTATGTGATGAAAAGGGTGCGACAGCTGTGTCCTGATTGCGTGCTCGCCGACCATGCATTGGCCGGATTGATCCAGGAAGCCGCGGTGTTGTTGGCATTGATCCCGGTGTTCGATCCGTGCCTTGGCAAGGATAGATAGGTTAGAGCGGCTACAAAGCCTTTTAGCATCGCTGAACCTCGCGGTCTGCAGGGCCGCGAGGTCTTTTTTGTCCATTTCTGCGCGGTCGCCCGGCAGGAACGGCGCTGTCCCGCCAGATATTTGCGTCCTTGCTGGGTCCGCCTGATCTTTTCTCACTGTCAGAACCTGACGCTGAGATCTGCCTTGGCGCCGTTGTCGATGTTGTGGCCGCCGAACTGGCCGACATAGGACAGGCCGAGTGTCGCATTGGCCGACATCGGCAGGTCGAAGCCGGTCTCGATCACCGCGCTGTTTCACCCTGAGGCTGACATGTCATTGGAGCCCGGCCTTGTCTTGGGCAGGCCGGCACTGGAATTGGACTGGAGCGAAAAGCAGCGTCTTTTGCGCGCACTGTGGCAGTTCGGCGTCATCGGTCTCGGCCTCGCACGGGCTGGTATCGGACCGCTGCCGAAAGCTGCAAAACTTATCTGGCGCTTGTCGGCGTATAGCCGAAGCGGCGACGAAAGCAGCGGTTGAAGTACGATACGTCGCTGAATCCGCTTGTCAGGGCGATGTCACTGACCCGCATGTCGCTGTGTTTGTGCGAGAGCCTGTGGGCGCTCTGCAAACGCAGTTCGAGAACGCGTTCAGAGAAGCTCATTCCCGTCTCTTGAAGGAGGTCGTGGACATAGCGCACCGACAGGCCGAGTTGTTGCGCGACACTTTGGGCGGAAATGCCGGGATCGATAATTGCTCTCGCCGCATCTGCGCCGTGCTTCGCTGATCGGCGATCTGCTCGACCAGGGCCGCGTCATCACCCATCTTTATCGCCAGGCGCTCGATCATCTGGCTGTGCCTGTCGTGCTTACCCACGCCAACGGAGCAATCCTCCATGCGAATGCGGCCGCCGAACAGATGTTTTCGGCGCAGGGTCCCATTCTCTCCAGGAACGGCCTGCTCCAGGCACAGAATCCGGTGGCGGCCCGCGCCCTTCTGGACGCGATCGCCAGTGCGGCGAGCGCGGATGCTTCGCTTGGCGCGCGCGGCATAGGGCTGCCGGTTTCGGCCCAGGGCCAGCCGCCCGCCGTTGCCTATGTGTTGCCGCTGACTGAAGGAACGGCGCGCGCGGTTTTCCGGCCGGCATGCGCGGCTGTGTTCATATCGACGACGACATCGGCTTCTCCCCTCCCGGAAGCCGTTCTGATCACGCTGTTCGACCTTACACCCGCGGAGGCCCGGGTGCTGCTGCGGATCGGCGGCGGATTGTCAGCCTCCAGAGCGCGTCGTCGCTCGGCATCGGTGAAAACACCTTGAAGACCCACCTCAATCGAATTTTCGCCAAAACCGGCACGAGACGCCAAGCCGACCTCGTCAAACTCGTGTCGGACATCGGCACGCCGCTGGCGGCTCATGGACCCTGAGGGCGGAGCGCGTAGTCTCTACCGCCAGCGGGTCAGAGGCTTTACCGCCGCCAGGGCGGCTCCGGCGCGAAGCGCTTGCCGATCCAGTCGGCGAAGGCGCGGGTCTTGGCGGCCTTTCCCTTGGCCGAGGGCGTGACGACATAGACCGCGCCTTCATCGGCCAGCGTCCACTCCTCCAGCACGGGCACCAGCCGTCCATCGGCAAGCTCGCGGCCGACCAGCCAGTCGGTGCTCATCATCAGGCCGACGCCTTGCACGGCGGCCTCGACCAGCACCTCGGCGTCGTCGCTGACCAATGGCCCGGAAACCTCGACGCGCGCGCGCCGGCCCTCGCGGTCGGTCATCTCCCAGGCCGGAAAGGTCTGGAAGCCCGAGAAGCCCAAGCAGGAATGGTCGAGCAGCGCTTGCGGTGTCTCCGGCGTGCCCCTACGGGCGAGATAGGAGGGAGCGGCGCAGAGCAGCCGGCGTCGCGAAGCCACCTTGCGTGCCACGAGGCGCGAATCCTCCAGGCTGCCCAGCCGCACGGCGACATCGAAATTCTCGGCGACCAGATCGGTGAAGCGGTTGGAGAATTCGGCCTCGATGCGCACATCGGGAAATTCGGCAAGGAATTGAGGCAGCAGCGGCCCGATCCACATGCGCCCGAACGTGCCGGGCAGGGCCAGCCTGAGCACGCCGCGCGGGCCGCCCCCGGCATGCGCGGACGCGACGGCCTCGGCCTCGTCGACGGCAGCGAGGATGGCGCGCACGCGTACCAGGAATTCGGCGCCTGCTTCGGTCAGCGACACGCTGCGCGTCGTGCGCGAGAGCAATCTCACCCCCAGCCGTGCTTCCAGCGATTGCAGGCGCCGCGACAGGATGGTCGCATCGCGCCCGACACGCGCCGCCGCGCGGGTAAAGGAGCGCGCCTCCGCGATAGCGGCGAAGGCGGCCATCTCGGCAAGGGCCGCGGGTTCGTGAGATTGCTGCATCATTCACAGTTCTCAATTGCAGAAAACAAGGATTATCCAGAGATAGCGCAGCAAATAGGTTCACTCAATCCATCAATCGTCCCACCGGAGTGAGACCATGAAAGCCATCGAACTCAGCCAGCCCAGGCTGGACGCCTTCCGCGCCGTCACCGTTGCAACCCCCGAACCGCAGCGTGGCGAGGTGCTGATCCGTCAGCGCGCGGCGAGCCTCAATTTCGTCGATGTCGCGGTGGCGAGCGGCAATTATCCCGGACCGAGCTTTCCGCTCATCCCCATCGCCGACGCCGCCGGCGAGATCGTAGCGCTGGGCGAGGGCGTTGCCAGATTCGCCATCGGCGACCGCGTCGTCGCGCATGCCAAGCCGCGCTGGATCGGTGGGCCGCCGCGGCCTTACGAGATGACGCAGATGCGCGGCATCTCGCTGCCGGGATCGCTGGCCGAATATGTGGCGCTGCCGGCCAATTCGCTGGTGCCGGTCCCGGCGCATCTCTCCTTCGAGGCGGCCTCGACGCTGCCGATCGCCGGCACCACCGCCTGGAACGCCATCCGCGCCGCCAATGTCGGGCCGGGCTCGGTCGTCGTGCTGCTTGGCACGGGCGGCGTCTCGATCTTCACCCTGCAACTCGCGAAGGCCGCCGGCGCCACGGTCATCATCACCTCGTCGTCGGACGAGAAGCTGGAGCGGGCGAAGGCACTCGGCGCCGATCATCTCATCAACTACCGCGCGACGCCCGACTGGGACGGCAAGGTGCTGGAGCTGACCGGCGGTCTCGGCGCCGACCTCATCGTCGAGACCGGCGGAACCGCAACCTTCGCCCGCGCCGTCAACGCCACCGCGCCCGGCGGCACGCTGTTCACCATCGGCTTCGTCACCGGCGCCGAGGCCACGGTCAATCTGCTGCCGATCATCATCAAGGCGCTGAAGGTGGTCGGCAACAACACCGGATCCGTGTCCGATCTCTTCGACGCCGCCCGTGCCATCGGCGCGGCCCGGATCGAGCCGGTGGTCGACAAGATGTTTTCACCCGATCAAGCGACCGAAGCCTACACCCACATGGCCGCCGGCGGCCTGCATTTCGGCAAGCTGGTGTTCGGGCTGGAGTGGTGAAGTAGCCGCTCCCCTCGTGGGGAGATGCCCAGCAGGGCAGAGGGGGCGCGAAGGATCGCGGCCTTTCGGTCAATCTGAGAGCGCTGAGGAGCTGCATAAACTTGCGATCGCAAACTGCTGACATGCCGGCGGGACAGCGCCCCCCTCTGGCCTGCCGGCCATCTCCCCCACTTGGGGGGAGATTGGCAGTTCCACCCTCAGATCAGCTTCTCCAAGGTGATAGGCAGATCCCTAATCCGCTTGCCCGTCGCGTGGAACACAGCATTCGCAATGGCCGGCGCCATGCCGACGATCGCCAGCTCACCGACGCCCTTGCCGCCAAGCACCGAGGAGTGCAGGTCGGGGATGCCGACCGAGATCACCTCGATGTCGGGGATGTCGGCATTGGTGGGGACGAGATAGTCGGCGAGGTTGTTGTTGACGATGCGGCCGTGGCGGCGGTCGACAATGCCTTCTTCGAGCAGCGCCTGGCCGATACCCATGATGATGCCGCCCTTCCACTGGCTTTCGGCCAGCTTCGGATTGTAGAGCCGGCCCGAATCCAGCGCCGACACCACGCGCGACACGCGCACCGTGCCGAAATCCTCGTCGACGCGCACCTCGACGAAATGCGCGCACCAGGAGTGACGGGAATAATCGCCCTCGGTGTGTGGCAGCGCCACGGCGATGGTGGTGTAGTTCTTGTAGCGATCCTCGGCGGTCGAATTGGCCGGCATTGTGTCGCCGGTCGCCTCGACGCGGTCGCAGCCGACGCTTTTGAGCAGTTCGGCGATCGAGACATCGGGGCCTTCGCCGCGTGGTGCGGTGATGCGGCCATTGGCGACGACCAAAGTGTTGGCCTGCAGCGCGTTGAAGGGCGAGCGCAGATCGCTGATCGCCAGACCGATCAGCTGGTCGAGCGCCGAGGTTGCCGCCTTGTGGACGGCGCCTGTCATCACGCCGGCCAGCCGTGAGCCGCCGGCGACGCCGGCACGGGGAAAGCGGGAGTCGCCGAGCTTCACCACGACGTCGTCGGCGCTCACGCCGACCGTCTCGGCGGCGGTCTGCGCCAGGATGGTGTAGGTGCCCTGGCCCATGTCGATCGAGGAGCTTTCGACCTCGATCGAACCGTCGGCCAGGATGCGCACGATCGCTTCGCCATAGGCGCGCCGTACCGGATAGGTGCCGGCGGCCACGCCCCAGCCGATCAGATGGTTGCCATCGCGCATCGAGCGTGGCTCAGGCGTGCGCCGGGCCCAGCCGAAGCGTTCGGCGCCAGCTGCAAAAGCCTCGCGCAACTGCCTGGTCGACCAGGCTTTTTTCGCATGCGGATCCTGCTCGGCGTAGTTGCGCAGCCGGATCTCCAGTGGATCGATGCCGACCTCGTAGGCGAGTTCGTCGATCGCGCTTTCAATGCCGAAGGCTGATGGGTTTTCGCCCGGCGCGCGCATGGCGCCCGGCACCACCGAATTCACCCGCACGACATTCTGCTTCGAGGAGAAATTCGGCGTCGCGTACATGATCGAGGTGACCGAGCCCAGCGGCTCGACCCACATGCCGTCGATGGATGTTTCGTTGACGCCGCGATGCACGATCGACTGGATCTTTCCGTCATGGTCGGCGCCGATCGTCACCGTCTGGCGGGTCGCGGCGCGGCCGCCATAACCGGTGAAGGTCTGCGGCCGCGTCATCACCAGCCGGACCGGCCGACCGAGCATTTTCGCGGCACTCGCGGCAATCGCGCCATGGCTGAGCGCCAGCGCCTTGGAACCGAAGCCGCCGCCGATATAGGGCGACACCAGCCGCACATTCTCGAACGGGACGCCGAACCATTCGGCATAGGTGCGCGCCATGCCGTCCAGCCACTGGCTCGGCTCCCACACGGTGAGGTAGTCGCCTTCCCAGCGGGCGATAAGGCCATGCGGTTCCATCGGCGCCTGGTATTCGCGCGGCGTGTTGTAGGCGGCGCAGATGCGCACCGGGGCGGAGGCGAAGGCGGCGGACGCGTCGCCCCATTCCTTGGTCATGGCGTCGACCGGAATGCCGTCACCGGCCTTGCCATCGCTGAGGTCGACGATTGCCGGCGTCTCGTCATAGCTGACCTCGACGAGGGCCGCCGCGGCGACCGCCTGCTCGAAGGTCTCGGCAACGACGGCGGCCACATGCTGGCCCGAGAAGGTGATGTCGCGCGCCAGCGGGCAGTAGGGTTTGTCGGGCGGCGGGGTGCCGAACCAGTCCGAGGCGGTTTTCAGGCTGATGATCGTGTCCGGTGTCAGCACCTTGAGTACGCCCGGTGCTGCCTCGGCCGCCTTGCTGTCGATGGCGCGCACCTTGCCGGATGCAATCGTGCTTTCGACCAGCACGGCGTAGGCGAGCCCTTCGAGCTGCTGCTCGACGGCGTATTTGGCCGCACCCGTGATCTTGGCCGGGCCGTCGACGCGCGACAGCCGGCCTCCGACGGCTTCCGCGCCGCCGTCGGAAGCATCGCCCCGTTTCAATTCACCAACTCTGATGTTGTGAACGGTCATGCCGTTTCTCCCATCTTGAGAATAGCCCGTGCGACGACGCGCGGCGCGAGCTCGATCTTGTAGTGGTTGGCGCCATGGTCGACAGCGCCTTCGACGGCGAGCAGGCTGGCGGCGCGAACAGCTCCCGGCTCCAGCGCCTTGCCTTTCAGCGCGTCTTCGACGGCGCGCGCCCGCCACGGTTTGGTGGCGACGCCACCGAGCGCCACGCGCAGGTCGCGGATGGTGCGTCCGTCGGATTCCAGTTCGAGCCCGACGGCGGCGCTGGCCGCGGCGAACTCGTAGGATTGCCGGTCGCGGATCTTGAGGTAGGTCGAACGCCGCGCGGCCGCGGAGGATGGGATTTCGATGGCGGTGATCATCTCGCCGGGCTCGATCGCGTGTTCCTTGTCCGGCGTCGTGCTGGGCGACAGGAAAAAGTCATCGACGAGGATGCGCCGATCGCCGAGATATACCGTCGCGTCGAAGGCGACGAGCGCTGTGGCGAGGTCGCCGGGATACATGGCGATGCAGGCTTCGCTGGTGCCAAGCACGGCATGGCCCCTGGTGACGCCGCCGATCGCCGAACAGCCGCTGCCTGATACACGCTTGTTGCAGGCGGAGAAATTCGAGGGATCGCGGAAATAGGGGCAACGCGTGCGCTGCATGAGATTGCCGCCAATGGTTGCCATGTTGCGGATCTGCGCCGAGGCTGCTTGCCAAAGCGCCTCCGAGATGGCGGGAAAGCGGTTCTTGATGTCCGCGTGGTCGGCGACATGGCCCATCCTGGCAAGCGCACCGATGATGGCGCCACGCTCGTTGATCTCGATCCGGTCCAGCCCCTCGATATGGGTGATGTCGACCAGCGTGTCGGGCTCGGCGACGCCGCATTTGGCGAGGTCGATCAACGTGGTGCCGCCGGCAAGCAGCATGGCGCCGGGGAGAGCGGCCGCCTGGCGGGCGGCGTCGGCCGAGGTGGCGCGAAGATAGGAAAAGTCCCTCATGACGCGGCCTCCAGCGCTGCCTGGCGCACGGCGGCGACAATGTGCGGGTAGGCGCCGCAGCGGCAGAGATTGCCGGCCATGTATTCGCGGATCTCTTCGTCCGATCCGGCATGGCCCTCGCGGATGCAGGCGACCGCCGACATGATCTGGCCTGGCGTGCAATAGCCGCACTGGAAGGCGTCCTGTTCGAGGAAGGCAGCCTGCACGGGATGCAGTTCGCCCTCCCGTGCAAGCCCCTCTATGGTGGTGATGGTGCGGCCCTCGGCTTGCGCGGCCAGTGTCAGGCAGGCCAGCACGCGCTCGCCGTCGACATGGACGGTGCAGGCACCGCATTGGCCATGGTCGCAACCCTTCTTTGTGCCGGTCAGGCCGAGCCGGTCACGCAGGGCGTCGAGCAGTGTGACACGCGGTTCGAGTTCCAGCGTGTGATGCTGGCCGTTGATATCGAGATGGACGGGAATAGTGGTCTTGCTGGTCATGGGCGTCTGGCTCCAGTTGCTTGACGCTTGGGGGATGAATTGGAGTTAGGGGGTAGGGAGGGTCCAACCGTTGCTTCGGGCGGACCGCTCCTCACCCCAGCAGGTCCTCGATCCGGATCGGAAAGCGCCGCGGGCGCACGCCGGTCGCATGCCAAACCGCATTGGCGACGGCGCCGGCGGTACCGGTGATGCCGATTTCACCGACGCCCTTGATGCCGAGGGCGTTTACGTGAGGGTCGTCCTCGTGAACCAGCAGCGCCTCGACCGACGGCACGTCGGCATTCACCGGGACATGGTATTCGGCGAGGTTGGCATTTTGGATCCGGCCGGAGCGCCGGTCGGTGACGGCTTCCTCATGCAGCGCAAAGGAAACGCCCCAGATCATCCCGCCATAATACTGGCTGCGCACCAGCCGCGGATTGATGACCTGTCCGGCAGCGAATGCGCCGACCAGCCGGGTGACGCGGATCTGGCCTAAATCCGGGTCGACCTTGACCTCGGCAAAGACGGCACCATGCGCGTGCTTGGCGTAGGCCTCCTGCGACGCCGGATCCGGTGCACCCTTGCCATGGCCTTCGATCTCGGCAAGGCCCGCGCGGGCGAGGATCTCGGCATAGCTTTCGCTGCGGCTTTCGTCATCGCGCCGGTAGAGGCGTCCGCCGCGCGCCAGGACACCTTCATTGCCGGCGCCGAACAGCGGCGACGCTTCATTGCCGGTGGCGAGGTCGGCAAGCCTGGCGATAACGGCCGCACCCGCATTGTGAATGGCCATGCCGGCCGTCGCCGTGTGACCCGACCCGCCGGCGATGCCCGCATTGGGCAGGTCGGAACTGCCGGCCCTGAAATCGACCTGGTCGATGTCGAGCCCGAGCCCGTCGGCTGCAATCTGGGCAAAGGCGGTCCAGGCGCCTTGCCCCATGTCCTGAGCGCCGGTCTCCATCAAGCCGCTGCCGTCGGCCCTCAGCACCGCGCGTGCCTCGGCCTGGAACATGAGCGCCGGAAACGTCGCCGTGCCCATGCCCCAGCCGGTGAGGAAACCGTCCGCGTCGCGCATCCGCCGCGGCTGCAGCGGGCGGCTCGCCCAGCCAAACGCCTCGGCCGCATGGTCGTAACATTCGCGCAGCGCCTTGGAGGAGAACGGCTTGCCCGTCATAGGCTCGACTTCGGCATAATTCCTGAGCCGGAAGTCCAGCGGGTCCATGCCGCAGGCATGCGCCGCCTCGTCGATGGCGCTTTCCAGCGCGATCGAGCCGGTGGCCTCGCCCGGCGCGCGCATGAACAGCGGCGTGCCGGTGTCGAGCCGCACGGCATCGTGCGAGGTGGCAATGGCCGGACTGGCATAGAGCGTGTGCGAGGCGTCGGCCGCCGGTTCGAAGAAATCGTCGAACGTGCTCGATGTGGTCCTGGCGTGATGGGAGATCGCGGTCAGTCGCCCTTCGCCATCCATGCCCATGCGCAATGTCTGGCGAGTCGGGGCGCGATGGCCGACCGGGCCGTACATCTGCTCTCGTCGCAGCACCAGCTTGACCGGGCGGCCGACGAGCTTCGCCGCCAGTATGCCCAGCACTTGCGGACCGGAAATCATGCCCTTGGAGCCGAAACCGCCACCCAGGAACGGGCTGCGGATATGGACGTTTTGCGGCGCGATGCCGAACAGGCCGGCGATGCGACCCTGCGCCATGGCAAGGCCTTGGCTCGGCGTGTCGATCGACAGACGGTCGCCATCCCACGCGGCGACGATAGCGTGAGGCTCCATGGCGTTGTGGTACTGGGCCGGCGTCTCGTAGGTCGCCTCGATCCGCGTCCTTGCCGATCCGAGGCCGGCCTCGACGTCGCCCTTCCGCTGCACCGCCGGATTGCCGACGCCGACACCGCGCGGCACGAAGGTTTCGGCGCCGTCCAGACCGACGCGCGCCGGCAACTCCTCATAGCGCGGCGACAGCAGCGCCGCGCCTTCGGTCGCCGCTTCCAGCGTCTCCGCGATCACCACGGCAATGCTCTGGTTTGGGTAGCGAACCCCGTCGTTCTGCAGCAGGTCGAGCCGGAACATGAAGGGATGGTCCTTGGCATCCGGATCGGTGGCGAGCGCCGGCCGGTTCAGCGGCGTCATCACCTCGACGACGCCCGAATGCGCCTTGGCCGCCTCGATATCCAGCAAAACGACCCGGCCGCGCGCGATGCTCGAGACGGCGAGCACCGCATAGAGCATGCCGGGCGGGTGGTTGTCGGCGGCGTAACGCGCCGTCCCGGTGACTTTCAAGAATCCGTCGCGGCGGGTCAGCGGCTGGCCGATGCTGGAGCCCTGCCGCGTATGGGCGGGTTGCTGGTTGAGGCCGAGTTCAAGCGTCATGACGCACTCCGGGAAGGGAGGAAAAGGGGGAGGCAGGAAGGGCCGGCATAACAGCGGGCGTTCCGGCAAGGGCGGACATCAGCGCCCTGACGACAATGCGGCGGGCAAGCTCGATCTTGAACGCGTTGTCGCCGGAGGGGCTGGCGTCGGCCAACGCGGCGTCCGCTGCGCGAACGAAGCTCGCTTCGTCGGCATCGGCGCCGAGTAGCACCGCTTCCGCCGACCGCGCGCGCCACGGCTTGGCAGCCACGCCGCCCAGCGCCAGCCTCGCATCGCGGATCTTGCCGCGATCGACGACAAGTGCCGCGGCCGCCGAGACGACGGCGAAGGCATAGGAGGTGCGTTCGCGCACCTTCAGGTAGCGGGCGTGAGCGGCGAAGGACGCTGCTTGCGCCGGCAGGCGCACGGCAACGATCAGCTCGCCCGGCTGCAGCACGGTCTCGCGCCGCGGCGTGTCGCCTGGAAGCCGGTGGAATTCCTCCAGCGTCACATGGCGCCGGCCTTCCTTGCCCTCGATCTCGACCACGGCGTCCAGCGCGACCAGCGGCACGCAGAAATCGGAGGGATGGGTGGCGATGCAGGCATCGCTCCAACCCAGAATGGCGTGCAGGCGGTTCTCGCCGCCCAGTGCGGAGCAGCCGGAACCGGGTTCGCGCCTGTTGCAGGCGCTGGCGGTGTCATGGAAGTAACTGCACCGCGTGCGCTGCAACAGATTGCCGCCGACAGTGGCGGCATTGCGAAGCTGCGCCGAGGCGCCCGAAAGCAGCGCTTCGGCCACCGCCGGAGAGGCCTTGGCGAAGGCCGGATCGTGTGCGAGATCGGCATTGCGGACCAGCGCGCCGATGCGCAAGCCGCCATCATCGAGCGTTTCGATGCGATTGAGTTCCGGCAGGCGGGTAATGTCGACGATCCGTTCGGGGGCGGTAATGCCACCCTTCATCAAGTCGAGCAGATTGGTGCCACCGGCGAGATAGGACGAACCCGGCTCGGCCGCCGCCGCAATGGCGTCGGAGATGGTGGCGGGCCTGACGTAATCGAAGTCTCTCATGCCGCGGTCCTCCGGTCGGTTCTGGCAAGTTGTTGCTGGGCTTCCAGGACGGCCTCCACGATGCCGCCATAGGCGGCGCAGCGGCATATGTTGCCGCTCAGTCCCTCGCGGATGCGCTCGGGATCGTCGCCAGCCTGTCCCTCGGCGATCAGCCCGAGCGTGCTCATGATCTGGCCGGGCGTGCAGAAGCCGCACTGGAAGCCGTCATGGGCGATGAAGGCGGCCTGCACCGGATGCAGTTCTTCACCGTGCGCGACACCTTCGATGGTCAGCACCTCGGCGCCGTCATGGCTGACCGCCAGCGCTAGGCAGGAGTTTATGCGTTTGCCGTCGACCAGGACCGTGCAGGCGCCGCACTGGCCGCGGTCGCAGCCCTTCTTGGTGCCGGTGAGCTCGAGCCGCTCGCGCAGCAGGTCGAGCAAGGTGACGCGGGTGTCGACCTCGAGTTCATGGTGGTGTCCGTTGACGGTAAGCGAGAGGGGAAGGGTGGTCATGGGCGTCTGGCTCCAGTTGCTTGACGCTGAGGGGAATGAATTGGTGCTCTGGCAGGGAAGGACAAGGTCAGGCGACAGCCAATCCGACGCGGGTTGGGAAGGTGACAGCTTGCGGCTTCGAAAGACGTGACATACCGGGCTCCCGATTATATGATAGAGGTTCTCCACTAAAAGCGGAGGTGCCTCCGTTTATTTACGTGGGGGCTGGCCAGGCATGGTTCAAGCCCCCATATCCCTGGTGGAGAAAAAAATTGGCTTTTGAGCCCGTCACAACTGGCGACCAAAAACCCGCCGCCGCCGAAAAGCCGTTGCGCGCGGATGCGCGGCGCAACCGCGATCGGCTGGTCGAGGTCGCGGCTTCGGTCTTCGCCGAGCGCGGCATCGACGCCTCGCTGGAGGAGATAGCGCGGCGCGCGGGCGTCGGCATCGGCACGCTCTACCGGCATTTCCCGACGCGCGAGCATCTGGTCGAGGTGGTCTATCGCCGCGAGGCGGAGGCGCTGTGCGCCGCCGCCGGCGAGCTTACCGCAAAACATCCCTCCGATGTCGCGCTGGAAGAATGGATGCACCGCTTCGTCGACTACATCGCCACCAAGCGCGGCCTGGCGACCAGCCTGCGCATCCTGTTCACCACCAATTCGACGCTGTTTTCCGACACGTCGGGACGCGTGTCGCAAGCCTTGCGGCAACTGGTCGAGGCGGCGGTCGCCGACGGCACGATCCGCGGCGACGTCGATGCCTCCGACGTGCTGCATGCGCTCGGTGGCATCTACTCGGCACCCGACACGCCCGAATGGCGCGACCGCTCGCGCCGGCTGGTGAAGCTGTTGATGGACGGGTTGCGGTTCGGGGCCGTGAAGCGGCCGGAATGAGAACAGTTCGGACGATCGGCATCGGCGCGGCGCAATCGGGCTTGCACGCCGGATTCGTTCTAGCCATGGGCTGGCCGCAAGCAGCGGCATCCAGCATCTGAGCTCCGGCCCGGCATAATTCGACCACGTTTCCTGGCGAGGAATCCGACGCGCCAGCCTTCCCCGCCGAACTTTCCGACCCCTCACCGCATCCTGTCCATTTGTGATAAGATCGCGTCAAGGAATGCAGCCATGGGGCAGCCCAATTTTCATCGTGAGGGCAGCAAGCCCGACGCGGAGCTGGTGATGGCGGCGCGCGGTGGCGAGGCACCCAGTCTCGGCCTGCTGTTGGAACGCTACCGGCCGCAGCTCTATGCCATCGCCTTGTCGATGCTAGGCTACACCAGCGATGCCGAGGACGCGGTCCACGAAACTTTCGTTACCGCTCTCACGCGGCTGGATGGCCTACGCGATCCCGCCGCGGTCGGCGGCTGGCTGCATTCCATCCTCAGGAACCACTGCCTGATGGCGCTGCGCCGGCGCCGGCCCTGCGCCAAGCCGGCCGAAACCGACCGTGTTTTCCGCGAGCTCGCGGACGAGGAGCGCATCGAAAGCCGGATCGAAAGCCGCGACCTGCGGGATTGGGTGTGGGCAGCGCTTGGCCGGCTGCCGGAGATGCAACGCGCCACCGTCATGTTGCGTTATTTCGGCAGCTCGCCGAGCTATGAGGAGATTGCAGCCATCCTGGGCGTGCCTGTCGGCACGGTACGCAGCCGGCTGTCCGACGCCAAAGTCAGGCTTTCGGAGCTCTTGCTGGCATCGGCTGTCCTGTCTGACAGGGATCACCAGAAGCTGGTGGCGGAGCGTCTTGCTTTCTATGTCGCGGAATTCCGCTCGCTCTATGGCGGTGGCAGGGACCGCTTCCTGGCCCATTACGCCGACGACCTCGAAATCGGCTTGGCGGGGGGACCGCGGCGCCTCGGGCGTCATCTGTTTGCCGAGATCGTCGACGAGGACACCGGCGATGGCGTGCGCGCCGAGCCGGTGCGGGCGCTGGCCAGCGGCAATGTCACCGTGCTCGAAGGCAATTTCCTCAATCCGCCGGAAGATCCGTTCCACTGCCCGCCGGGCTTTGCCTTCGTCCTGTTCCATGGCGAGCACCAAGTGCGCGGCATGCGCATCTACAATTCCGCACGGCCGGCCCGCTCGGAGGAATAACGTCTTCGTGAAAATCCGGCGGCGGCGAACTTTCCGGTTGGCCGCTTCATCCTTTCTGGGTCACGCGGCCGGCTTCCGGCGCGCCAACCCACCGCAAAGGAGGAATATCATGTCTGCCGTCAGCCGCATTCGCAACAATCTCGCCCGCGCCATGGTTCTCGGCTCGGTCCTCGCCATTCCGGCCCTGGCTCCCGCCCATGCTGACGATTACGACGCCACCCTCAAGGACATCCAGTCGACCATGGGCGGCGTGCCGAGCTTCGTGAAGCAGTTCCCGAAGGCCGGCCTGCCCGGCGCCTGGGCTGAGGTCAAGGCCATTGAGCTCAGCGATAACACAGCGCTGTCGCCGAAGGTGAAGTCGCTGATCTCACTGGCGGTCGCCGCGCAGATCCCGTGCAGCTACTGCATCTGGTCGGACACGCAGGCCGCCAGGAAGGCCGGCGCCACCGACCAGGAGATCCAGGAGGCGGTCGCCATGTCGGCGTTGACGCGCCACTGGAGCACCATCTTCAATGGCATGCAGGTCGATTTCGACACTTTCAAGAAGGAGATGGGCGGGGAATAGGGGAATTGGGGGAATAGGGAATGTGGTCGATCCGCGCTCCCTATTCCCCAGTTCCCTCCTCAGGGAGATAAGGACATGAACGACGCCCTCGCCAACGACTCCACCTTCATGACCGCCACCCGTCTGGCGGCGGCGATCCGCGAACGGCGGATCAGCGCCGGCGAGGCCATGGAGGCGCAGCTGGCCCGTATCGCCCTGGTCAATCCGCTCATCAACGCCATCGTCACTCTCGACGAGGCGGCGGCCCGCGCCGGGGCGAAGGCCGCCGATATGGCGATCGCGCGCGGCGATGCCGTCGGCCCGCTGCATGGCGTGCCGATTACCCTGAAGGACGGCCACGCCACCGCGGGCATGCGCACCACGGTCGGCCTGACGGCCTGGGCCGATCACATTCCGACAACGGACAGCACCATTGCCGCCAGATTGCGCAAGGCCGGCGCCATCATCATCGGCAAGACCAATGTTCCGCCCAGGCTCCGCGACCTGCAGACCTGGAACCCGATCTTCGGCCGCACACTCAATCCCTGGGATGTCGCACGCACGCCGGGCGGCTCCAGCGGCGGCGCCGCGGCCGCGGTCGCCGTCGGGCTGGTGCCGCTGGAGATCGGCAGCGACGCCGGCGGCTCGATCCGGGTACCGGCGCATTTCTGCGGCATCTATGGCTTCAAGCCGACGGAGGCGACGGTGCCGATCACCGGCAGCTATGGCGATCCGCCCGACATGCCGCGCAGCTTCCGCCTGCTGTTAGGCATCGGGCCGATGGCCCGCGATGTCGACGATCTCATCCTCGCTCACCGCATCATCGCCGGCGCCGACGGCCTCGATACGGAGGTTCCGCCGGTCGCGCTGGAAGAAGCGCCGGAGCCGCCGCTCGACCGGCTGAGGGTCGCCTGGGCGCCGACTTTTCCCCGGGTGCCGGTCGCGCTCGACATCGCCGATGCGATCGCCGGCTTCGCCGCCGTCATCGAGGCCGGCGGCGCGCGCGTGGGGCAGGCCTTGCCGTCGCATGATTTCGCTGCCGAGCGGGCGCTGTTCTCGGACCTGATCACCTGGTACTCGCAGGTCTTCCAGCTGCCGCGCGACGCTTCGCCGTCGCTGTCGGCCTATATCGAGGCGCTCAATCAGCGCGATGAATTCATCTTCGCCTGGGAGCGCTTCTTCGACGACTGGGACGTGCTCGTCTGCCCGGTGACGATGTGCACCGCCTTCCTCCACCGAGAGATGGGCGTGCCGATCCCGGTCGACGGCGTCGAAACGCCGTACTGGGCCGCGCTGAGCCACGCTTGCCGCTTCAACCTGACCGGCCATCCGGTCGCAGTCATCCCGATCGGCCTCGACCGTGAGGGCCTGCCGATCGGCGTCCAGCTCGTCGGCCGCCGCCACGCGGACCTGAGACTGCTTGCCATTGCTCGGGCACTGGCCAGGCTCACCGACGGCTTTGTCAGGCCGCCTGGACTGTGAACGGTCGCGGCGTGCGGCGGTCCGCGCCGCCGCGGTCACGGTGTCGTGTCCGCGTGCTTGAAGGTCAAGCCGCGTCGCCGTGCCGGACCGGCCCTATCCCAACCGCAACGATGCCAAGACTTCCTCTCGACACTGTTGCGAAGCGATTATTTCTTCGCTTCGACCAGGACCACGAGGGATTCCGGCACCACGCCGTCATGGGCCATCGCATCGGCGGCAGCCTTGCTCTGCATCATTCCCGCCAACTTAGCCATATCGGGAACGTCCATCATCACCGCCACCCGGGTCGGGTTCTGGGGATCGATGAATGTGCGGATGTTGGTTACCCCGAGCGCACCGAAAAGCTCCGCCCGCTTGGGTGAATTGAGCCAGTGCTTGGCATCTTTGGTGATGTTGTGGTGGGCAATGACTGTCGGCATGGCATCCTCCCGAGGTGACGCCGACGGTCGAGATCCCGCCTTTCGCAGCGATCCACCTTCGCGAGCGAGTGAGCGCCGTTTCCTTCGACCTGTCAATTAGCAATTGCTGGGGCCAGTGAGCGGCGAGGCGCCCTCGCGAATGCCGGCTGGAAGGGTTGTCGTCGATCGCCGCGGTCGATCCCGGCCCGCAGTCGGCGATCGAGATCGCCAAGGACGGTCCGCTCAAGGCCACCGGGCCGGAGCCCGAGGACCCGGACGGCGCGCGACCACATGCGCCGGCCTTGTGCGGCGCTCTACCAAGAACGGCCATTCATCCCGGACATGCGGCATGCTAGAGCGGCGGAGCGTTTCCTGGAATTGCGCCAGGCGTCACGGCAGGATAGCTCGATTTGTCCGCTATCCACGTTTTCGAGGGCATTCAATGTATGTAGGCCGTTCCTACAAGGTGGTCGATTTCGCGCTCTGGTCGCGGCGCAGCGTCCTCTACATGGTGGTGGTGAGCGGGCTGGCCGTGGCGGCTTACCGCCTGCCAGGCATTGCCGGGTTCTCCGTGCCATGGTCGGTGGTGCTGGTGCTCGGCACCACGGTGTCGCTGGTCGCAGGCTTCAAGAATTCGCAGGTGTTCACCCGCAGCGGTGAGGCGCTGCAGGCTTTCACGCAGATCACGGCCAGCAGCCGGATGTGGTCCAATTTCTGCCGGGACTTCCTCGATGCGCCGACGGCTCGGCAGCTCGTCTACCGCCACATCGCCTGGATGACGGCGCTGCGATACGCGCTGCGGCGGCCGATGCCGTGGGAATCGATGGGGAAGGCCGCCAACATCGAATACCGGCGGCGTTACCACATCCAGGAGGACAAGGGCTCGATCGCCGACGACTTGCGCCCGCTGCTGGGCGACCAGACCGTTGATGTGCTGAAATCGCCTCGTCCGGCGATAGTCTTGCTCGAAATGCAGTCGGTCCAGGTCAATGGACTGCTCAAGGACGCCAAGGTCCCGGCGCAGGTCTATGTCGAACTGACGAAGCTGATCCGCGACTTCCACGACCAGCAGGCGCGCTGCGACCGCATCAAGAACAATCCCTATCCCCGGCAATACGCCATCGTCAGTTCCATGTTCGTGATGATCTTCTGCACGCTGCTGCCGTTCGGCGTGGTTCCGGTGTTCGCCGACATGGGCAAACTGGACGGCATGCTCGGCTCCATCGCCATCTGGCTGACGATCCCGTTCAGCACGCTGCTGGGCTGGGCTTACATGTCCCTCGACCAGGTCGGCGAGAGCAGCGCCAACCCCTTCGAGGGCAACGCCAACGATGTGCCGATCTCGCAAATCTGCCGCGACATCGAGATCGAGATGCGCGCCGGGCTCGGCGAGAGCGACCTTCCCAAGCCCTTGCTGCCGGTCAACGACATCGCCATGTGAGGTGTGAGCAGGCTATGCGTTCTCAAGCGCCTACCGGCGGGAGATCGCCCGCAGCCAGGGCGCCAGGTGGAAAGCGCTCATCAGCAGATACATGGCGGGCATTCCGGTCAGGATCGGGCCGGCCAGCGGCGAGGGATTAGCGCCCATGCAGAGCATGGTCCCGTCGCCACCCTGAAGACAGGAGACCAGCGCCATCACCGCGAAGGTGGGCGCCGCGGCGAGACACAGCCAGTCGGCGATGCCACGAGGGGCGGCATTTTCGGCGCTGCCGATGCCGGAATGGATATCGCTCATGGTCTTATTCCCTTGGTGGTTGCGACCCGTCGGGACCTGGGTTCCTCGGCCCTGCCGGAGGCGGGAGGGGAACCCAGGCTGGACAGTCTTGCGCCGGCTACTGGTTGGCCTTGTCGCGGAAGGCGGCCTCGCCGGCGGCGGACACTTCGGCCCATTTCTTGTCGGCTCCGGCTTCGTAATTGTCGTGCCAGTTCCACCAGCTGTAGAGCGGGGTCTGCGGGTAGCCTTCGGGCGAGTCCTCCCAGGTCTCCTGGCGGCCGAGCGGCGTGACGTCGAGATAGCTCCAGACAGTACCCAACGCCTCGTCGCCGCGGTTGTTGATGAAATAGGTGCGGAAGATGCGGTCGCCATCATGGATGAACACGTTGTGGCCGTGCCATTCGTCGACGCCGAAATCCTTGTCGAAGCTGTCGGTGATCGTGTACCAGGGCATCTCCCAGCCCATCCGTTGCTTCAGCCGCGCAATGTCGGCCTGCGGGGCGCGCGAGGCATAGGCAAGCGTGGTGTTGCGGGCGTTGAGATGGGCGAGGTGGCCGACCTGGTCGGCGCCGAGCGAGCAACCGCGGCAGGCGTGCTCCGGCCAGCCATAGACGCCGGGCTCGAAGAAGGCGCGGTAGACGATCAGCTGGCGGCGGCCGTCGAACAGGTCGAGCAGGCTCACCTTGCCGTCGGGGCCCTCGAAGACGTAAGCCTTGTCCACTTCCGTCCATGGCATGCGCCGGCGTTCGGCCGATAGCGCGTCCCTGGCCCGCATCGTCGCCTTTTCCTTCACCAGCATCTTTTGGTGCGCGGCTTCCCAATCCTGCCGTGAAACGATCGGCGGGGTCTTCATCGTCATGGTCATTGGTCTTCTCCTTGGCCAGTCGTGGCGTCGTTGCGGTGTGGTGTTGCCTGGGTATGCCGGGGTGCCGCAGGCGCGGCGGGATCCGAGAGATCCGGTCCGGCGCAGCAGGGGTGGCGTGCGGCGTGCTTGGCCGTATCATTGGCTGTGTCGAGGTCGGTGGAGGCAGGCATTTTCTGGTTCTCCCTTGCGTGCCGTCATTGCCGGCTTGCTGGTTGACGGTACTGACTTAAGTTAGGGCGGCTCGGTGCCGAGGCGGGAGTTACAAGTGTGACGGGATTTGAATGGACTCGCTGATCACCTCGGCGGCGCTGGCGCTGGCGGCGGGCGATCCGCTCGGCGCGCTCGACCGCGTCGCCCTGCGCGAGGACGCGCCGGCGCTGGCGCTGCGCGGCATCGCCATGGCGCAGCTCGGCGACTTCGATCGCGCCAAGCTCTTGCTGCGGCGGGCCGTGCGCGCCTTCTCCCCGAAAGAGGCCGTCGCGCGGGCCAGATGCGTCGTCGCCGAGGCCGAGATCGCGCTGGTCTCGCGTGATCTCGGTTGGCCGGCCAAGGCGCTCGACGCGGCCCGCACGACGCTGGAAAAGCATGGCGACCGGTTGAACGCGGCGCATGCCGGCCATCTCAAGGTGCGGCGGTTGCTGCTGATCGGCCGCCTCGACGAGGCCGAACATGTGCTGGCCGGGCTCGACCCGGCGCCGCTCCCGCCGGCAGCCAGGGCCGCGCACGAGCTCGCCGTCGCCGGCATCGCCATGCGGCGCCTGCGGACCAGGCCGGCGCGCGCGGCGCTGGAGTGGGCACGCCATGCCGCCCGCAAGGCCGGCATTCCCGGCCTCATCGCGGAGGTCGACAGCGCATGGCTGGCGCTGGAGACACCCGCTGCGCGGCTGATCGTGCAGGGCAGGGAGCAGCCGCTGCTGCTCGAAGAGGTCGAGGCATTGCAGGGATCGCCGGCGCTGGTCGTCGATGCTTTCCGCTACGCCGTGCGCAGCAGCGGGGTCACGATCTCGCTGGCGAGCCGGCCGGTGCTGTTTTCGCTGGCACGGTCGCTCGCCGAAGCCTGGCCCGGGGACGTGTCGCGGGGGGAACTCGTGGCGCGGGCCTTCGGCGGCAGGCATGCCGATGAATCGCACCGCGCGCGCCTGCGCGTCGAGATCGGGCGGCTGCGCGCCGAGCTTCGCGCACTGGCCGGCATCAGCGCCACCAAGCATGGCTTCACGCTGGGGCCGCGCCATGTGCGCGCGGTGATGGTGCTGGCGCGGCCGATCGAGGAGCGGCACGCGGCCGTGCTGGCCTTGCTGGCCGACGGCGAGGCCTGGTCGAGCTCGGCCTTGGCGATGGCGCTTGGAACCGGCCAGCGCAGCGTCCAGCGGGCGCTCGAGCCGCTTGCCGAGGCCGGCAAGGTGCAGTCCTTCGGCCATGGCCGGGCGCGCCGCTGGATGACGCCGCCGGTGGCGGGTTTCACGACCACCTTGTTACTCCCGGCGCCGCTGCCGAACGGCTAAGGTGTGCCGATATTCAGGTGAGGCCGGCCTGCAAACGGCTGTTACCTGCGCTTCCAGTGCTCAAGGAAAAAAGACATGAAACATTCAGCGGCCGAAATTTTGAGGGAATACGGACCCTTTCCCGGTGCCAATACGGTGGCCGGGGTGAGCTTTGACGGCAAGAACGTCTGGTTTGCCTCGGGCGACAGGCTGAACGCCTTCGATCCGGAGAGCGGTCAGGCGTTGCGCTCGATCGATGTCGCGGCACATGCCGGCACCGCCTATGACGGCCGGCATTTCTTCCAGCTCGCCAAGGACCGCATCCAGAAGATCGATCCCGACACGGGGGAGGTGCTTTCCACCATTCCGGCACCCGGCAATGGCGGCGATTCCGGGCTCACCTGGGCAGAGGGCGCGCTCTGGGTCGGACAGCACCGGGAGCGCAAGATCCACCAGGTCGATCCCGAGACCGGGGCGATCCTGCGCACCATCGAATCCAACCGTTTCGTCACCGGGGTGACCTGGGTCGACGGCGAGTTGTGGCATGCCACCTGGGAGGGCGACGAAAGCGATCTGCGCCGCATCGACCCACGGACAGGCAAGGTTCTGGAGAAGCTCGACATGCCTGCCGGCATGGGCGTCTCGGGGCTGGAATCCGATGGCCGCGACCGCCTCTTCTGCGGCAGCGGAAACGCCGGCGTGGTGCGGGCGGTGCGCCGACCAAAGTGAGGGACACGAATTTTCCCCCACCGACTGGCCGCTGCGCGATGTCGAGCCTAGATAGGCTGGACCATCCCCGCAAAAGGACCAGACCATGCCCGAACAGATCACGTTGAACGACGGCGCCGCCATTCCCCAGCTTGGCCTTGGCGTGTGGCAGGTCGATCACGACATCACCGCGCAAGTGGTGGGCTGGGCGATCGAGGCCGGTTGCCGGCTGATCGATACCGCCGAGGGCTATCAGAACGAGGAAGGGGTCGGCGCGGCGATCCGTGCCGCCGGCGTGCCGCGAAGCGCGCTGTTCATCACCTCGAAGCTGCGCAACGGCGCCCACCAGCGCGATGCGGCGCTTCGTGCCTTCGACGGCACGATGCAGAAGCTCGGCGTCGAGCAGCTCGACCTGTTCCTGATCCATTGGCCGGTGCCCAGCCACGACAAATATGTCGAGGCGTGGAGGACGCTCGTCGAGCTGAAGCAGGCTGGCCGCATCAAGTCGATCGGCGTCTCGAATTTCAATCCTGACCATCTTGAACGCATCATCGGCGAGACGGGCGTGACACCCGTCGTCAACCAGATCGAGCTACATCCGCGCTTCCAGCAGCGCGCGCTCAGGGAGTTTCACGCCCGGCACGACATCCATACGGAAAGCTGGAGCCCGCTGGGCAGCGGCCGCTTGCTGAGCGACCCGACCATATCAGGCATTGCCCGCAAACACGGCAAGTCCGCCGCGCAGACGATGATCCGCTGGCATCTCCAGCAAGGGCTGATCGTCATCCCGAAGTCTGTGCGCCAGGACCGTATCGCGGCCAATTTCGACGTCTTCGATTTCGAACTGGACGCGCAGGACCTGGAGACGATCAGCGGCATGGATTCGGCCGACGGCCGTAACGGGCCGAACCCGGCGACGGCAGCGTTTTTGTTCTGAGAGGACGAGGCCGCCCTAAATCCCCGAGCCGTCCAGCTGTTGCGCGTCGTCGCCTTCCCATGGCGCCGGCATCGAGGCGCCCCGGCTGAGATTGGCCGAGGGCATCGGCATCCAGCATTTCAGTTCCGGCTCGACATATTCGACGACGCGGCCCGGCGAGGAATCGGAGGCACGCCAGCCTTCGTCACCGAACTGATCGGCGCGTGACCAGTAGGCGAGGTCGACTTCCGCTGGCCCTTGTTCGGACGGGCGGACCGTAACGAGTATCCGGCTGCCGTCTTTCGGCGCGCTGGACATGTGGCGCCAGCGGTCGGGCTCATCCATCGTTTTTCCTCCTGCCTTGCTGTGGGATGAAGTGTCGCCTCGCCATCGGAGGCGGTCAACCCAAACTTTGCACGCCCATCCTGTTTCGATGGGGCTGCTCGTTCCGCCCGGTCCGCGGGGCATGTATGATTGTCGGATTGCACCAGCCGCACCGCAGTTGCCGCCGGTATCACGGCAGGATGCGATGACGTGACGTGCTGACGACCGGCGCATACACAGAAGAACTTGAAGACGCCGGTCGCCATTTGGGGGCGTTGGGTGCATCACATTGGGGCGCGATGCAGGGTCAGGTTAGGCGGATGCCTGGTGTCCGCAATTGGAACACCGGCCCATGGTGAACAGGTGGTTACTATCCACAGGGCCGCGGCTGTAAACGGCAGGCGGCCCGCCGGTTTCCGGTCGTCCATCGTGGCCACGTCATCGTTCTATCGGCTGTGCGCAACGCGAATCGCAGGCTCCGCGCCGCTCGACGGGCCGCGATCGGGTTGGTAAGCCCGTCTGCGAAGGAGTTGATGAGTCTGGCATGACCGTTGCGATCGAGATGGGAAACACGACGGCGGGCACCCCGGCGAACCTCGATCTCGAGGAGTTGCTGGCGACCCGCCTTCTGGTGCAGGGCAATTCGGGCTCCGGCAAGTCACATCTCTTGCGACGGCTGCTCGAACAGAGCGCGCCCTGGGTGCAGCAGACCATCATCGACCCGGAAGGCGACTTCGTTTCGCTGGGCGAACGCTACGGCCATCTGGTGATCGATGCCGAGGAGCATACCGAGCGCGGCCTGCAGGCGGCCGGCGAGCGGGCGCGCATCCATCGTGTTTCGACCGTGCTCAACCTCGAAGGGCTCGATGCCGAGAACCAGATGCGGCGCGCCGCCGCCTTCCTCGGCGGGCTGTTCGAGGTCGCGCGCGACCACTGGTACCCGATGCTGGTGGTCGTCGACGAGGCGCAGCTGTTCGCGCCGGCGGTGGCCGGCGAGGTGTCGGACGAGGCGCGCAAGCTCTCGCTCGGCGCCATGACCAATCTGATGTGCCGTGGCCGCAAGCGGGGGCTCGCCGGCATCATCGCCACGCAGCGGCTGGCCAAGCTCGCCAAGAACGTCGCGGCGGAAGCCTCCAACTTCCTCATGGGCCGCACCTTTCTCGATATCGACATGGCGCGCGCCGCCGATCTCCTGGGCATGGAGCGGCGGCAGGCGGAGGCCTTTCGCGATCTGGAGCGCGGGCAGTTCATGGCGCTGGGGCCGGCACTGTCGCGCCGCCCGCTCGGCCTTCGCATCGGCCCGACCGACACCAGCCCGCGCAACGGCACGCCCAGGCTGATGCCGCTGCCGCAGGCGGCGCTCGAGGATGCCCGCGCCATCATCCTGGCCGCCCCGCCGCCGGAGACGATGCGCGCGCCGCGCCGGGTGGCGTCGCCGGACCTGCTGGAGCAACTGATGGCGGCGAAATCGGCGCCGCGCGACATCCGCCCCGAACCGGTCGAGCCGCCGATCAGCGCCGAGGATCTGGCCGAACGGCGCGAGCGGATGGACCGCATCCTGCGCGCCATCCTGGTCGAGCCCGATGCGGGATTTCGCGTCATCGGCGTTCTCTACCAGGAGTTCGTCGTGCGCTGCCGCATCGAGGGGCTGGCTTCGGTGGTGCCAGATCTCCAGGAATTCCGGCGCATGCTAACACGCGCCCGCGCCGGGGTGGGGTCCGACATGGCCGAGGATGATGCGTGGCGGGATGTTTCGGTGCGCGCCTCGCTGCTGCCGGAGGACATGCAGGGCGTGTTCATGATGATCGCGCGCGCGGCGAAGGAGGGCTGGCCGTGCCCGAGCGACGCCGCGATCGCCCGCGCCTATGGCTCGCACTCCATGCGCCGCGCCCGGCGGCTGCTGACCTATATCGAGGAGCAGGGCCTCATCGTCTGCCAGCTCGACGGCGCCGGCCGGCGCACGGTGACGCTGGTCGAACTCGCCTGGGCAACCGCGCCCGGCGACCCCAACGCCGAAGGGGCGGAGCAGGGAAGTCTGGCGCTGTGAGGGCGCCATGAAACGTTCAACCTCGGGCTGATCAGGCGGGCACCCTGCAAGACCGGCCGGGTGCGGTCGCTTATCGGATTTCGGTGAAGGCCAGCCGTGCGAGAACGCCACCCTTACTGGATGACACCGTCGACCGCCCGCCATTCCGATGGGATGATGAGCCGGTCCGTCTGATGTGCGGCGATCGGTTCCGGCTTCGCGGGCACTGAGCCTGCGGGGAACCAAGCGACGGCCACGCAGGTTAAGTCAGCATTGGGTTCCCCGAGACGAGGCGACGTCATGAGCATCCTGCAAAGCATCAAGAACGCTGCCGAACAGGTGACCGGTGCCGCAAGACCGGACAGGCAACAGGCGGCCGATCTTGTCAGGCCACGAAAATCGAACGAGTTCAGGTTTGGGGACGATGGGCTGGTGCCCAACCATCCGTCCTGGCCGCTGATGGTTTATCGCGGTGCCGTCACGCTGCCGGAGGAGTTCGATCCCGCCGCCGTCATGGAGGAGCTTTTCTCGGCCAACGGATGGGGGGACAGTTGGCGCAACGGCATCTACGACTATCTCCACTACCATTCGCGCATCCACGAAGTGCTGGGCGTGGCGCGCGGCACGGCGAAAGTCCGGTTCGGCGGCAAGAAGGGACGAACGCTGGCGCTGAAGGCCGGCGATGTCGCGGTTCTTCCGGCCGGAACCGGGCACCAGCGCATCTTCGCCTCCGACGACTTTCTCGTGGTTGGCGCCTATCCGCCGTCCGGCACCTATGACGAATGCACGACCGCCGCCGATCACGCCAAGGCGGTGGTGACGATCCCCAGGGTAGGTCGTCCGGGCAAGGACCCCGTCTATGGAAGCAAAGGCCCGCTGCTGGCGGCGTGGAAGAAAGACTGAGTCGCCGAAGCCCAGGAGAGCAAAGCTCATTGGCGCCCAAGCAGATCGACGCAATAGTCATCACGTCGGTGGAACGCTCTCAAACGCCCGCGATCGCCAGAAGCCAAGCCAGGATATCGAGCAACAGGAAGAGCAGCGCGAACTGCAACGCCACCCGGAGCCGCTGGATAATCCGCCAGTTGCTGGCCATGTCCGCCTTGATGCGGAGGGCCAGCGCGCGGTGCATGGCCGACATTGTCGTCGGCTTGTCGCCATCGACATACTGATGGAGCAGCTCTTCTGGATCGAAGCGGAATGTGTACTGATGGTAGGGCCAAAGCATGAAGACGATCAGGCCGCCGATGCTGAACAGCAGGGTCACCGCGGTCCAGTCCCAAACCCCAAGTTCGTTGGAAAGGGCCGCGCCGCCCAGCAACGAGTTTGCGAATGCGGTGGCAAAGATAAGACTCCCGGCGCGGGTGTTCATGTTCTCGACAACGGTCTTCTGATGCGTGAGACCTCTCACCGCCTCCTGATAAATAAACGCAAGACGAGATCGTCGTCCTCAAGACCGCCTGCGACAGATCCGTTGCTTTATCCTCCACGCGGACGTGCGACCATAAGGGTGCCTCTCTAGCAGGGCAGGAATGCGCCAGCTTAACCCAAAATCCTTCGTCGTAACCACTGGACTTCGAGATGCTTCTACCGCTCCTCGAGGATCCGCAAATACGCCGCCGTCACGAACAGCACGATCAGCCCGAACAAGATCCTTCTCGCGCCCTCAGGCATCTGCAGGATGGTCAAGAGCGTCGTCAGCACGGTGAGGATCAGGGCGCCGATGATGGTGCCGGTGTAGCCGCCGCGGCCGCCGAAGATGGAGGTGCCGCCGATGACGGCGGCAGCTATGCCGACTAGCGCCATGGCAAAGGGCGAAGCCGCGCGGCCGGATGGCATCGAGGCGGTCGTCATCGTCACGCCCAACCATCTGCACGCGCCGATCGCCACCGCCTTCCTCGAAGCCGGCATCGACGTGATCTGCGACAAGCCGCTGTCGACGACGCTCGGTGACGCCAAAGCGCTGGTGGTGCTCGCGAAGGCGAAAAAGCGCCGCTTCGTCGTCACGCTCAACAACACCGGCTACGCCATGGTGCGCCAGGCGCGCGAAATGGTGATGACGGGCGAGCTCGGCCGGATCGTGTCGGTGCATGGGGCCTACATCCAGGACTGGCTGACCAAGCCGATCGACGCCGACGGCCAGAAGCAGGCGGAGTGGCGCACCGATCCGGCGAGGGCAGGGCAGTCGGCGGTGCTGGCCGACATCGGCGTGCACGCCTTCAACCTGGCAAGCTTCATTTCCGGCCGCGAGGCCGAGGCTGTCTCGGCCGACCTGTTCACCGCCGTGCCCGGACGCCGGCTCGATGACAATGCGCATGTGCTGGTGCGCTGGACCGATGGCGCGCGCGGTACGATCCTGGCCAGCCAGACATCGCCCGGCCACTACAACGATCTCTCCGTGCGCATCTATGGCGACAGAGCCGGGCTCGAATGGTCGGGCGCGCGGCCGGAGGAACTGCGCTTTTCCGTCCATGGCGAGGAAACCCGCACGCTGGTGCGCGGCGGCCATGGCTCGACGGCTGAAGCCCGCCGCGTGTCGCGCATGCCGGCGGCACATCCGGAAGGCTATATCGAGGCCTTCGCCAATTTCTACCGCGACGCCGCCGACATCATCCGCGCCCACCGCTCGGGAGGCGCGGTCGATCCAGCCCGCGCGGCGCAGGTGCCCGACGTGGTCGACGGCGCGCGCGGCGTGAAGTTCGTCGCCGCGGCGGTGGAGTCGAACGCGGCGGGTGGAGCGTGGACGGCTGCCCTGTTCAGGTGAGGTCACGCCAAGCCTACAGCATGTCGCGGCGAATAGGATTCGCCCGACCTGCTGTAAGCTTCTGATTTTATGCATGTCGTTATCCCGGAGCCGAGGACACTTCCGGGCGACATGCATTGGGAATTCGAACGGAATCAGCCGGCGACGGACAACCGACGAGATCGAACGAATCTGCTCAGCCCGTCGGAATCCAAGGGCTGCGCGAAGGCGTAGCCTTGCAGAATGTCGCAGCCAAGCGCTTTAAGCAGACGGGCGTGCTCCATCGTCTCGACACCCTCTGCTACGATCTCGATGCCGAGGGATTTGCCGATTTCGATGATCGAAGACACGACTTGCCTCTGCTGGGGTGAATTCACGATTGGATCCACCAACTGGCGGTCTATCTTCAGGCGGCGAGGCTGCAATTTGAGCAGACTGACGATTGAGGCGTAGCCGGTGCCGAAATCGTCGATCTCGATGTCGATACCGAGTTGCTTGATCTGCTCGAGGTTCCACGTGACCAGGTCATCGTTGTCGTCGAGGAAGATGGATTCGACGAGCTCAAAGGAAAACGTTCCCTTCCTGATGTCGAGATCTCGCAAACTCGCTATGAGTTGCTCATCGTGAAGGCGCCGTGCCGAAACGTTGACTGACACGCGCGGAACGCCAATCTTCTGCGCGGACCATGCTTCGAAATCCAAAAGCGATTGCTGGAGGATTTTCTGGTCTATTATCGAGACGACGTTCAGTTCTTCGGCGGTCTTCAGGAAAACGTCGGGTGTCAGAATACCCTTCTCAGGGTGGTTCCACCGAGCCAGCGCTTCAACTCCCACGATCTCCTGCGTCCTGGCGCTAAATTGAGGCTGGTAGAACGCGATGAATTGATTTTGTTCGAGGCCGGCGAGAATTTCGTCGGCAATTCTCTTCGTGTTGACGATTTCGCTTTGCAACTCGCCAGTGAAGAATTCAAACCGGTTGCGGCCACGTCTCTTTGCCCGGTAAAGGGCGATATCGGCATTTACCAGCAACTGTCTGGTTTCGGCGCCCGTACCATCGTCGATTGCAATTCCGACGCTGACGCCAAAACGGCACTGGTGACCGTGGTAATAAACGGGCCTGCGCATCTCTTCGATAATGCGGTCCGCAAGCGCGGCCGCCTGGGCATCTTCACCGCCTACCGTGCAGAGCACGACGAATTCGTCTCCTCCAACCCGAGCGACGAAACCTCGATCGCCGACGTTGGACTTGAGAACGGATGCGGCATGCACCAGCATCGCGTCGCCCGCCGCGTGGCCGAGCGTATCGTTGATGTGCTTGAAGCGGTCCAAATCGACGTGAAGCAGTGCGGCATGGCCGCCGTTCAGCCTGGCCTTTGCCGCGTAATCATTCAGCACCTGGTCCAGGTAGCGCCGATTGGGCAAATCCGTCAGCGAATCGTGCATGGCGACATGTTCTGTGCGCGCCTTGGCAGCTTCGAGTTCCGCATTTTTCGACTCGGCCAGCTGTTTTGCGCGAACCAGATCGGTGTTCAGCATTACATCTGACGTCACGTCCCATTCGGCCCCCACCATTCGGGGCGAATTGTTCGCGGTCTCGTAAAAGATCGCCCTGGACCGGACATGGCGAATTTCGCCGTCTGGACGAACAACCCGGTATTCCGATGAATATGTGCCTCGCCCGGTCACGGCATTGTCGAAGTCTGTAAGCGCCTGAGGCAGATCGTCGGGATGAATGGCCCCGGCCCAGTCGGTATATCCGCGCGGTCCGCCATCAGCCTCCCTGCCATATATTTCGTTGACGCGGTCGTCCCAAGCAAGATGGTTGGTTTCGAGGTCGTGTTCCCAAACGCCAATGGCCGAGGCCTCCAGGGCAAGTTCCAGCCGTCGCGACAGCCGATTTAGTTCCCAGTAGTTTCGCTGCCTTTCATTGATCAGGCGGCCCGCCGCCAGGAAGGGAAACAAAATCAGTGCCGCTGCCGCCGCCATGATCGCCCGGAGCCGCCAGGCGTTGGCGGGCGTGGCGGGCCAACCGCCCTTGGGAATCGCCGCGATCCGCCAGGAGCCTGACGGGACAAGAATGTCGACCGTCACCGGATCGCCTTTGACGACCCGTTCGTCACCGAAGAACCGGACTCCCTTTGCTCCGGGGGAGTCATCGCCGATGAGCGCGACCTCAATCCCGAGATTCTTGTCGAGCAGTCCGCTCGCCTGGTAGAGGCGTTGCACGTCGACGACCGCGGAAACGATTCCCCAGAACCGGTCGGTATTTCCCGCACTCTTTACGAATACCGGAAACCGGCCGATGAAGCCTTGTCCTCCCTGCTGCAGATCGACCGGGCCCGCGAGAACAAGCTTGCGCTCGTCACGCGCACGCAAGGCAGCCGCACGCTGCTGGTCGTTCTTGCGGTAATCGAGACCAATGGCTTTCTCGTTGCCGGCCATCGGATACATCAAGGAAATGACCAGGTCGGGCGCGCCGGCAATATTGCGAAGTTGAGACTCTTCGTTGAACAATCTGCTGGCAAGCTCAGCGAAACGTTGCTGCCCCATGTAGGGTTCGGTTGTGACTGCCGCGACCAGTCCTCGCGCCAGCTGGAGGTTGCCGTTGATGTTCCCTTCGAGCCTGGCGCGAACGACATTGACTTCGGCGAGGACATCCGCGCGGGCGGCCTGGTCCGCAACGACTTTGTTTTGATGGTCAGCGAACGCCGCGCAAACGGCAATGACCACAACCGCGATCGCCACCGGAATCCTCGCCGGGGAAAAGACGGCCCCCTTCATGCGGCCGGACATGTCGGCGAAAACAGCCAATAAAACAAGATTCCCTGTGTTAGTCAGGCTCTTTGAAGCCTCATCAAGGGAATATTAGTTCGCTATAACTTAATTTTAGCCTTCACAGTCCTTAAAATTTTTGCGCCTTCGGACACCGCGCGCGGACCGCACCAGATTTCGCCACATGGCGAAACTAGTGGCTATCGACTTTCTTCTGGGCGATCCGATACGTTCCGACGCCGCGCTTGGTTGCCCCGATTGAATAGGCCATTGGAATCTTGGGGGCGTTTTCCGGCAGGCCGTACATATCCTTGCCGGCCCTTACCGCGAATGAAAAGTGCTGCCAGGAAACTGTGTCGTGCTCATTGAGGAAATCAAGCGTCAGGCCCGCAGCGATCAAGGCGTTCACCACGTCGCTGATCGGATGAATCCATTCATAGTAGCGAGGATGCTTCAAGGTGCGCTCATCGCCGGTGTAGGTCAGCTCTTCGTTCCAGACGAGAGGTCGCGCTACCGGCGTTCGCCAATCGTCCTTCAATTCGAGCGCAGCAGCCTTGCGATTGCACTGGAACATCAAGGGATGGCCCTCGGCCATATAGAGCCGGCCGCCGGGCCGCAGAAGATCGGCAACCACCCGGGCCCAACGGACGACATCGTCAAGCCAGTTCACCGATCCCCAGGTAACGTAGACGATGTCATAAGTCCGGTCGAGCGCTTCGACAGCCTCGTACAGCGGCGCTTCGACGAAGCGAACGTCGCTGCCCGCCTTGGAGGCGAAAACTCGCGCCGCGGCGATCGCCCTTGGTGAAAAGTCCAGGCCGGTCACACTGCCCGCGCCGAGATTCCTGAGGCTGATCGTGTCGATCCCGATGTGGCACTGCAGATGGACGATGTCCTTGCCGAATAAGTCACCGATCTCGCGCGTTTCCAGCTCATAGAGATTGGATCCACCAGCCAGCACGTTCTCGATACGATAGCTGCCGGTTCTGTCGGTCGCGTGCAGTTCGGCCCGATCGTCCCAATTCAGGAGGTTCGTGTCCATGAACGGTTCCAACTGTCCCCCAATCTCAGCCGCGGCATGGTAAACAGCTGGTTAACGTAGATTGCAGCGAGCGGGCGTGCACGTCAATCCCAGGGCCTTGCGATGTGTCGCAACTGGCAGGGGTAACTGGCGCGGTCATCGCAGATGCGGTGCCCGGCGCCACTTACGCCGGTACGTATCGCGCATGCCGATGGCGCACTGGGATGCGGCGTGGACGACGACGAAGTTTGAGGAACGACAGCCAATCTCCCCGCTCCTAATGCATGTCGCCCGGAAGTGTCCTCGGTTTCGGGATAACGACATGCATAAAATCAGAAGCTTACAGCAGGTCGGGCGAATCATATTCGCCGCGACATGCTGTAGGGGTGGTTGGCAGCTTTATCGCGACCGCATCATGCCGCCCCCAGCCGTTCCGCCAAATCCACCACCATCGGGCGTTGCCCCGCAAGCATCTTCACCTCGGCTTCAGCCAATGTGAACCAGCCGGCTCTGTCGACCTCCGGGAATTCCTTCATCCTTCCGGATCGCGGCGGCCATTCCATGGTGAAAATGTTGCTCCTGATGGCGGCCACATCGATGTCGGCCTCGACGGACCATGCGGTGACGGTCTTGCCGCCCGGTTGCCGGTAGTCGCCAAGGCGCGCGAAGGGGCCTTCGACCTTCACGCCGAGCTCTTCCTCGGTCTCGCGTCGTGCCGCCGCCAGTTGGTCCTCACCCTCGTCGACAAGGCCCTTCGGGATCGACCAGGCGCCATCGTCCTTCTTCGCCCAGAACGGGCCGCCGGGATGCACCAGCAGCACCTGGATGTCACCCCCGCTACGGCGATGGATCAGCAGGCCCGCGCTGCGTTTTGCCATGTTTGCATGTCCGTTTGCGGCAGAGGTGCGAAGCCGGCCGATCCCGCGTCGATCATTTCCGCCCTTGCACCGGGAAATTGCGACGCTATGTCAGTCGCATCTGCATTGCACCTCATGCGCGAGTCCGGCAATCTGATAGCATCGTTTTTGGGGCGGCGTCGAAAGTCAGGTGAGGCGTCCGAATGCAGCTGGGTCTGATCGGCTACTACAGCGACTTCGTGGTCTATCCCCTGGTGATTGCCATATTGGGCGTGGCCGGGTTGATCGAGGCCGGAGAGGAAAGCGCGCCGGACTGGATCGGCACGGCGCTGATGTGCCTTGGCCTGTGGACGCTGATCGAATACGTCCTGCACCGGTTCGTGCTGCACCACGTCCCCTGGATCCGGGACCTGCATGACCGTCACCATGTCGAGGAGCGCAGTCCGGTGGGCACGCCCACCTGGCTCAGCCTGGGCGTGCATGCGCTGGTGGCGTTCCTGCCTGTCTGGATGGTGTCGGATTTCGCGACCGCCAGCGCGGTGAGCTGCGGGTTGATGCTGGGCTATCTCTGGTACGTCAGCGTCCACCACATGATCCATCACTGGCATCCGACCCATCCGAGCTATCTCTATACGCTCAAGCGCCGCCACGCGGTGCACCACCATCTCGACGACAACGCCAATTTCGGCGTGACGTCGATATTCTGGGATCGGGTTTTCGGCACCGCGCGGCTTTGACGTGGGGCTTTCGACCGGCCACCAACATCATTTGCGGTCCGCGGGCAGTCGAGCGATAAAATCTAGGCCGAGCGCCCTGGCCAGAATAACCAGATGAGCGCGGCGGCCGTCAGAACCCAGATTCCGACGATGAATGCGAGACCGCCGCGGCTGGTCGGTTTGGATCGGCGAATGGCCTCCGCGCGAAACTCCGCCATCAGATCGGCGGGGATCAACTTCACCGCAAGCAGGATGCCGAGTGGTACGATGATCAGATCGTCCAAATATCCAAGTATGGGAATGAAATCGGGTATCAGATCGATAGGACTGAGCGCGTAGGCGGCGACTGCGCCGGCGGCAACTTTGGCGTACCAGGGAACGCGAGGGTCGCGGGCGGCCAGCCACAAGGCCACCACATCGCGCTTGATGGCCCTCGCCCACTGCTTTGCCTTGTCAAGGACAGTCACGCGGCAACTCTCCTTATAAGACCCGCTAACGATCAGCGTCTCCGCTCCTTACAGCATGTCGCGGCGGATAGGATTCGCCCGATCTGCTGTAAGCTTCTGATTTTATGCATGTCGTTGTCCCGGAACCGAAAACACTTCCGGGCGACATGCATAGCTTCGATCATTGCAACGATGTCCGCGATCTGCAAACTGACCTGCTACCCAATTTCGCGTTCTTGACAAGCCATGCCTGCTGGATGTTACTGCACCAGCCGCTCGGGCTTGGGGAATTGCCGTGAAGAAAATCTATCAAAAGCCGGTGCTGGTGAAGCGCGAATTGCTGTCCGCCGTGACCGCCGCGCCGGTTAGCTCCGGACGTTGAACCGGAAAGTAGCGGCGAGGGGCTGAGGCTCCTCCGCTCACAGTTCCTTTTCCGCCAACTCCCTGAATTCATCGGGCACCGAGCGCGCCGCCTCCAGCGCCACCGTGCCGTAGCCGACCGCCTGCTTGCCGAAGCGCTCGCGGATCTTGTCGATGGCGCGGTCGGCGCCGAAACGGGCGAGCCCTTTTTGGCTGCCCGGGCGGCGCTTCTCGTCGGCAAGGCCGAGCGGCAGGTCAAGCTGCAGTTCGACGCTCTCCTCCAGGTGCGAGACCGAGATCGCCAGCAGCGAGATCGTCTTCTCCCGTGGATGATCGACGAGCACGCCGCGCACCAAATCCCCCGCGATCTCGGCCAGCATGATGGTCGCCGAGATCGGCTGCTCCAGCGTGATCGAGCGCGTAACGGCGCTGAGATCGGCAAAGCGCACGCGCACCGTCACCGTGCGGCCGGGGCGGTTCCTGGCGCGCAGCCGGCTGGCGACGCGGTCGGCCAGATGCAGCAGTGTCGGCACGATCACCCGCGCCACGGCCGGTTTTTGCCCGAGCGCCGATTGCGCGCCGGCCGAATGCGCCCGTCGCTGCGTTTCCAGCTTGCGCGGATCGCGGTTCCACGACAGGGCCGCGAGCTTTTCGCCGGCTGCGGGCCCAAGCAGCCGCGTCAGCGCGCCGCTGTGCGTCCGGGCCAGTTCGCCGATGGTCTCGACGCCGATCTCGGCCAGCCGCGCCCTGTTCGCCGGCCCGACGCCCCACATCAGCGAGACCGGCAAGTCGTGCAGGAAGGCAAGCTCGGTACCGGGGTCGACCACCACCAGCCCGTCGGGCTTGGCGACCTGCGAGGCGATCTTGGCCAGATGCTTGGTGCGCGCCACGCCGATCGAGATCGGCAGACCGAGTTCTGCCCGCACACGGCGGCGGATCGCCGTCGCGATCTCCCGGGGGGAGCCGAACAGATGAGTGCAGCCGGCGACATCGGCAAAGGCCTCGTCGATGGAGATGCGCTCGACTACCGGCGTGAAATCGTCGAGCACCTTGATCGCCGCGTCGCCCAGCCGCTGGTAGTGGCTGAAATTGCCGCCGACGAAGATCAATCGCGGGCAAAGTTCGCGCGCCTTGCGCCCCGGCATGCTGCCGCGCACGCCGAAGGCACGGGCCTCATAAGAGGCAGCGAGCACCACGCCGCCGCCAACCGCGATCGGCTTGCCGCGCAATGTCGGGTCGAGCAACTGCTCGACCGAGGCATAGAAGGCGTCGAGATCGGCATGCAGGATGGTGGCCGTCGTTTCCATCCTGTTCCGCTCATCCGCGATTGCTGATAGATAAGAACATATAGAGAACAAATGCGGATCGTTGTCAACGCGAAGCACCGAGGCTCGTCCTTGTCCACAGGCGAGGAGGAGCCTAGACGATATGCTCCGCCCGCAGCGCCACCTTCATCCGTTCCAGCGCCGGCTCGCCGCCGGCCGCCAGTTCGTTGGCGATGCGGGCAAGTTGACCGTCGGCCTTGCGGTGCCTGCTGCCCCAGGCGCCGAGCGTGGCCAGCACCGGCAAGAGGTCGATGCCGGCCTCGGTCAGCCGGTAGATTGCCTTCAACCCGTGGCTCGGGTCGCCGCTGCGGGTGATGATGCCTTCATCCTGCAGTGTCTGCAGCCGCTCGGCCAATGTGCGCGAGGAGATGCCTTCATCGGATTGCAGGAACTCGCGAAAATGCCTTTTGCCGGCGAAGATCAGGTCGCGGATGATGAGCAGCGTCCAGCGGTCGCCGAGCAGTTCCAGCGACAGGTTGATCGGGCAACCGGATCTTTCGCGCGTCGACATTCCCTATGGTTCCATTTTTAAATCATTTTACTATTGACATCATTTTTCCCGCGGGTCAAATGGTTCCGAAAGTAAATCGTTTCCGGCCAAACCTGACGAGGACAACCTGATGAAGAAGCTCATCCTGCAGATGCAGATGTCGGTCGACGGTTTCGTCGGCGCCGATGCTGACCACCCGTGGCAACTCTGGGAATGGGGCGACGACAATGGCTGGGACGCTGAACTGAAACAGGATTTCAACGCCGTGTTCGCCGGCATCGACACCATCCTGCTCAGCCGCAAGATGGCCGAGGAGGGCTATCTCACCCATTGGGGCAATGCGGCGAGGAAATATCCGGCCGATCCGTTCTATGCCTTCGCCCGGCGTGTCGTCGAGGCGCGCAAGGTGGTGCCGAGCGACAGGCTCGAGGCCTCGCGATGGGAGCGTACGACGGTGGTAAGCGGCGACCTGTCGCGCGAGGTCAACGCATTGAAGGCGGGCGAGGGCGGCGACATGGCCGTCTTCGGCGGCGCCGGCTTCGCCTCGGCGCTGATCGCGGCAGGGCTGGTCGACGAGTTGCAGCTGTTCGTCAATCCTGCCGTGCTGGGCGCGGGCCGCCGCATCTTTGACCAGGGCGGGTTCCGAAACCTGCGGCTGCTCGGTTCGAAGGCCTATGCCTGCGGCATGGTGGTCAGCCGCTATGCGCCGGCGGGCTGATCGGCGCATAGCCTCGCGCCGATAAAAGCCGTTTGGCTGGAATCCTTTGCCCGCTTCTCTTCGTCTTCAAGGTGCGGTCGCTGGAAGGGCGGCCGCATCAACGCTGAATGGAGAGACAGACCATGATCCTGGTGACAGGCGCCACCGGCCTGAACGGCAAGGCAATCATGCGCGAGTTCGCGCGGCAGAAGCATCAAGTGAGGGCGCTGGTTCGCGATCTGGACCGGGCATCCGCGGCAGGGCTCGGCGGACTGGCCGGCGTCGAACTGGTCGAGGGCGATATGAACCGGGCGGAGACGCTTGGCGCGGCACTCGACGGCATCGATCGCGTGCTGATGATTTCGACCGCGGCGCAAGACATGGTCGAGACGCAGTGCCGTTTCATCGACGCTTGCAGGCAGGCCGGCGTCGCGCATGTGGTGAAGTTTTCCGGTGCCGAATCCAACATCGGCTATGACGCGACGAAGTTCCGCTTCACGCGCATGCATGAGGACATCGAGCGCTATCTCGAAGCCGCCGGAATGGCGTGGACCCACCTTCGCCCCAGCCAGTTCATGCAGGTCTATTTGCGCGACGCGCCGACCATTGCAGCCGAAGGCGCCTTCCATCTGGCGCTTGGTGACACCGAGCTGTCGCCGGTTGATGTCGAGGACATCGCCAAGGTCGCCGTCCGTCTGCTGCGCGACAGTGGCCACGAAGGCGAGAGCCTTGACATGACCGGACCTGAGGCGCTGACCATGAGCGACATCGCGGCGCGGATTTCGCAGGCGATCGGCAAGCCGGTCCGCTATGTCGATATCAGCCCGCGGGAGCGCCGGCGCAATCTGCTGGCCAGCGGCATTTCTCTCACCTTCGCCGATGCGCTGGACGAGCAACTGGCCGAGCGGCTGCGGCGGCCGAAATCGCGCGTGCATCTGGCGACGCATGAGATGTTCGGCGTGCGGCCGACGCCGTTCGTCGAATTCGCCCGGCGGCATGCTGCCATATTTGGCGGAGGCTGAGCGCGTCCGCAAAAAAGCGCCCACCGCCACGTATCCTTTTTGCCTGCCCGTACGTCTCTGCCTTCCGAAGGTCGCGCCTTCCGCGACCCGCAATCCCGGGAGAATATCATGGCGAGCATCGAGAGCGAGGCAAATAGGAACCATTACGCCGCGATCGCGGCCAATGCGGGCAAGCTGACCAGCCCGCAGGCGATCATCGACCACAACGATATCCACTGGACGGCGCTGACCGGCGAGCCGCGCGGCGTCGACTATATCGAGGTCGATGCCGGCGGCGTGGCGGCGATGTGGGTCGTGCCCAAAGGCGCCGACGAGCAGCGGGTGCTGCTTTATGCGCATGGCGGCGGCTTCATCGGCGGCTCGATCTACACCCACCGCAAGATGGTCGGCCATCTCGCCAAGGCCGTGGGCTGCCAGGCGCTGCTCTACGACTATCCGCTGGCGCATCAGGCCAAGCACCCGGCCCAGCTCAAGGCGGCGATGTCGGCCTGGAACTGGCTCGCCGACCAGGGCTTCGACCCCGGACGTGTCGTGATCGCCGGCGACTCCTGCGGCGCGGTGCTGACCTATGGCGTCCTGCAGCGGCTGCGTGCGCAGGGACGGCCGCTGCCGGTCGCCGCGCTGATCATCTCCGGCTGGTTCGACATGGCGATGACCGCTGCCAGCTACGAGACCAACCGTGAAAAGGATCCGGCCTTTGCCAAGGAAGCCGTCGACTGGCTGGCGGCCAATTTCATCGGCAATGCCGATCGGCGCGATCCCGAGGTCAGCCCGCTTTACGCCGATCTCTCCGGTTTTCCACCCGTCTTCCTGCAGGCTGGAGCCGATGAGACGCTGGTCGACGAAAGCCTCATGTTCGCCGAGCGGGCGAGGCAGGCGGGCGTCGAGACGCGGCTCGATGTCTTTGACGGCATGCTGCATTCCTTCCAGATGATGGCGGGGCGGGCGCCGGAGGCCGACGATGCCATTGCCCGCTTCGCCGCCTGGGTACGGCCGAGAATGGGACTGCCGGCTGCCGGTGAAAAGACCAGCGAAAAGGCGGCGTGAGCGTGCGGCGGCTGATCGTGTCGAGTTTCGTCTCGCTGGATGGCGTCATCGAGGGGCCGATGACCTGGGCCTCGCCTTTCTTCGTCGGAGAGAATGTGGACCATGCCTTGCAGGCGCTTTCGAACGTCGAGTTCTTCCTGCTTGGCCGCGTCACCTACGAGATGTTCTTCGCGCGCTGGCCCGAGATCAAGGGGCCGTACATGGACCGCATCAACGGCCTGAAGAAGCTGGTCGCCTCGACGACGCTGGAGACGGTGACGTGGAATGCCTCGCTCATAGAGAGCAACGTCGCCGAGGCGCTCGCGGCACTGAAGCGCCAGCCGGGCGGCGACATCCTGAAATATGGCGTGTCGCAACTCGACCGCACCTTGCTTTCCGCAGGGCTGGTGGACGAGTATCATCTATCGATCGTGCCGACATGGGTCGGGCACGGCAAGCGCGCCTTCGACGATGTCGGGCCGATCGATCTCGAACTGGTCGGCACGCAGCGTTTTGCCAATGGCGTGGTGACCCTGACCTATGTGCCGCGATGAACCAGCAGATACGCAAATCCCCCGACACGACACAAGGCATGCGGGCCTGGCCTGAGCCCGACCGTGTGTTCGACCTGCGCTACGCCGCGTTCCTGGAGACGGTTTCGCATCTGCGCGCCAGGCTGCATCGCTATTGCGCGCGCATGACCGGCTCGGCGCTGGATGGCGAGGACATCATGCAGGAAGCGCTGTTCGAGGCCTATCGCAAGATCGAGCTGCTCGACGATGCGCAGGCGCTGCGGCCGTGGCTGTTTCGCATCGCGCATAACAGGTGCATCGATTTCATACGCAACCGCCGCACGCGGCAGGCGGCCGAAGCCTTCTATGCCGGCGACGACATCGTGCTGCCGGTGGAGCCGGCCGGTCCGGGCGCCGGCCGCGCCATCGAGCGCCTGGTCGTGCATCTGCCACCGAAGGAGCGCGCCTGCGTGCTGCTCAAGGACGTCTTCGACCATTCGCTTGAGGAGATCGCCGATTTGGTCGGTTCGACACCAGGCGGCGTCAAGTCGGCGCTCACTCGCGGTCGCGCCAAGCTCGCCGCCTTGCCCGCGCAACCGGTCGCGCCGCCGCCGCATGATCCTGAACTGGAGCGGCTGCTCGATCGCTATGTCTCGCTCTTCAATGCCAGGGACTGGGACGGGGTGCGGGCACTGACCAGCGCCGATGCGCGGCTGCAGGTTTCGGACTGCTACAGCGGCCTGCTCTCGGCCTCGCCCTACTTCGTGGAATATGAGCGCGGCGAGCTGCCCTGGCGCATGCGGCCAGGCGTGTTCGAAGAGGAGATCGTGCTGGTCGTCGACAGGCAATATGGCGATGTCTGGCGGCCGGCGTATCTGGTGCGGATCCATGCCGATGGCGGCGTCGTCAAGAGCATTGCCGACTATTATGCCTGTCCCTGGATCCTGGAGATGGTGGCTGCCGACGGATAAGGAAGCTGGGCGTCGAAGACCTTCCGAAAACATCCATGTGAGGTTTGACACCAAAGGCGCAACGTGGCCGTATTCGGAGCAGGATAGACGCGGACTAAACAGGGAGCGGCGCGCATGGCCATCGGGAGATTGCCGTATTGGATGGGGGCTGCTTCAGCGGCTTTGTTTCTTCTGGGGTCGGTTTTTCCGTCCAACGCCGAATCTTACTCCAACCTGCAAAGCAAGGGCTTCAAGACCAGCAAGCTGACGCGAGGTGCCTCGGGTAGTCTGGGCTGGTTCGTTTCCAGTGGCGAGAAGAAGTTCTTCTGCAAAATGCACGTGGGGATGGCCTATGTGGGCAGCACCAAGATGATTGGGTTTACCTCCGCAGGCGCGCAGGTCCCACTGAATCGCAAGGTCTACGAAAGCCATGCCGGGGGACATGACGATGCCATACCCCAGCTTTCGGATTTGAAGGCTGGCAAGCCCAACACGCGGGATGTCGGCAATTGCGCTCCAGCGAAATGACCCGCCGAGGCCGGCGGGGACTCCTGCTCGCACCTCACTTCGCATCATGAAAGATGATGCCGACGGTATGGCGCTTGCCTGAGCGCAGGCGGCTGACGCCGTGGCGCAGATTGACGCGATAATTGCCTTTGGTTCCCTGCACCGGCCGGTTGTGGACGGCGAAAGCCACCGCATCGCCCTGGCGCAAGGGCACCACTTCGACCCGGCTCTGCATGCGCGGCCGCTGTTCGGTCAGCGCGAATTCGCCGCCGGTGAAATCCTCGCCGGGCTCTGAAAGCAGGATCGCCACCTGCAGCGGGAAGGCGAGGTCGCCGTAGAGGTCCTGGTGCAGGCAGTTGAAGTCGCCAGGCACATATTGCAGCAAGAGCGGCGTCGGCCTGGCCTGGCCTGCGGCATGGCATTGTTCGAGAAACGCGGCATGCGTGCCGGGGTAGCGCATGGCGATCCCCATGCGCTCGTTCCACCGGTTGGCGACCTCGGCAAGCCTCGGATACAGCGCGCCGCGCAGGCCGCCGATGAGGTCGGGCAAGGGATAGCGGAAATAACGGTATTCGCCCTTGCCGAAGCCGTGCCTGGCCATGTGGACGTGGCTGCGGAAATGCTGCTCCTGGGGGTAGAGGCCAGCGACCTGCCGGCACTCTTGCGGTGAGAGCAGCTTTTCCATCACCGCGCAGCCGAAGCCGTCGAGCTCGGCGGTGAGCGCCGGCCAGTCATAGGCGGCGATGCGTGTCTCGGCGGCTTCGACCAGCGATGCGGCAACCGTGGCGTCGGCGTTCATATCGCAGCCTCCCTTTCCAGCAAGGCGCGCTTGCGTTCGATCCCCCAGCGGTAGCCGGACAGCGAGCCGTCGGCGCGCAATACGCGGTGGCAGGGAATGCCGAGCGCGATGGCGTTGGCGGCACAGGCCGTCGCCACGGCGCGGGCGCCGTCCGGCATGCCGAGGCGCCGGGCAAGGGCGGTGTAGGTGACCGTGGCGCCGCACGGGATGGTGCGCAGCACCGCCCATACGCGCTGCTGGAAGGGCGTGCCGTGGCGCATGTCGAGCGGCAGGTCGAGACCGGCGCCGGGCGTTTCGATGAAGCGCGCTATCGCCGTGAGATCGTCGCGCAAGCCGGCCTCGTCTTCGAGCAGCACCCTGCCGGGCAAGCGGTCGGCGAGGTCCTGTTCCAGCGCATTGGCGTCGGAGCCGATCAGGATGGCGCAGACGCCGATGGGGCTGCGCGCCACGAGGATGGCTCCAAGGGCGGATTGGCCGACGGCATAGGTGATGGTGTTGAGGGCGGCGCTGGCGGCTGTCGCCGGCATATGGGCTTGCATGTGGTTCATTGCCTTCACTCCTTGTTGTGCCTGAACCCTAGCCATGTGCCGGATGTTCCTCACTCCGGTGCTTGCTTTCAAATTGAAATGTCGGGCGCTGGGCCTGGTGGGAGCCGGGGTAAGTGCTCTACGGCGCCCCCCTCTGTCCTGCCGGACATCTCCCCCACGGGTGGGGAGATTGGCCGTCACTATGGCTTTCGCCAATCTCCGATGCTGCAAGAAAGAAGCCGGCGCTGAAGCCGCCGATCTCCCCCCTTGTGGGTGAGATGTCCGGCAGGACAGAGGGGGGCGCCGTAGAGTGCTGAGTGTATTTACGCAACACGCGTGACGGACACCTCCCCCAGCACGAACACCTCGCCGGTCACCAGCCGCAGCTCGAACTCGCCGGTCGCGGTGCGGCCCCATTCGGCCTGGCCATCCTCGACCAGCTCTCCCATGGCAGCCATCACCAGTGCCTTCGCGTCCTCTCGGTTGACGGCCTCGCCGTTGGCGATCTGGCTGTTCGCACCGGTGGAGGAAGACCTGGCCATCGCGCGCATTGCCGGGTCCTCGTCAGGCCCGCGAGGGCCGGCAGGCACTGTCGGTTGCCTTCACCGGCGCGCCGGCCTCGCGGTCGAGCAGCGCGCGTTTGCGCTCCGCGCCCCAGGCATAGCCCGACAGGGCGCCGTCCTTCCTGATCACGCGGTGGCAGGGGATGGCGACTGCAAGGGGATTGGCGGCGCAGGCGGCGGCGATGGCGCGGGTCGCCTTCGGCGCGCCAATACGCTGGGCGATCTCCGCGTAGGAGACGGTGCGGCCAGCCGGGATGTCCCGCAAGGCCTGCCAGACGCGCTGCTGGAAGGCGGTGCCGCGCAGGTCGAGCGGCAGGTCGAGACCGAGCGCCGGCGCCTCGACGAAGCCGACGACGCGGGCGACCAGCGCCTCGTAGTCGCTATCGCCGCCGACCAGCCGCGCCTTGGGGAAACGGTCCTGCAGGTCGCGCACCAGCGTGTCGGGATCCTGGCCGAGCAGGATAGAGGCGACGCCGTTGCGGCTCGAGGCGACGAGAATGGTGCCGAGCGAGGTTTCGCCGACGGCGAAACGGATCTCCTCGTTGGCGCCGCCGGCGCGATAACGCGTCGGCGTCATGCCGAGCATGCCGGTCGATTTTTCGTAGAAACGCCCGCTCGAATTGAAGCCCGCATCGTAGATCGCCGATGTCACGCTGACGCCGTCTTCCAGGCCCTGGCGGACCCGGGCGGCACGCCGGGCCGCCGCGTAATCTTTCGGCGTCAGCCCGGTGACCGCCTTGAAAACGCGATGGAAATAGCTGGGGCTGCGGCCGGCGGCATCAGCCAGTTCGGCGAGCGAGGGTTCCACCTCGCTCTGCTCGATCCTGCGGCAGGCATCGGCGACCATCGCGGCGTTAGCGGCCGCGAGCGAAGGGCCGTCCGGATTGCAGCGCCGGCATGGGCGAAAACCTGTCGCCTTCGCCTGTTGTAAAGTGTCGTGCAACTGGACATTGGCGGGGTTGGCGCGCCGCGACGGACAGGACGGCCGGCAATAGACGCCGGTCGTCGCCACCGAATACCAGAATGCGCCGTCGGCCGACTTGTCGCGCGCCACGATGCGCACCCAGCGCGGATCGTCGGCCGCCGGCAGCGGCGCGGGTTGCAGATGTTTGGCCAGGGTGATGAACATAAGCGCATTGAAGCCGCCAAAAGCCGGGCCTCGCCACCCGTTTCCTGACAAGTGTCAGGAAGGGAAGCTTGTTCGATGTTCGTGGCGTTAAGCGGGGCGATCGGAATGCTGTACAATTTCCAGTAGTGTCGCAGTTTGAAATCGAAATATCTAAGGCGTCGATTCCGGTTTGCCCGCATAGACGAAAGTGCTGGATGCTTAGCGGAAAGCATGGGTGGGAGATATGGCGCGAGTTTGGAAGATTGTACGCCACGGGACACCCGACCGATGGGAGGATTCCATCTCGGAGAAGTCCCTGGCGGAAGGGCAATTAGTTCTGCTTCTCGGACGGCTGGCTGCTAGCCATCTGCCACCCGTCATGACCCCATTGCCACGAAACGCTCCCCGATACACCACCTCGCTCACTGTCAAAAGCGACCGCTTGGGCAACAAGTGTTTCACCGTCTACGCCAGCGGTAGCCGGGTGCACTACATAGCGACCTTAGAGGAGATGCCTTGAATGGGCGCTTTGGCCAACGATCTGATTTCAAACCGCGATACAGCCAATTTCCCCCCCACTTCCGGCAAAGTATGACAAGATTGATCCGGAGAAGGTGTGATGGAAGACATTCGACCCATTAAGACCGAGGCCGACTACGATTGGGCGATCGCCGAAATCACCAAATACTTCGAGAATGAGCCGGAGATCGGCTCTTCCGACGGCGATCGCTTCGACGTTCTCGCAACCCTGATCGAGGCTTACGAGGATAAGCACTACCCGATTCAGGCACGATCCCGTTGAACCCATTCATTCGCACATGCGATAGTTCAACCCTGTCGCGAAAGGCTTCGGCCGAGGTGATCGGATCATCGCCTCGGGCAACCGAATAGGCCTTCTCCACGCGCTTGACGACAGCACTGGCTCCTACGCCGCGCGTTTGGGTTCCACCGCGAACGGGCTGAGCCCGAGCCAGGCCTGCATCTTCCTGCCGATGGCCTGGTCGCCCGTCAGGGCGACCTTCGCGCCGGCCTTTTCGACGGTGAGCACTCCCATCCAGATCGCCGTCATCGTGTGCAGGTCGGTCGAGACATAGAGGTCGACGTCGAAGCCCGGATCGTACCAGCACAGATCGACTTCCCCGTGCTTTTCGACGATCAGCCACCATGAGCGCTTGGAGGCGGGGAGTTCCTGATACAGAAATTGTATCACCGTGCGTCCTTCCGGCAGCGGCGAGGGGTTCAGGTTGCGCCGCATGTCCCACATCAGCAGCGACGGATCGAGGTTCTTGAGGGACAGGCGGGATTCGACCCATTTCTGGCCCCAGAACCCCATCGCCTCGACGACCGGACGCAGATCGCGGCCGGCCTCGGTCAGCCGGTAGTCGAAGATCCCTTTTTCTCCCTGGACCTCCTTGCGCTCGACGATCCCCGCCAGTTCAAGCTCCTTCAGCCGTTGCGACAGAAGGGTCGGCGACATTTTGGGCACGCCGCGGCGCAGGTCGTTGAAGCGGGTCGAACCCGCCACGAGCTCGCGCATCAGCACCATCGTCCAGCGGGTGCACAGCACCTCGGCGGCCATCGATAGCGGGCAGAACTGTTTGTATCCGTGCTGGGTCATGACTTGTGCCTCTCCCTCGAACCTGCGGGCAACATTAGTCCTTCATGATTGAAGCAGCGAGTACAGAAACTGTACCGGCCCAGTACAGATCGCGGACTGGCTGGCGTGGGCCCTGCCATGCGAGCCCTTGGCCGGTGCACGGGATACCCCTGTGCGCCGCAACCAGGAGACCACAATGACTGCTTACGTTATCGCGGACATCAAGATGAGGGACCCGAAATGGGTCCCGGCCTATGCCGCCTCGGTGCACGACCTCGTCCACAAGCATGGCGGCAAATATCTGTCGCGCAGCGGCAATGTGAAGACGCTCGAAGGCAAGCCGCTCGACACGACGCTGATCGCCCTGATGGCTTTCCCGTCGGAAGCCGCGGCGCGCGCCTTCACCAACGATCCGGCCTATGCGCCTTTCGTTTCGGCCCGCCAGGACGGCAGCGACAGCCGTTTCCAGCTGATCGACGACACCGATCTGGCCGGAACGATCCCGTATCTGCCGAAGGGATGACCGGCATTCGCCGGGTTTTCGGGATCTCCACGCAACAACAGCCACGGCGCTTGCCCGTCGCGCCGCCGTATCGTCGGCGGCCGGCCAGCCGTGCTTTTTCAACAGGAACGGAATGGATATGAAATCGAACTTTCGCAACGGGCTTCTCATGGCGGGGGCCATGCTGGCCGTCTGCACGACCTTCGCACAGGCACATCAGGAGGCGCCAGCGGGCGCGCCGGATGCCAGTCCGCTGGCCGAGAAGGTGCGGGCAGCCAACAGCCGGTTTCTCGACGTCAATGCCGCGACGGCGGAAGGCTATGCGCCTATTCCCTGCGCCAGCGGCATCACCGGCGGCGCCATGGGCATCCACTATGTCAATGGCGGGTATCTGAAGGACGACAAGGTAGACATCGCCCGTCCCGAAGCGGTGATGTACGAGCCGATGGCCGACGGCACGCTGAAGCTGGTGGCGGTCGAGTACATCACCTCGAAGGGGCCGGCCTCCCTCGAAGGGCAGCTGTTCAACTTCAACAGCGCGCCCAACCGCTATGGCCTGGGTGAATTCTACGAGCTGCATGTCTGGGCCTGGAAAGGCAACCCAACCGGCACGTTCGCCGACATGAACCCCAAAGTGTCATGCGAGCACGCGATGGCGCCAACCCAGTAACCGGCACGGCCAGGCGGCACCAATCCGCCTGGCCGAAGCGTCGATATTGCGCGAAGTTTCTCAGGCGGCCTTGATCAGGCCGAGCTGGGTGAGGGCGGTGACGCCGTCGTCGAGGCCGATTTCCTCGACGATCCTGCCGTCGATCACCTTCAGCACCGTGGTGCCGGTGAAGCGCATGGTGCGGCCGGTGGCGGCGGGCAGCGAGCCGGCGAGGAAATCGCCGAAGGCCGGGCCGGTATGCGTGCCGCCGCCCTCCCACTGGCCGACGACATAGTCGCCCTCGGCGATGAGATCGGCGGTGGCCCAGAAGTTGAGATCCGGGAAGGCAGCACGGAAATCGGTCATGAAGGCCTTGATGTCGTCGCGGCCGCGGCGCGGCTCGTGCAGCGAATATTTCAGCAGCATGTCGGGCGCGGCGATGGCGTCGACAACGGAGAGGTCACAGGTTTCACCCCAGAAGTCGGTGAACCATTTGACGACGACCGCCTTGTTGTCTTCCTGCTTGGTCATGGGAGGATCCTCTTCTCGTTTGCCTTGGGATCACCGGACTGGCTGGTGACCTCGGGCATTCCTAGGATCGTTCGAGGCGCGCAAAACTCCGGTTCTTGTCCGCCAATCGAAAGGCTGCAGTCACGATTGCCGCCGGGAGAGTAGACACTCCGCCCCTTCGCTGCCCCGGTAACTGTTTCTTCTCTGGTTTTGCCGCAGATTGCCCGCCGGGGTGGGGCAGGCGAAACGGACGATGGCGGATCAGGGCAAGAAAAGTCGCAACGGAGCGTTCTGGGCCAAGGCCCTGGAGAGCGCCGATCTTGGCGTCTGGGATTGGGATCTCAGCACCGGCGACTGCTTCTATTCGGCGACCTGGGCCCGGATGCTGGGTTACGAGGAGGGCGAACTTGCCAATGCCAGCGACCTGTGGCTGCAACTGACCCATCCCGACGACCGGGAACGGGCGCTGGCCAGCGGCGACCGCCACATTGCCGGGCTGACCGACGCCATCGAGACCGAACTCAGGCTCAAGCACAAGCAGGGCCGTTGGATATGGGTGCTCGACCGCGGCGGCATCGTCGAGCGCGACGCCGACGGCAAGCCGCTCAGGCTGATGGGCGTGCAGACCGACATCTCGAAGCAGAAGGCCGCCGAAGCCGCGCTCGAACAGGTCAATATCCGGTTTCGCCTGGCGCTCGCCGCCAGCGGCAGTGGCATCTGGCACTACGACATCGCCACCAAAAAGAGCTATTGGGACGCGCGCACAAGGGAGATATTCGGCCTCGTGGCGGTAACCGACGAGGTGACGGCCGATCTCTGGCACAGCTACCTGCATCCCGACGACAAGGACGCCGCCGAACGCGCCCACAGGGTGCCGTTGGAAACCGACGGCGTCATCGTCTCGCAGTACCGCATTATCAAGCGCGACGGCCAGATCCGCCATGTCGAATCGCTGCTGCGTTTCATCGCCGCCGCCGGTGCCTCCGGTCAAGTCCTCGGCACGGTGCGCGACATCACCGAGGACAAGCTGCGCGAGCAGGAGCTTGCCTTCGCCGCCCGCCACGACGCATTGACCGGACTGTGGAACCGCGCCGCCTTCGACAGGCTGCTCGCCGACCACATCGCCACCGGCGTGACGCTTGCGGTGTTCTACATCGACCTCGACTACTTCAAGGCGCTCAACGATTTCGCCGGCCATGCCGCGGGCGATCTGGCGCTGAAGAGCGTCGCGGCGGGTATTGGCCGTTGCCTGCCGCCGTCGGCGCATGCGGCGCGGCTCGGCGGCGACGAGTTCGCGCTGATGGTGCCCGGTTGCGACACCGTGCAAGCCGAGCGGCTGGCCTGCGCCATCCTGGCGGCCGTGCGCGACGCCGACCTTGGCCTTGCCGCGACGTCGCGCCGGCTGGCGGCCAGCATCGGCATCGCCATTGTCCGCGACCGTGTCACCACGGTTGCCGACGCGCTGGCCTGCGCCGACGATGCCTGCTACGCGGCCAAGGCCGCCGGGCGCGATCGCTTCGCGCTGTTTTCGACCGATGCCATCTCGGGTTCGGGCGGCCTCAACGCGGCACGGCTCGCCGCCGACACGGTGGACGCCATGGATGATGGCAGGCTGAAACTGTTCGGCCAAGAAATCCACCGGCTGGGCAGGCCCTGGGAAGAGAACCGCCATGTCGAGGTGCTGGCGCGGCTTGCCGGAAAGGGCGGCCGGCTGATCCCGCCTGGCGAGTTCATACCGGCTGCGGAGCGCTTCGGCATTGCCGCCCGGCTCGACCGCTGGATCATCCGCACCGCGCTGTCGCAGCACAGCGCGGCGATGAAATCCGGCGTGATCACGCTCGGCTTCAACCTGTCGGCACAGACGCTGAGCGATCCTGGGCTGTGGGACTTCGTCGACAGCATCATCGAGGAAACCGGGGCGCCGCATTCGGGCATCGGCTTCGAGATCACCGAAACCGCCGCCGTCACCAATTTCGATGCCGCCGAAACCTTCGTGCGCAAGGCGCGCGAGCGGCGCTGCAGGGTCAGCCTAGACGATTTCGGCGCCGGCATGAGTTCGTTTGAATATCTCAGGCGCTTTCCGGTCGATGCCATCAAGATCGACGGCTCCTTCATCGAGCATATCACGGAAAGCCGCTTCGACCGCGAGATCGTGCTGGCCATCACCAGCATCGCCCGCAGCCTCGGCTGCGCCGTCGTGGCCGAGAAGATCGAACGGCAGGACACGGTGGCCATGCTGGGCGACATCGGCGTCGAGTTCGGCCAGGGCTTCCTGCTGCACCGGCCCGAACCGCTGGAGCGGATCGTGGCGCGCGCGGCACCAATGGCCGACGACGCATCGAGACGCAGAGCGTCCTGACAGACAAAATGCATGTCGCTCCAAAGCGACATGCGTGAAGAAGACGAAGACTTGATGCGCGCGGCCTGAATCCGTTGAACACGGCGCGTTTTGTTCAACCGTGCCGGCGCGCCGCCGCTCGCGGAAATTCCAGCAGCCCGGGTTCCGGCTTCCTGTGCTGTGCTTCCGCCACCATCTCGATCAACAGGTCGAGGGCCTCGCATGTCGAACGACTCGTCTCGTCATTGCCGCGAAGATAATGGTAGGCGCGTTCGAGATGGAGACGGGCGGCTGAAAAATCGCTGGTCAATGGTCCCTCCATGATCCCGCCCTAATGTTATCTTGGCCGGCCTGGCGCAACGCTGGGTAAATATCCACAGGCGCCTTTTATTCAAATGCCCGCGAATGCCGTGAAGAGGCACGGCTGACGGCGGCGCCGTCGTGTCAGGAGTGACGGCGCGACGGCTTTGCGCGGTTCGGTGGCCAGGGACAATGCGGAGATCGTGGCCGCTGCCGCCGCGGTTTTTTGCCCGGCGATTCAGCTGACTTCAAGGTCGAGGCGGGTGCCCGACCCTGACACCGGCAGTATCCCGTACATTTGCATAAGCGTTTGTTAGTCATCTGAAATCACATTTCAGTATTGTTTGTTTGTTACTTGCTAAGGCGCGCGTGGAGGGCGATACCTTGACCGAAGGCGATGTAACGATACCGGCCATTTGGCGGGAAATTGCCCGCTACGCGGTCAGTTGCCCCAGTCCTCACAACACGCAACCTTTCCGGCTGCGCATCCGCAGCGACAGCGAGGCGGACATCATCTTTCTGCCGCGCCGCGGTTTATGGGTGGCCGATCCGCATGGCCGCTTTACCTGGCTGACCGCGGGCATCTTCGCCCAGGTTTGCGCCATCGCCGCGCATGGCCTGGGCTACGAGCTCGATTGCCGCACGGATTTCTCCGCGATGTATCCCGGCGGCGATACCGAGACGCCGCAAATCATCTCACGCCTGACGCTGAGGCCGGCGGCGGCTCCCGTGGCCGATTTCGACAGCCAGTTGATTCTCGATCGCCACACCTCCCGGCTTCCCTATGACGGGCAGGCGATCCCCGAAGCGCTGCTTTTGGACATGGAGGCCGAAGCGCGGCGCACCGGCCACCGCTTCGAGGCACGCAGCGATGCCCAGGCCATCGACTGGGTGATCGAGCTCAACCGCCAGGCACTCTTTCACGACATGATGAACGCGCCGATCCGCAACGAGCTGGTGCGCTGGCTGCGCTTCGGCACGCGCGAGGAAGATATTACCGGCGACGGCCTGTCGGCACGCTGTCTCGGTTTCTCCGCCCGGCTGCTCAAAAGCTTCTTCACCAGCCCCGGCTTCTGGACCTTGCCCGGCATCAAAAGCCTTGTCGGTTTCGTCTATGGCCGCAGCATGAAGGGCGTCGGCACCATCGGCTGGCTGCGCGGTCCCTACGTGACCATGGAGGACTGGTTCAACGCCGGCACCACCATGTTCCGTCTCTGGCTGATCGTCACCCGCCATGGCTACTACTGGCAGCCTTACGGTTCGGTGATCACCTCGGACGAGGCGCGCACCAACATGATCGGCTATTTCGGCATGCCGGATGAAAAAGGCGGCGCGGACATGGTCTGGCTGCTGCTGCGGCTCGGCAAGAGCCAAACCCCACCCCTGAGCTACCGGCTCCCGTTCGAGGACATCATCCTATGCGGCTGATCAAGCAAGCGGTGCGGCCTTTCTTCCTGGCGCTGGTCGCGCTCTTCAACGTCGTCGAGCGCGCCTTCGCCTCGTCGCGGCATGCCTACAAGATCCTGCTCATCCCGGGTTTCGAGCGGCTGCGGTGGGGCGTCGGCGCCTGGCGCGCCTGGGCGAATTTCTATCATGCCTACGCCAAGGTCCCGGCCTATCGCGATTATATCGACAGGCTGGGCGGCAAGCCCGAAATTATGCTCGACCACGTCACCAAGCCGGACCTGACGTCCATTCCGGAAATGGACAAGGACAGCTACGTCAAGAAATACCCTCAGGAAGAGCGGCTGCTGGGTGGCAAGCTGCCGTCGATGGGGGTGATGGTCGATGAATCCTCCGGCAGCAGCGGCATGCCGACAAGCTGGGTGCGGGGCAAGACCGAACGGCTGATCACCAAGCAGATGATGCAGATGACGTTCCTGCGCATCACTGGCGAGAACGAGACCCTGTTCATCCTCAACGCCTTCGCGCTCGGCGCGTGGGCGACCGGCATGAACGTCGCGATCTCCCTGACTGATACGACGATCCTGAAGTCGACGGGCCCGAACCTTGACAAGATCGTCAATACGATCCACGAGTTCGGCCCGCGCTTCCGCTATGTGGTCATGGGCTACCCGCCGTTCCTGAAGACGCTCGTCGACGATCCGCGTCTCGACTGGTCCAAATTCACCATCGATGCCGCCTTTGGCGGCGAGGGGATCTCGGAAAGCCTGCGCGACTATCTCCTGAAGAAATTCCGCCGCGTCGTCGGCAGCTACGGCGCCTCCGATCTCGAGGTCAATCTCGCGCTCGAGAGCGAACTCACCATCAATTTGCGCCGCGCACTGCTCGGCGACGAACGGTTGCGCGAGGCCATCATCCGTGTCGGCTACGGCGTCACGCCGATGGTCTTCCAGTACAATCCGCTGGCCTATTATCTGGAGGAGAACGCCAAGGGCGAACTGGTGGCGACGATTTCGCGGCCCTACAACATATCGCCCAAGATCCGCTACAACATCCACGATCGCGGCCATGTGCTGCGCTTCGGCGAATTGAAGCGCATCCTGCGCGACACTGGACATGGCGACATGCTGAAAAACAGCGGTCGCATCCTCGATCTGCCGCTGTTGTTCATCTACGGCCGCTCCGACATGTCGATCGAATACTACGGCGCCAAGGTCACGCCGGACAGTTTGCGCGAGATCCTGTTCGGCCTCGACGTGCTGGCGCCGGTGCTGTCGACCTTCCGCCTGATCTCTTATGAGGACGCCGCCCACAACAAGCGCATGGAAGTGGCTGTCGAACTGGTCGAGGGGGCGACACTGCCGCTGCCGGTCGAAACCTTGCAGGAGACGGTGTTCGAGAGGCTGGCCACCATGAACGGCGATTTCCTCAACGCCTGGAAGCGCACGGCAACGCCGGAGAACATGCCGGAGCTCAAGGTGTTTGCCTTCAACACCGGTCCGTTCGAAGGCGGCCAGCGACGGCTGAAGAACGAGTATGTCGCCTCGAACATCAAATACGACAAGCTCTGACGCCGACCTCTCTGACCGCGATCTCTCTGACTGTGACTTCTCTGACTGCACTTGGGGTCGACGAGCCGATCAGCGGCCGGCCAGCCGGCTTCCCGTGTCAGGCGTACAATGGCCTAGTCAGGCAATGGACGCCGCCGGTCGCCTTGGCGATCTCGGTGCCCTTGACGAGATGGATTGTTACGCCGGCGGCCGCTTCCAGCGTGGCCTTGAGTTCGGCCGGGAGGTCGAAGGCGAGGTAGCTGCGATTGCCCAGCGGCAACAGGTTGCAGCGTTCATGGGCGATGGCATCGGCCTTGTCGCAGCGAACGATTGAACAGCCCAGCGCCTCTGCATAGGCAAGCGGGTTCACCGGGCTCAGCCGGCGATCCTCGTCGATGAGGAAGCCAGCGCCGAACATGCCGGCCGCCGCCAGGATGACCTTGTTGGGCAGCACGGTGAAGCCGGTGTCGAGATGCAGCAACTCGGGATCGTGCGAGAGGCCGATGATATAGTCGACATGGTGGGGGATGAGGTCGAGCGCCAGCTTGATCGCGGCCGCCTTGGTGGTGCGCACGCCAAAGCCGACAAGCAACACGCGCCGGCCGTCGAAGGTTACCGGCAGAACGTCGCCACCCTCCAGATATTCGTCATGCTCGAGACGGGTGAGCGGCTTCATGCCCAGTCTTTGCAGGGCGGCGGTGACGATTTCAGCCTCGCGGGCGCGGCTCGGCAGAGCCGGCCGGGTCGGAATGAATGTCGAGGGCGACCACGGCAAGGTCACCGAGCTGTCACGCATGAAAATCAGGTTCGGATTGCCGGCGGCTTCTAGCCGGTACGGCTCATGGTCGGCAAGCACGTCATCGAGATAGAGGGTGTCGACATGGCTTCCGATCAGCGCGGCGAAGGAGTCATATTCGGCGTAGAGTTCGTCGACATGCGGAAGGTCGAGGAAATTGAGCGCCGCCAGCCGTTCCCTGGACAGGTTCTCCAATGACAGGCCGTGCCGGGGATGATGCATGAGCATGCGTCTGGGCGGCACATGGTATTCGGAGAAATCTTCCTCGGTGACGGTGAGCAAGGAGCCCCCTCCGTTGGTGTCGCGCCGACCCTAGCGTCGATATCCTCATAAAAGGTTAGGCGAACGCCGTGGCGATCTTGCGACAGGCGACGGTGGCGCGGCGTCAGGCCTATCCGCCGGCTGTCCACCCGCGCAAAATGTGTTTCTGGATCTTGCCGGACGCGGTGCGCGGCAGCGCCTCGGTGAGCAGAAACTGCTTCGGCACCTTGTAGCGGGCGATGCGGGCGCCGCAATGGCTTGCCAGAGCTGCCGGATCCAGGACCCGGCCGGATTTGACCACGACGAAGGCGCGGCCGACTTCGCCCCAGCGCTCGTCGGCGATGCCGATCACGGCGGCTTCGGCGATGTCGGGATGGTCGAGCAGCACCATTTCGATTTCGGCGGGATAGACGTTCTCGCCACCGGAGATGAACATGTCCTTGCGACGGTCGACGAGGGTGACGAAGCCTTCGTCATCGCGCCGCGCGATGTCACCGGTACGGAACCAGCCATCGGCGGTGAAGGCGCGCGCCGTCTCTTCCGGCCGGTTCCAGTAGCCCGGCGTGATCGAGGGGCCGGACAGCCATATCTCGCCCGGTTCGCCGGCGGCGACGTCCCGGCCGTCGTCGTCGACGAAACGCAGGCCGATCGTCGGCGCCGGCAGGCCGGCCGAGCCGGCCTTGCGGGCTATCCGCTCGGCCTCGACCGGCATGCCAAGCACGGTGCCGGCTTCCGTCATGCCGAAGCCGTCGACCATGCGGACCCCTTGTGCCAGCCACCAATCGATATCGATGGCCGGGTTCGGCGCGCCGCCGGTGAAGATGGCGGTGAGGGACGTCCAGCGCGCCGGCGCGAAGTCGGGGTGTTCACGCAGCATCCTGGCCATCTGCGGCACGCAGAAATAATGGGTGATGCCGAGGCCGGGGTCGGCCAGGCGGCGGTTGGTCACACCGGCGTCGAACCCGGGCGAGATCAGCACCGTGCCGCCTTGCAGCAGCGGCGGACGCAGGCTGGTGATGAGACCGATGACATGGAACATCGGTGCATCGCAGAGGAAGACGCTGGCATTGCCGACGCGCCCCAGCACGCCGAAATTGACTGCGGTGGCCAACGCGTTGCGCTCCGTGACGACGACGCCCTTCGGCCGACCCGACGTACCCGATGTGTAGAGGATGATCGATGGCGTATCGCCGTCCGGCAGGGGACGGCGCGGTGCCGGCGCCTGAGCCTCGACCGCCTTGGCGAAGGTCGCGACTTCGATCGATAGGCAGCCCGCCGGCAACGTCATTTCGAGCGCTGCGTCATGCAGCAGCAACACCGGGCCGCAATCGGCAAGGATCGCCTGCCGTTCGGCGTCGGCGAGCCGCCAGTTGAGCGGCACGAAAATGGCGCCGAGCCGCATCGCGGCCTGCTGCAGGACAAGCAGGTCGGCGCTGTTGCGGACAAGCGTGGCGACCCGTTGCCCCTGTTCGATACCATAGGCGGCTTCGAGGACGCCGACGGCGCGCTGGATGGCCTCGTCGAATGCGCGGTATGTCCAGCGCCTGCCGGATGCTAGGTCGACGCAGGCAAGACGGTCCGGCTGCGTCCCGGCGTGCAAGGCCACGGGATCCGATGTCGTCCAGGCCGGCATTCGCATCTCCTCCCAGATTGCGTCGATGGTTTATCGCGTCATCTGGCCTTGTCGTAGGCGCCAAGACCCGGCTTGTAGCTCTTCTCGTCGATGAACTGGCGGATGCCTTCCTTGCGGCCGTCATTGTCATGGGAGTTGGCCGCTTCCTGCGCCCGCACGAGATAATCCTCGGCATTGTCATAGGTCATCTCGGCGACGCGGCGGATGGCGTCCTTGGTCGCCTTCAGGGCAATCGGGTTCTTCTTCAAAAGGACGTTTGCAACCTCGGCGACACGTGCCTTCAGGTCGGCCAGCGGCAGGCTTTCATTGACCAGCTTCCAGGCGGCGGCCTTCCTGCCGTCGATGAGTTCGCCGGTCAGCGCATGGTACATGGCGTCGCGCATCGACAAGAGGTCGACCACCACCTTGGTGGCGCCACCGCCGGGCAGTATGCCCCAGTTGATCTCCGACAAGGCGAACCGGGCCTCATCGGCGGCGTAGGCGAGGTCGCAAGCAAAGAGCGGGCCATAGCCGCCGCCGAAACACCAGCCATTGACCATGGCGATGGTCGGCTTGTGGTACCAGCGCAGGCGCCGCCACCAGCCATAGGCTTCGGACTGCGCCTTGCGGATGGCGCCGAGGCCCTTGGCTTCCGTCTCTCGGAAATACTCCTTGAGGTCCATGCCCGCCGACCAGGCGCTGCCTTCGCCCGACAGCACCAGCACGCCGACATCGTCGCGGAATTCGAGTTCGTCCAGAACCTCCATCATCCGCCGGTTGAGTGCGGGGTTCATACAATTGCGCTTGTCTGGCCGGTTGAAACGCACCCAGGCGATGCCGTTCTCGACATCGAAGGCAACGGGCTCTTCGGTCATGGTCAGTGTCCTCCCATACGGCGCGACGGTCGCGAAAATTGCTATGCGATATAGCTATCTAGTTTGCTATGTCGCATAGTCTTTTTTGCTTGACAAGGGCTTTGATCACGGCGATCGGTTCGAGTATGGATGAGACGGAAATTCACGCCGATCCCAGTGCGCACCCCGATCCCGGTGTGCCAGGGGCGATGGCCGAAGACGCGCTCGACGCGCAGGTCGGCTACAATCTCAGGCGTGCCTCGACTTTAGCCTTGAGTGATTTCGCCGTAGAGCTCGCCGATGCGGCGCTGCGCCCGGTTACCTACGGCATGCTGGCCCTGATCGACGAACAACCAGGTATCCGGGCCGCGGAACTCTGCCGCCAGCTCGGCATGAAGAGCGCCAACATGGCGCCGCTGCTTGCCGAGCTCGAAGGGCGGGGGCTGGTCGAGCGCGACGACCATGCGGACGACAAGCGCGTGCAGGTGCTGACCCTGACACCGGCCGCGAGGAAGGCCATGCCCGGATGGCGGCGACAGGTTCGCCGGCATGAAGACCGGTTCCTGCACCGGCTGACAGCCAAGGAGCGGGCAACGCTGCTTCGCCTGCTGCGCCTGATCTGGACGGAGGAAGGCTAGAGCAATTCCAGGAAAAGTGCGTAGCGGTTTCCCTAGGGAATTGCGTGAAAACAAAGAGTTAGAGCGGTTCGGCGATTCCAACAAACACTGAACCGCTCTAGGGACTTCGTCTCGTCAGGCAGCGCCGCCAGCGGCAGCGACGCAACCGACATGGGCGGTAAACTGATGTTACTTGAGGAACCGGGAAAATAGCTGCACGTTCATCCTCGCCAGGATTTTTCTCACCTTTTTGGGAGTTTTCGCATGTCGCTTTCCGGCTCGACAACCCGTTATGGACGCGTTGCCCAGGTTCTCCATTGGCTGACGGCTTTGCTGGTGCTCGCCGCCTTCCTCGTATCCGCCGGAGGGCCGCCCGAACGCGTCTATTCCACGGCCAGGGCATCGACATTGCTGCTGCACGAGTCGCTTGGCCTCTCGGTTCTCTGTTTGCTGGGCATTCGCCTGGTCTGGCGCCTTTTCGATCGCATTCCCGATTCGCCGGCCATGCCTGGCTGGATGGAGATTGCTTCGAAAGCAACGCACTGGGCGCTCTACGCTCTGCTGTTCGCGGTTCCGGCGACAGCCATAGTCGGCGCCTTGTTCGGCGGCCACCCGGTCACGGTCTATGGGTTGGGAGCGATCGGTCCGTTTTCCGGCTCCTGGGGCGCGCCGCTGGCGCAGATCCATGGCACGCTTGGCGATATCATCATGTGGCTCGCCGGCCTGCACGCGGCCGCTGCCATCTTCCATCATATCTTCCTTCGCGACCGGGTGCTGAGCCAGATGCTGCCGGGCCTGCCCGATCCATCGTCCGGGCAGGGCGGCTGAACGCGGTCAGTCGAGAATGATGCGGATCGCCTGATCGACCACCGGGTGCAGGCCGCTGGCCTGGAAGGAGAGGCGATTGCCGGAGCCGACATTGCTGGTCATGGCGATGGTGAGGTCCGCCTCCGGGTCGTGCAGCCTGACGGCGACGTAGCCCGGAATGCTGCCCTGGTGCCCATAGAAGGCGCGGTCGGCATAGGCGCTCTGGAACGGTGGATTTCATCGCAAACGCTCCTGATGACATTTTACGGGTTGAGGCAAGGGCGTGAAATTCATGGAGCCGACGCCGGGGCCAGGAAGCGATCGGGTGCCAGTGCCGTCGCGGTGACGCCGAGTGCCGCAACATCCCCGGGGATGGGCTGCCCGCGTATCAGCGCCGCGCTCAGCCTGGCCAGCGTCAGCGAGACCTGGAAGCCGTAGCCGCCCTGGCCGCCGAGCCAGAAAAAGCCGGGCAGGCGCGGGTCGAAGCCGGCGACCGGCGTGCGGTCGGGCGCGAAGGTGCGCAGGCCCGCCCATGGCGTCGACGGACGGCCGATGCGCATCGACGTCGCCTGTTCGATGCGGTCGACGGCGATGGCGACGTCGATGTCTTGCGGCCAGGCGTCGCAAGGCTCGGAATCGGTCTCGTCGGCGAGCGAGCCGATCAGCCTGCCGGCATCGGGCTTGAAGTAGAATTGTTCGTGCAGGTCGACCACCAGCGGCCAGCCGGCGATGTCCATCCCGGCGGGCGGGTCGAACAGGAAGGCGGTGCGCCGTTTCGGCTGGAAGCCGAGGCCCGGTAGCCCCGCCATGCCGGCGACGACATCGACCCAGGCGCCGGCGGCGTTGACGACGATGTCGGCCGAGTAGACGCCAGCGCTAGTTTCAATCCGAAAAGCGCTGCCGTCGCGTGATATGGCGCGGACCTCCTCGCCGGTGCGGATGATGCCGCCTCCGGCCTTGAGCGCCGAGGCGCTGGACCCCAGCATCTTGCCCGTATCGACATCCACCGCGTCCGGCTCATAGACGCCGCCGCAAGTGTTTTCCCTGGCAATGACGGGAACCAGTGCGTGGAGTTCGGCCGCCGACAGGCGGCGCACGCTCGGCACCAGCGCCTGCAATTCACGAGCCAGCTTGTCGATGGCGGCGTCGTCGCCGATCCATCCGACATGCAGCGCGCCACGCCGGTGGGCGACGAAGCCGCCCGCGACGATCGCCTGACGGCTGGCCAGAGTCAGCCCGCGCACCAGGCGGTTGCCATAGGTCTCGGTGAACAGAGCGGCGGAGCGGCCGCTGGCGTGGTAGCCGAGATGCGGCTCACGCTCGATAAGGATGACATCGGCCCAGCCCGCCACCTCGGCGGCAAGCGAGAGGCCGGCAATGCCGCCGCCGATGACGACGATCTTCGTGGGAGAATTCGACTGCATCCATCAGTCGTAAAAATAATTTCGTATCCAGTCAATATTTAGCGTATAAGAAAATTCTTGGTGTTGTTGATGACGGCGGGGAGTTCGAATAGCTAGAGTGGAGAAGCGGCCCGACCGCCGCGCCATGGAGCTGACAATGTCGGAGCAACCGAACCTCGGTGATTGTCTGCGTGCCTTGAGAAAGAGACATGGCTGGACCTTGCAGGAGGTCAGTACGCTCACCGGCGTCGCGGTGTCGACGCTGTCAAAGGTCGAGAACGACCAGATGTCGCTGAGCTACGACAAGCTCCTGCAGATTTGCGAGGGGCTCGGCATCCATGTGACGGAACTGCTCAGCGGCGACCGCAAGCAGCCGGCGGCGCGCACCCGCCGCTCGGTGATCTCGCAATCCAACACACTGCGCCAGCTGACCCGCAACTACGACTACCGGTATCTCGCCACCGACCTCGTGCGCAAACGCATGGTGCCGATCCACGCCTATGCGCGCGCGCGCACGCCGGAAGAATTCGGCCCGCTGACGAGGCACGCCGGCGAGGAATTCCTGATCGTGCTCAAGGGCGAGATCGAATTGCACACCGACCAGTACGCGCCGGTGCGGCTGAAAGCGGGCGAGAGCGTCTACATCGATTCCACCATGGGCCACGCCTATCTCTCGGTGGGCGAGGGCGACGCCGAGATGCTGTGCGTCTGTTCCGGCGACGAGCCCGACATGGAAGGCACGCTGCTGAGTGAGCTGGAGACGGTGGAGGGGTAGGGGGCGCAGCTCACCGCGCAAGTTTTCTGCAGCTCGATTCAGTCTTTCTGGTTCGAACTGCGCGGCGAAACCGGCTATAGGACCGCTGAAACCGCAAGCCCCGCCAACTCGATGAGGAAATCCCAATGAATTCAGAAAAGACAGCCGTCATCGTGGCCGGCGGCAGCGGCATGGGGGCGGCGGCGGCGAAGCGCCTGGCGGCGGATGGGTTCAAGGTCGCGATCCTGTCTTCGTCCGGCAAGGGCGAGGCGCTGGCCAAGGAGCTTGGCGGGCTGGGCGTCACCGGCTCCAACCAGTCGAACGACGATCTGCAGCGTCTCGCCGACCTGACACTGGAGCGCTATGGCCGCATCGACGTGCTGGTCAACAGCGGTGGCCACGGCCCGCGCGCGCCGATCCTGGAGATCACGGACGAGCAGTGGCATACCGGCATGGACGTCTACCTGATGAACGTCATCCGACCGGTGCGCATCGTGGCGCCGCAGATGGTCAAGCAGAAGGGCGGCGCCATCATCAACATCTCGACGGCCTGGGTCGCCGAGCCGAACGCGATGTTCCCGACCTCGGCCGTGTTCCGCGCCGGCCTTGCCGCCTACACCAAGATTTTCGCCAACACCTATGCGGCCGACAATGTGCGCATGAACAATGTGCTGCCCGGCTGGATCGACAGCCTGCCCGCCACCGAAGAGCGCCGCGACAACGTGCCGATGCAGCGCTACGGGACGAGTGAGGAGATCTCCGCGACGATTGCCTTCCTGGCTTCCGAAGGGGCGGGATATATTACGGGGCAGAATATCCGCGTGGATGGGGGCGTGATCCGGGCGCTGTGAGCGGGATTGGCTCGATCCCTTGCAGAAGCCGGCGGGCCAGCGCCCCCCTCTGTCCTGCCGGACATCTCCCCCTCAAGGGGGGAGATTGGCAGCTTCGGCGCCGGCTCTTTTCTTCAACACTGAAAATTGGCGAAAGCCGTGGTGACATCCGATCTCCCCCCCTCGAGGGGGAGATGTCCGGCAGGACAGAGGGGGGCGCTGGCCCGCCGGCGTTTCGTTTTGGGTGCCATGCTTGTCCCGACGCTTCAGTGGCCCCCCACCTGATCCGCATCCGTCAACGTCTGCAGAAACGCCACGATATCGTCGATCTCGGCGTCGTCGAGCGCCGGCTTGTCGCCGGTTTTCTTGCCGTCGAAGGGCGGGTCTTGATTCAGGTTCGGAGAGTAAGCCTTTGGCAAATCGTCATATTGGTCGACCGTGCCGTCGGTGTTTTTCGGGTACAAGCGGCCGGGGTCGGTGTCGCGGCTGGCGTAGAAGGCGACGGCGTCGCGCAGTGTCGGTGTCTCCGGCGCGCCGCATCGCCTACGCGCTCAAGGCATTTGGCCTTTCGAAAAGTCTATGAACCTCGGAGCACGGCATTGGGCGGCCGAAGAACCAGCCTTGGACATCCGTGCAACCATTTTCCTTGACCAGCCTGTACTGGTCCTCGGTCTCGACGCCTTCCGCGGTCGTGGTCATGCCGAGCGTCGCGCCGAGTTCGGCGACGGCCTTGACGATCGCCCGGCTTTCGCTGCTCTCGCACATCAGGCTGACGAAGCTGCGGTCGATCTTGATGCGGTTGAACGGAAACGACCTGAGATAGCTCAGCGAGGAATAGCCGGTGCCGAAATCGTCCATGGCTATGCTGATGCCCAGATCCTGCAGGCGGTGGAGCGTCGTTATCGTGTTTTCATTGTGCGCAAGCAGCACCGACTCGGTGATTTCCAGCTCGAGCCGTGACGGCAGCAGGCCCGAGGCCACGAGCGCCGAGGCAACCTGAAGCGGCAGCGTCTGCTGTTTGAACTGGGCCGGCGAGAGATTGACCGCGACCTTGATGGTCGCGGGCCACTTCGCGGCGTCGACGCAGGCACGCCTCAAGATCCACTCGCCAAGCGCCTCGATCACGCCCGTCTCCTCGGCCATCTGGATAAACTCCGATGGTTGGAGCAGGCCGAGGCGCGGATGCTCCCATCGCACCAGCGCTTCGAAGCCCGTCAGTTCCGAGGTCTGTGCGTCATGCAGCGGTTGATAGTGCAGGACGAACTGCTCGTTCGCGACGCCGAGAGCAAGCTCGGACTCGAGCTGGCGCCGCTCCCGCAGTCTTGCGTCCATTCCTGCCTCGAAAGACCTGCAGGTCCCGCGGCCCTCCATCTTGGCCTTGTACAAGGCAAGGTCGGCATTGCGGATGAGGATTTCCGAACTTTGCCCATCGTCCGGGAAGACGGCGATGCCGATGCTGCTGCCAATGTTGATCTTGTGGCCCTGGATCAAGAATTCGCCGGCCAGGGCGTGAATGACCCGGCTCGCCAGAACGCCGGCCTCGTCACTGCCATCGAGCAAGAGCTGGAGGATGACGAATTCGTCGCCGCCGATCCTTGCCACCATGGCGGTCTCACCGGCCTGCTGCTGCAGGCGCCTCGCCACTTCACTGAGGAGCCGGTCGCCGATCGGATGGCCGAGCGTGTCATTGACCGGTTTGAAACGGTCGAGATCGACGCAATGGACGGCCAGCTTCTCGCCCTCCCTGAGGCTTCTCAGCGCCTCGTCCATCGTGCCGGCCAACAGACCCCGGTTGGGCAGGCCGGTAAGGATGTCGTGCGTGGCGAGGTGCTGGATCTCGATGGTGCGTTCCTCGACCCGCCGCTCCAGGGTCTCGGCGGCATCGGCCTGCATCGTCATCGTGCGCCCGATCGCATACCAGCAGGCCGCCGCCAGCAGCGTGACGACCGCGACCGCCGCGTAGCCGGCCAGTTCGAATTCCCGCACGGCCTGGGCGTCCATGTTGTCGTCGAATCTGCTGTTGGGAAAACCGGCCCAGAGACCCCAGGCACTTCTAGGATCGTTGAGCGAGAGCGGGAGGACTTCGGAATAGATCAGATTGGGGTCCGCAGCCGTGAAAGCGTGGGAATCAGCCGCCAGGGCCGTCGACATCTTGTGCTGGTCGGATTCGAACCCGTAGCCTGAATTGACGATGACATAATCGCTGCTCGGCAACAGTTTCCTCAACGCCGAGGTGAGCATGATCGCCGAGACGGAGCCGCGCAGTCTGCCATCCTGGCCGAAGACCGGGACCGAAAGAATGAAGCCGGAGCGATCAGCGTCATTGCCGGTATGGATGAAATCGGTGTTGTCGCAGGTGATGAGTTCCTTCGTGCCGATGACCGGCACATCCAGCCCGTCGATGTTGCTGGAATTGGGATAGTTCGCCTTCAGCCAGGCAAGCTGTTTGACCAGTTCATGGTATTCATAGGTTTCAACTTCTTCGGGCGGACGGATCAGCGAATTGTCATCCAGCTTGACGGGCTTTGTGTACGCGGCGGCGTCTGACCTTGCCCTGGCATTCACGATCAACTGGTCGAACTGGAGGATCGGCTCCTCGAGCTTGCCGGTCACGGCGTCGAAGCGGTCCGGGTCGAAATCCAGCGGCAGGAAGTAGACCTCGGAAATGGAGACGTTGTTAGCGAGGTTATTGTAGATCTGCTGGATGGTCGCACGGCCTTCGTCGCCCAGATTGGTGCCGTGCCGGTCGAGGTTCCTGACGCTTGGCAGATAGGTCAGGGTCCGGACATTTTCGTAGACGGACCGCAAGGCGTCTTCGACGGTCTTGGCGGTCGCGCGCGATGCCGCCCGGGAGTTTTCCAGATAACGTTCCCTGGCAAGCGCGTAATCCCGCTGGGCATCGATGTGCAAAGCCACCAGCATTGCTGCGCCGGTGACAAGGATCACCACAAATCCGACTGCTCGCCCGAATGCGTTCATCGGCGTCCTACCATCGATTGGCAAGGGATACCCCAGAGCAGTTTAGGAAGCCCTAATGACGAATGTCCTTCTTTACCGTTCCTCCCGGCCCGCGCGGCAATCCGGCAAGGTCCAGAAACTGGTTCGCGGGCGCGGCCAATCCGGCACGTCGGCCCGCGCGAGGTCCAAGGGTTCAATTCGCTGGCTCGGTCCGCTGATCGGCATCGGTGAGCGTCTGCAGAAACGCCACGATATCGTCGATTTCGGCGTCGTTCAGCGCCGGCTTGTCGCCGGGTTTCTTGCCATTGAAGGGCGATTCTTGGTTGAGATTTCCCCAGTAAGCCTTTGGCAAATCGTCATATTTGTCGATCGTACCGTCGGTATTCCTCGGATACCAGCGGCCGGGGTCGGTGTCGCGGCTGGCATAGAAGGCGACGGCGTCGCGCAGCGTGTGGAAATAGCCGTTGTGGAAGAAGCTCTTGCGCAGCGCGACGTTGCGCAGCGTCGGTGTCTTGAACAGGCCGCAATAATCGGTGCGGCCGCGAAAATCGGTGCGCAGCGGGCCGCACAGGCCGAGATCGGCATAGGCGGGGTCGGCGTTGGCCGGGATCGCCGGATTACGCGGCACGGCGATGGCGATCAGCCCGAAATCGGTGAATTGCGGCGGCTCGCCGTCATTGGCGGGTTCACTGAGATGGCAGGAGGCGCAATTGCCTTTCGCCTCGTCCTCGAACAGTTCGCGGCCACGCAGTTCCTGCGCCGACAGCGTCGCCTTGCCGGCAAGGAAGGCATCGTAGCGGCTGGAATAGGGATAGAAATCGGCGGCACTCTGCTCGAACGTGCCAAGCGCCTCGGCGGCGGCGGTGAAGGCGTCGCCCGGGCGCTCGAAGACATCCTGCCCGAACACGGCCTTGAAGTCATCGGCATAGGCGGTCTTGCGCAGGGAGGCGGAGACGGCTGCTTCATCCTTGTTGGCCATCTCGAAGGGCGAGAGCAGGGGGATTTTCGCCTGATCCTTGCCATGGTCGGCGCGGCCGTCCCAGGTCAGGCCACCGGTCGGACCGTTGTCGACGCTCTCGTCGCCTTCGTCCTCGGAATCGTGGAAATGCTCGGTGAAGGCAGGTGCCGCCTGGAGATAGCGCAGCGACGGCACGGCGCGCACGCCCGGCTGGTCGAGGTTCGGGCCTCCCATCTCGACCGGAGATGCCGAGGCCGGACCGAAAGCGTGGCGCGGATCATGACAGGACGAGCAGGCCTGCTTGCCCGAGGCCGACAGCGCCGGGTCGAAGAACATTTTTCGCCCCAAGGCGGTGAGCGCCTCGGCGCGCGCGAACGCCTGCGCGCGCGATAGCGGGCCGGGATGGACGCCGTCCGCCGTATTCGCGAGCGCGGCAAGTGCGAAGGTCGAGATCGCGGCAATCGCGATCATCAGGCTTTCCCATCGTCTCGTCTTCATGGGGCATGGTCCGCTTTGGCCGGGAAATAGGAATGCAGTGCAACGGATTGATGACCGGCCCCAGTGCTCACGAAACCGTGTTCGCCGAGGCGGCGGATGTCACAAAGGTGACAAGGCATCCACGTTACCTGCCGCTATGGTTCCCCGCGTTCCTCCAGCCACCGTCAAGCCACGAGGTCTTTCCATGACGAGGCTCAAGCTCCTCACTTCCTTCTGTCTGGCCGGTTCGGCCCTCATTCCTCTCGCTGCGGCCAATGCTGCCCCTGCCGGCTTCGACAAGATCGACACCGTCGTCGTCATCTATGCCGAAAACCGCAGCTTCGATAACCTTTATGGCGGCTTCCCCGGCGCCAACGGGCTGGCCAATGTCTCGGCCGACCAGGCGCGCCAGCTCGACCGCGACGGCAAGCCGCTCACCGAACTGCCGCCGGTCTGGGGCGGGCTGACCGGAAAGGGCGTCACGCCCGCGGTGACGGAGGCTCAGACCGCGCATCTCGCCAACGCCCCCTTCGCCATCGACGACCCCAAGGGTTTCAACGAGGGCACCAACGTCATCACCCACGATCTGTGGCACCGTTTCTATCAGGAGCAGATGCAGATCGACGGCGGCAAGAACGACAAATTCGTCGCCTGGGCCGATTCCGGCGGCCTGGTCATGGGTCATTATGATGGTTCGATCCTGCCGATGTGGGCGGTGGCGAAGAAATACGTGCTGGCCGACAATTTCTTCCAGGGCGCCTTCGGTGGCTCGTTCCTCAACCATTTCCAGCTCGCCTGCGCCTGTACGCCGGTCTATCCCAACGCCGACACCAGCCCGGTGAAGGACCAGATCGCCGTCGTCGAGCCCGACGGCGTGACACTGAAGGTTGCCGACAATTCGCCGGCCTCGGCGCTCGGCGGCGCGCCGAAATTCGTCAATGACGGCGCCATCACGCCCGACTTCTACGCCGTCAACACCATGCAGCCACCCTACCAGCCGAGCCACAACAAGCCGGCCGAGGGCGGCGACAAGGCGCTCGCCGACCCGGCCGCGCCCACCACGCTGCCGCCGCAGCACGACATCACCATCGGCGATCTCCTGTCGCTGAAGGGGGTGAGCTGGGCCTGGTATGCCGGCGCCTGGCAGGCAACGCTGGACGGCAAGAACGCGACGCCGGTGCCGAACTTCCAGTTCCACCACCAGCCGTTCAACTATTTCGCGGCTTACGCGCCCGGGACCGCCGCGCGCACCGAGCATCTCAGGGATGGCGGCCTGGACGGCGCCGAGTTCATCAAGGCGATCGATGACGGCAAGCTGCCGCAAGTCGCCTTCTACAAGCCGCAGGGCAATCTCAACGAGCATGGCGGCTATGCCGACGTGGCCAGCGGCGACCAGCATCTGGCCGACGTCGTTTCGCATCTGGAGAAAAGCCCGCAATGGGGCCACATGCTGGTCGTCGTCACCTATGACGAGAATGGCGGCTTCTGGGATCACGTCGCGCCGCCCAAGGCCGACCGCTGGGGCCCGGGCAACCGCATCCCGGCCTTCATCATCTCGCCCTATGCCAAGATGGGCACGGTCGACCACACGCAATACGACACCACGTCGATCCTGCGCTTCATCACCGCGCGCTTCGATCTGCCGGTGCTGACCGGCATCGTCGCCCGCGACAAGGCACTGCGCAACAACGACCAGCCGCCGATGGGCGATCTCTCAGCGGCGCTCGATCTGAGCCGATAGGGACCGGGCGAAACGCCGATATGCCGCCCGCGCCGCAGGGCGCGGTGGCCTTCTCAGCCGCCATTGACAAGCGCAAGAATGAGCTTCTGCAGATTGCCGCCCTGGCCGAGTTCGACGCGGTCGAAATCGCGGCTTGCCTGCACCCGCGCCTTCGAGATTGCGTCGAGCCGACGGACCACCTCGGCCCTGGTCTTGCTGCATTTGGGATCATCGGCAACGGTCAGGCCGTCTGTCGCGGCTTCGATGTCATGGACCATTTGTATCATACTGGCGCCGTGGACCCTCTCGTGGGCACTGACGCCGGCGATGAATACCTCCCAGCTCTTCTGGACGGCCGGCGGCAGCGGCGCGGAGGGGCTTGGCAATGTGTAGGTGATGATCAGTTTCGGCTTCGCCGCCGTCAGCACGCAGCCCTTGCCCCTGGGCTTGTAGTCCCTGACTCCCCAGGTCAGCTTGAAATTGGTGAAGGCAATGGCGCGGGCAATGCCGACATTCGGTCCGTTCTGGCCGATCGACCGGTAGAGCTCGAGCCCGGACTGGCCTGAAATGGCGTAGGTCTCGACCTTCTCGACCGGCTTCCATTCGGCGTGCGCGGCGAGCGGCGAGGCCACCAGGGCGGCTGTCAGAAGACACAGGCGGACTCTCAACACCGCTCTCTCCAAGGCGCGGCCTTGCTGGACAAGCAATGCCATTCAACGGCTTTTCCTATATGCTGCCGGCGGGTGCCGCAAATGCCAGGAGGGGGAAGTCATGAGAAGATGTCTCGTTGCCGCCGGTGCCTTGGCGGCTTTGCTCGGCGCGCAGCCGGCCTTTGCCGCGTCCTGCGGCTGGAGCGCGAAGATGGAAGAAGACGAGGGCGGCAGCGTGTTGACCGCTTCCGTCTGCGGCGGGCCGAAAGGCGACGCGTATCTGATGCTGACCTGTTTCGACAATCCGGTGCTGAGCTACGATCTTGGTGCCAGCGGCCCCCAGCTGGAACCGGGCATCAGCGGCTCGTTCGACTTCAAGGCCGACGGCAAGACGGTGACGAAGACGCTGCAACTGGAGGAGATGTACAATTATTTCGTGGCGGACCTGACCAAGGCCGACCCGCTGCTCGACCTGCTGCGTTCGAAGGGGGATCTGTCGGTCAGCGCGGCCAAATATGGCGCTATCAGTTTTCCGCTGAAGGGCTCGAGCGGCGCCATCGGCAAGGTGCTGGCGCAATGCGGCAAGGCCAAGCCGGCAGGTGACGGGGATTGAGCCTCGAGAGGTTGCGCTGCCCCTCATTGTCCTGCCGGACATTTCTCCCCGTATAGGGACGGGGAGTAAGACGCTGTCGCCGGCGATTTCGCCAATTGCCGACGCTGAGGAATAGGCGCCGAGGGATGGCCAGCATTCTTCTCCCCGTCCCTATACGGGGAGAAGGTGCCGGCAGGCGGATGAGGGGCAGCGCAAGCTTCCGCCCATTGATCTCCATTCCATTAGCGGCTTGCCCTGGTGTACTGCCGGCCGTATCTCATCCGCCCATGACCAACATCCAATTCCGCAAGGCGCAAGCCTCCGACCTGCCGGCCATCGTCGCCATGCTCGCCGATGATCCGCTGGGGGCTGCCCGCGAGGATGCCTCCTTGCCGTTGGCGCAGGGCTATCTCGATGCCTTCAACGCCATCGACGCCGATCCCAACCAGCTGCTGGCGGTGGCTGTGGACGGCGCGGAGGTGATCGGCACCTTGCAGATCACCTTCCTTGCCGGCATTTCGCGCAAGGGCGGCTGGCGCGGGCAGATCGAGGCGGTTCGCGTTGCCAGCGCCAGGCGCTCCGACGGCGTCGGCAAGAAGATGTTCGAATGGGCGATCGACGAATGCCGGGCGCGGGGCTGCCGCCTTGTACAGCTCACTACCGACAAGGGCCGGGCGGACGCGCACCGCTTTTATGACGGGCTCGGCTTCACCGCCAGCCATATCGGTTACAAGAAGAGCCTTTAACGGACGCCCGCGCGCCGTCGCCGGTTCCGGCCTGGCGGCGACTGGCGTATAGCGGAAGCCCTTCAGGCACTATTCAAATCGCACGGCAAAGCGGATATAGGTCAGCTAGATTGACCTATTGTAAAAACGTCTGGGGAGGCGTGTCGTGACCCTTATGAACCTCCTGGCCTCGCGCTCGTCGCGCATGAAGGCGTCGGAAATCCGCGAGCTGTTGAAGCTCCTCGACCAGCCGGACATCATCTCGTTTGCCGGCGGCATTCCCGATCCGTCGCTGTTTCCGGCCGATGCCATCCGCGAGGCCTATGCCGATGTGCTCGGCGGTGCGGAGGCGGGGGCAGCACTGCAATACCAGGTCTCGGAAGGCTATCTGCCGCTGCGGCGCTGGCTTGCCGGGCAGATGGGCAAGCTCGGCATCGCCTGCGACGAGGCCAACATCTTCATCACCTCCGGCTCGCAGCAGGCGCTGGATTATCTGGGCAAGCTGTTCCTGTCGCCGGGCGATACCGCGCTGGTGACATGGCCGACCTATCTCGGTGCGCTGCAGGCCTTCAACGCCTACGAGCCGCGCTATGACCGGCTGCGGCCCGACGGTGGCAACATGACGCCGGCAGCCTACCACATCGCTGCCGCCGCGAATGGCGGCCGAGTGAAATTCGCCTATCTGGTGCCCGATTTCGCCAATCCGACCGGCGACACGCTGGACCGGAAGCAGCGCGAGGCCGTGCTCGACCTTGCCGGCGAGCTCGACATCGCCGTCATCGAGGATGCGGCCTATCGGGCGCTCCGCTACGACGGCGAGGGCGTCCCGCCGATCCTGGCGCTCGACTGCGCGCGCTCCGGCGGCATCGACAAGGCGCGCACGCTTTATTGCGGCTCGTTCTCGAAGATTCTGTCGCCGGGCATGCGCGTCGGCTGGGTCTGCGCGCCGCGCCACGTGATCGAAAAACTGGTGCTGATGAAACAGGCTTCGGACCTGCACAGCCCGTCGGTCAACCAGATGGTGATGCACCGCGCCGCCGAATCCGTGTTCGACGGCCAGGTGGAAAAGCTCATCGGCGCCTATCGCGGGCGGCGCGACGGCCTGCTTGGCGCGCTGGAAGCCAACATGCCGAAGGGCGTGAGCTGGAGCCGCCCGGAAGGCGGCATGTTCGTCTGGGTGACGCTGCCGGAAGGCACTGATGCCACGGAACTCCTGGCGCGGTCGGTGAAGGAGGCGCGCGTCGCCTTCGTGCCCGGCAATGCTTTTCATGCCGACGGCACCGGGCGCAACACGTTGCGGCTGTCCTTCACGCTGGCCGACCGCCGCGCCGTGAGCGAGGGCATTCCAAGGCTGGCGGCGCTGCTCAAGGGGTAAGCCTCCCTGTCCCGCGCTCAAGGGCCGTTGTGGGTGCCTTTTATGGCGCCTCCTTCCAGCTTGGTAAAGGGCACGAAGGACAGCGTTCCGCCATTGTAGATGTCGGCGCGCACGACGTTGAACGTGCCGTCCGCTTCCTGGTGCTTGGTTATCTTCAGCACATGCTGCGCACCGGGTGGACCGACCGGGATGACCATCATTCCATTCGCCTTCAACTGCTTCAGCAGCGGCGGCGGAATGTGATCGATGCCACAGGTGACGATGATCTTGTCGAACGGCGCCTCTTCCTGCCAGCCATAATAGCCGTCGGCATTGCGAGTGGTGATCGCCTTGTACTCGGAATAACCTTCCGTGATCAGCCTGTCGTAAAGCGCGCGAGTCCTCGCCGCCAGCGGCTTGATGATCTCGATCGAGAACACCTTGTCGGTGAGGTTGGACAGATAGGCAGATTGGTAACCGGAGCCGGTGCCGATCTCGAGCACCTTGTCGCCAGGGTGTATCTCGAGCGAATTGGTCATGCGCGCGACGCTGTGCGGGCCTGTGATGGTGACGCCGTAGCCGATGTCGAGATAGTGCCATTCATAGGCGCGGCCGCGGTTGGGTCCGGTGACGAACTCCTCCCGCGGCGTCATCAGATAGGCGCGCATGTCGCGCTTGTCCCAAACATCCTTGTGCGTAACCAGTGCCTGGAAGCGATCCCAGCGCTGGCCGAGGAAGCCGGCATCCTCGCCGCGGTTCTTCCTCATCCAGTCGATGAAACCGACGCGGCTGTCCATCGGCGGGATCGCGTTGGGGTCATGGGCGACAGGGACGTTGGCGGCGGCCGGCCGAAGGCCGGTCAGCAGCAGGCCGGCAGCGCCGAGCAGGAATTGCCGGCGCGCCGGGCCGAAGCATGCGTCGCCGGACTTGATCACGAAACGCATCTGTCGGTCGATCCTTCATGGCCGTGAGTGCGCGGCCGAAAATCGTTACAGGCTCAACCAAGCATCGACCCGGTTCGACGGTTTGACAACCGGTCGGCTCATACATTTCGGTAAGGTACGGCGCGAAAGGTGAGGGCGGCTTTGCGCTGATGCGGGCCGCGACAGCTTGCGCGTGTTCCACTACGCCGGCACGTTCACCAGCTGCTCGAGCGTCGCAAGCCTGGCGCGGGCGAGCTTGCGGATCGGCTTTTGGAAACCCTCTTCGCCGGTTTCGACGACGAAGACCAATGTCTTGAAGTCCAGCATGAACTCGTCGATGGCCCGCGCGGTCTGTTCGGACTTGCCCTTGAACCGGCGCAGCAAAGCGTTCGCCTCATCGATATCGTCGACACCGGCACTGTCGATCAGTGCTTCGAGCTTCTGAAAACAATCCAATCGCAATTCCTCCCGCCGCGCCACCAAACTTGCCGTCAGCCGAAAAGTTCCATCGGACCCGAAGATTTGTCGCCGGTTGTCAGCAGATGCACGCGCCCCGCGTTGACGCCCTGCCGCCCGGGCCTAAATTCGAGGCCTTGCGAGGAGCAGCTTTCATGGAAACCCAGGAATTGCATCGCGGCCGGCTCATCGACCACCTCCAGCTCGTGGTACGGGATCTCCCTGCCAGCCGGCGTTTCTACGAGGCGCTCTTCCAGGTGCTTGGTGTCCCGATCGGCGGCGCCGGCGAGGACTATTTCTGGGCCGACGAATTGTTCGTCTCCAGCGCCGACAGCCGGGCGGCACTGGGAAAGCTGACCGGCCGGCATCATCTGGCCTTCCAGGCCAGGGATCACGCCATGGTCGATGCCTTCTACGAAGCCGGGTTGGCGGCCGGCGGCACGGACAATGGCGCGCCGGGCGAGCGGCCCTATCATCCCGGCTATTATGCCGCCTTCCTGCTCGACCCGGACGGCAACAACATCGAGGCCGTCCACCACGGCCCGGCCAACCGGAGTGCGGCCTCCGTGAAGATCACGTTCTAGGTGCGCTCGGCCGGCTGGCGCCACCGCGCCAGGCGAGGCCGGGTGATTCCCATGCCGCATTCCGCGTGTTTTGGAAATCGGACGCCGGGCCGGCGAATCCGGTCGGATTCTTGACCTGGGCGGCACTGAAATTGTCCTGCAAGGCATGGATGTCGCCGTCTCTGGACAAGAGGCAAATCGGTCCCATACGGTGCGGCTTCAGGGAAGACGCGTGCGCGGGAAAGGCCGGTTGCTCGTTGAAAAAGAACGTCTTCTCATCGGTCGACCTGCCGCCGCATCTCGACGACCGCGCGCGCTTCGCGCTCTGGCAGGACATCCATGTCGCGGAGATATGGTCGGTCGAATACGCCATCTCCGGAAACGTGCCGTTCCAGGCGGATATCGAAGCCACCGCCATCGGCCCGCTGGTGCTGGGGCGGATGGCCGGGACGATCAGGCATGCCAGCCGCAAGACACGCAACATCGCCGATGACGGCCGCGACGGCTATCTGCTGCTGGTCAATGACGGCGACACCAGGCTGAGCGGTGTGCAGGCCGGCCGCGACTACGGCATAGGCAGGGGCGAGGGCGCGCTGGTCTCGGCTTCGGAAGCGCTGGACATGACAGGTGGCGACCGTAATGTCTGGACCAATGTCGTGGTGCCCCGCGAAATCCTGGAAAATGCCTTCGCCCATGTCGAGGATCGCCTGGCGCTGACCATCGGCGCCGACAATGAAGCGCTCGACATGCTCAAGCGCTATTGCGGCTTCCTGGAAGCGGGACCGGCATTGCTCTCGCCCGATCTTGTCGCCCACGCCACCGAGACGATCGTCGACCTGATCGGACTGGCGACGGGCGCCAAGGGCGAGATCGCCGAGCTGGCGGGCGTGCGCGGCCTGCGCGCAGCAAGGCTGCAGGCCATCCTGCGGAAGATGCGGGACAACTTCGCCGATCCCGCCATCTCGGCCCAGCACATCGCCCAGCATTTGCGGCTTTCCGCGCGCTACGTCCATGATCTCTTGCAGGAAACGGGCTCCAGTTTCGCCGAGCACATTCTCGAACTGCGCCTGCAGAGAGCCCATCGCATGCTGCGCGACCGGCGCAACGACCGCATGCGGGTCAGCGAGATCGCGCTGTTGAGCGGCTTTTCCGACGTCTCCTATTTCAACCGCTGTTTTGGCCGTCGCTTCGGTTCGACGCCGAGTGGCGCCAGGTAGAGCGATTCATTGCTTCATTGAATCGCTGACCGCTCTACAGCAGGTCGCGGCGTGGGCGGTGTTCGGACGCTATGAATTCGAGCGGAGGAAGTTCGAAACGTCTACCCAGGACATCAGGGCCAACAAGGTGGTCATCGGGCTGCGCGCCAGCTTCGGCAGCGACTCCCTCTTCGACGAGGACCGCAACGGGGCGACCATGGACACCTACTGGCCGGCTTCGGTGATCAACACGAAGTAGGATGGCGGCACGGCTGGAAGGCGCTGCCATGATCGCATCGCAATTGGCTGCATGACTGGAGGCAATTCATTCCGGCCAGCACAAGCGATGACAGCCCATGCCCGAGAATTATCGCGGTGACGCCCGGCAAACCGGCAGCCTCCGCACCGCCCGCCTGCTGCTGCGCCAGCCGGCGGCGGACGATCTTGCGTTCGTGACGCGGCTGTTCGCCCGGCCGGAACTGGTCGCGCATCGGCCCGATCCCAGCCCCGACACGGCGCGGCAAAGCACCGACCGGCTGCTGCGCGACATCGGCCATTGGCGCGAGCATGGATTTGTGCGCTGGGCGATCGAGACCGACGGCGCGCCGGTCGGCTTCGGCGGCGTCACGGTGTCCAAGGAATTCGAGGGGCTCAATCTGTCCTATCATCTGCACCCCGAAAGCTGGGGGCATGGCTATGCCACCGAGGTGGTCCGCGCGGCGCTGGCTTTCGCCTTCGACGACCTGCATGCCGAACGGGTCATAGTACTGGTGCGGACGGCCAATGCCGCCTCGCGACGCGTCCTGGAAAAATGCGGCTTTCGCTTCGAAGGCGAGGTGATGCTGCACGGCGCGCCGACCAATCTCCTCGCTCTCGAAAGAAGGCGGAAGATGGATCGGCTGCCCGAGGAGTCCGCATGAGTTCACCGCCTGAAGTCGTGCCGTTTTTCAGTCAGTGGGAGACGCTCGACATGACGCTGGCGGTGCTCGCCGATGGCGCCGAAGCCGCGTTGCGGCGGGATCCGCTGTGGCAGGGATCAGGTGCTGCTACGCTCGACGAATACGCGGTCTGGGCCGCCAATGTCTGCGGCATGGCGTGTCTCAAGATGATCCTGGCGACGCGTGGCCAGATCGTGCCGACGATCGAGCTGGCAAGGCGGTGCACCGGATATGGCGGCTATGTCGTCAATGAAGGCTCGATCAAGGGCCTGATCTACGCGCCCTTCGTTACCTTCGTGAAGCAGGAATTCGGCATCGAGGCCGAGGTGATGACCAATGTCGCGGCAACCGACATTCCGGCGATCCTGGCGGGGTCGCGCTTCTTCATCGCTTCGGTCAGCAGTTCGATCCGCTGGCCGGAGCGCGAGCCGCCGTCGAAGGGCGGTCATCTGGTGCTGGTCACGGCGGCGTCGCACGACGGTTTTCGCTTTCACAACCCATCCGGCCATACCAGCGCCACACAGGCAAACGCAGTGTTGGCGCCAGCCGATTTCGATCGTTTCTTCGCCAATCGCGGCATTGCCGTCGCCATTTGATTTTCGACAGTTGAGGGATTTCGATGACCGGAAAGATCAGGGTTGCCATCGTGTACGGCGGTCGCTCGGCCGAGCATGACGTGTCGCGGCTGTCGGCGGCCAATGTACTGAAGGCGATCGACCGGAGCCGCTACGAGGTGGTGCCGATCGCCATTTCCAGGGACGGCAGATGGCTGCTTCAGCAGCCGACGTCAGAGGCCGCAGGCGAAGGGGCAGGGGCTCCAGTGTCGGAGGACGGCGTGGAGGTCGCCCTGCTGCCCGGCGGCAAGGGCCGGCTGATCTCGGCGTCGCACAAGGCAACCGACCTGACGCCGGTCGATGTCGTCTTTCCCGTGCTGCACGGTCCGTTCGGCGAGGACGGCTCGGTGCAGGGCTATGCCGAGGTCGCCGATGTCGCCTATGTCGGCTGCGGCATCCTCGCTTCGGCCGCCGCCATGGACAAGGACGTCGCCAAGCGACTGCTGCGCGAAGCCGGCCTTGCCGTCGCCCGCTCGGTCACCGTGCATAGAGGCGATGTCGGTTCGTTCCAGGAAATCGCCGGGGCGCTTGGGTTGCCCTTCTTCGCCAAGCCGGCGCGGCAGGGCTCGTCCTTCGGCGTGAGCAAGGTGGACGACAGGGATGGCTTCACAGAGGCCGTCGAAACGGCTTTCCGCTATGACGGCAAGGTGCTGATAGAGGAGTTCGTCGAAGGCCGCGAGATCGAGTGCTCGGTGTTGCAACGGGCCGATGGCTCGCTGACGGTTTCGCTGCCCGGCGAGATCATCCCGGCTGGCAAGCATGGCTTCTACACCTATGAGGCCAAATATCTCGATGCCGACGGCGCTGTGGTCAAAGTGCCCGCCGACGTCCCCGCCGCGATCGCCGACAGAGCGCGGGACATGGCGGGGCAAGCCTTCAAGGCGCTGGGCTGCGAGGCGATGGCGCGCGTCGACTTCTTCCTGCGCGCCGACGGCTCCCTGCTGATCAACGAGGTCAATACGCTGCCCGGCTTCACCGACATCTCGATGTACGCCAAGGCGCTGGCGGCGATCGGCATCGGCTACAGCGAGGTCATCGACGCGCTGATCGAGCACGCGCTGGCGAGGCATGCGAGGCGCACAGTCTGAAGTCTTCGCCGATCGAGATACAAGCCAGGATGATTCCGGTGTTCGGATCTTTGCGCTCCGAGCGCCTACCGATCGACCATCGCCATGCCGCGCTCGGTGTAGCGCGGGCCGGAGATTTTTCCCGGCGCCAGGGCATCGTCGAGCGCGGCCATTTCGGCGGCGTCGAGTTTCAATGACGCGGCGGCGACGTTTTCCTCCAAATATCTGATCCGCTTGGTGCCGGGGATGGGCACGATGTCGACGCCAAAGCCGTTGCCCTTCTCCAGCAGCCAGGCCAGCGCGACCTGGCCGGGCTTGACGCCGCGGGCCGTGGCGATGTCGCGCACCTTGGCCGCCGCGTCGACATTGGCGTCGTAGTTTTCGCCTTGGTAGCGCGGGTCGTTGCGGCGGTAGTCGCCCTCGGCGTAGTCCTCCGCGCGCTTGACCTCGCCGGTGAGAAAACCGCGGCCGAGTGGCGAGAATGGCACCAGGCCAATGCCGAGTTGCCCGAGCAGCGGGATGATCTCCGGCTCCAGATTGCGCTCCCAGAGCGAATATTCGCTCTGCAACGCCGACACCGGATGCACGGCGTGCGCCCGGCGGATGTTGGCGGCACCTGCCTCCGACAGGCCGAAGAACCGCACCTTGCCTTGGTCGACCAGATCGCCGACAGCGCCCGCGACATCCTCCAGCGGCACCGCGGGGTCGACGCGGTGCTGGTAGAGCAGGTCGATATGATCGGTGGCGAGACGGCCGAGCGAGGCTTCCACGACCTCGCGAATATGCCCGGGCCGGCTATCGACCCCCACCTGTTTGCCGTTTTCGATGAGGAAGCCGAACTTGGTGGCGATGGTCACCTTGTCGCGCTTGCCCTTCAACGCCCGGCCGAGCAGGGCCTCGTTGGTGTACGGGCCATAGACCTCGGCGGTGTCGAGGAACGTGCAGCCGAGTTCGATGGCGCGATGCAGCGTGGCGATGGATTCGGCTTCGTCAGCCGGGCCGTAGGACTGACTCATGCCCATACAGCCGAGACCAATGGCCGAGACCTGCAGCCCCTGGCTGCCGAGCTTGCGTGTGTTGAGGGTCATGGGTGGAGCTCCGTGAGGGAAGGAAGGAGATGACCAGGATCATATAAGGCGCTCGTTCAATTCCCACAGGGTGTTCGGCGCGGTCTCGATGGATAGCATCGGGCATGACGCTGTACGCACCGGCTTCGCCATCAGCTCGCCGGCGGCGTCGCGGCCCCGCCGGGACCGCTCAGTCCAAGTCTGACTATAAGCGCACAGTGCTCACATATTTGAAGCAACGTCGCGGGAGGAGGGCGGCTTTGGCTATTGCATCGAGGCCGATCGACCAAGATCGAGCGGGAGATTGGCACTCTCCTTGCCATTCTCGACGCCATCGTTTCCAGGCCAACCTAGTCCATTGGACCAAGCATCGAATTCGATTGCCGCTCCAATCAATTGGGCAGCCTGCAGGACCAGATGCTCAATGTCCTCGAGGGCGACATTCTCTGCCAGATTCCTGATCCTGATCCTTTCCGCCACCACAGACACGTTGATGATGCCCACTGTCTTGAATGCGGTGCAGACGGTCGAATAGACGTCTTCACGCAGCATGGTGGAATAGTCGTATCGCATCGAAACCTCCCAAAGCGAGTTGGTTTCCTCAAGTCTGCAAGATGCGCCCGATATCGGGGCCTGGCAAGCTAAAACTGAAAAATATATAAATAAAATCAGCACGTTAGTAAAGTTACATGAACGCTCAACCGGAGTTTGATGATCACAGTGCTGCATTCACCCGTTCGCCGCGCTTGACGCAAGATGGGGGACTCCCTAACTGTAAGTGGAATGAGGCAATTACTAACTCGGCGGATTGCACGGGGAGGCGCACATGGCTGAACTAGAACGCCCGGAACGATTGCAGATCATGTTGACCCAGGATGAACTGGCCGCGCTGGAAAACTGGCGTTTCGACAAGCGCATGCCAAGCCGTTCGGCGGCTGTCCGCGAATTGCTGCGGCGTGGCCTTGCCTCAGACGGCTTCCTGATGGCGGAGCTAGGCGCCAAGTCGCAGGAGTTCGGCGTGCTCATGCCCAGTGGCGACGGCAAGGCGCCGCCGGAACAGGCGGAGTGAAACGGGATAAAGTTGTCCATTCTCGCGCCTGCGATTGCCTTGACCGGTTTGCGCCTTATCTGATTGGGAGAAGATGCAATTGCGGATGGCGATGAACGACATTGACGGCAGCGACAGACAGGGGGCGACTGCCGACGCCCGGCTCGCGGCAATTGTCGATTCCTCCTTCGATGCCATCATCAGCAAGGATCTGAACAGCATCATTCAAAGCTGGAACCAGGCGGCGGAACGCATGTTCGGCTACACCGCCGAGGAGGCGATCGGCCAATCCATCCTGATGCTGATCCCCGATCGCCTCAAGAACGAGGAGATCGAGATCATCAGCAAGATTCGCAGCGGCGACCGGGTGGCGAGCTTTGAGACGACGCGCAGGCGCAAGGATGGCGTGCCGATTTCCGTCTCGCTGACGATTTCGCCGATCAAGAACAGCAATGGCGAGATCGTCGGCGCCTCGCAAATCGCCCGCGATATTTCCACCGCCAAGGAGAGCGAGCGCCGGATCAGGCTGCTGATGCGCGAGGTCAACCATCGCGTCAAGAACCAGTTCGCGGTCATCCTGTCGATGGTCAGGGAGACCAGCAAACGTTCGAGCGATCCGCATGAGTTCGAGGAACTGATCCGCGCCCGTATCATGGCGCTGTCGCGCTCGCACGATCTGCTCGTCACCTCGGAATGGGCGGGCGCGAGCCTGTTCGACCTGATCCAGGAACATCTCAAGCCTTTTGGCCGCGAGGAGCAGATCCTGCTCTCCGGCCCGGTCCTGACGCTGCAGTCGAACGCGGTGCAGAATCTTGGCATGGCCTTCCACGAACTGGGCACGAACTCGTCCAAATATGGCGCGCTGGGTAGCGAAGGCGGCCGGGTGGAGATCATCTGGACAATCGACTCCGGGGCGCAAGACCCCGGCTCCGCGGGCGAGCGTGAATTCCAGTTGACCTGGGAGGAGACGTCGACGCCGCATCCCGGCGACCGGCGGGACCAGACCACGCGCAAGGGGTTCGGCACCGTCGTGCTGCAGCGCGTGGCGCCGCAGTCGCTAGGCGGCTCCGCCATTCTGGAGCGGTCGCCCGGCCATCTCAAATGGCGGCTGAGCGCGCCCTTGGCGTCCATCATCGTGGCGCACTCCGGCAGTGAGGCCGACGACGTTTCGCCGGGTTTCGGCATCTAGGATAAATCTGCCGGTCTGGAACGCCGCCCAAATCCGTGCCCAAAATCGTATCAGCTCGACCTACTCGACCAGGATATGCGCCTCGCGCGCGGCCTCGACAAAAGCCTCCCTGGCGACGTCGGTGGGCACGTCGCCGCTCGTTGCCCGGCGGCAGGCGCGCAGCGCGGACTGATGTTTCAGGCTGCCGGCATCGCGCCAATGCGTCGTCAGCAGTTCGATGGCCTGTTGTGTGTTGGACAGGTTGCGGGTGGCTCCGGTAACGCCGACCGAAACCACGACGGGCTTGGAGAACCACGCGGTTTGCATTGGAGCCTGGACCCTGTTGCAGGCATGGAACGCGTTTGGCCGCGCGAGGTTTCATCGCCGCCGATCACTGTAGCGTGATGCTCCCCGGGGCATCTCGCGGCGAAACAAGGTCTAGAGGATGTTGGTCGTCACCTCGACGATGATCGCGGCGCCTTCCAGTCCGCCGTTGGGAACATGCACGACACGCGAGACCCTGAGATCCTGCGGGCTTCCGTCGACCGACAGGGAAACCGTCTCGCCAATGCGCGGCACAGCCTGGAAAGTGGCGTTGGTCGCGTCAGGCCGGTTGTCGATGGATATGCGGCAATTGACGGTCATGGGAATGTCTCCTGTGTCTGGCCATGCCGGCCGTTAACGCCGGGTCCCTGAAATGGTTTCAGGGGGGTCGGGCCAAACCCGAGAGCCTGTCGATGTCTAGCGGTTCGCCAACTGCGAACTTGTCAACGGCCGACAGCTTCGGCTTCCGGGCTTCCTAGTTGTCGGCTCTCGGAACGAAGTAGTTGGTGGTGACCGCATCGCTGCCTATCCCCCGCGTGACTTGAACCGCGGCGTATCCCTCCGGTGGAATCGAGCCGGTCGCCGTCTGGTCGATCTGCTTGCATCGACCGATCATTTCGCCGTTCGGCCACGGTGCCAATCTGACTTCAAGTGCCGCCTGGCATTCCTCCATCGATGGGTAGACGACCGGGCGCGACTCCGTGGGCCGACAGAGCGATGCGCTGCATGAAAGCATAATCATCACCGCCGCGGTTGCCGGATCCATGGAATTCTCCTGTTGGCCGACAATGAACGCGCAATAGGCCGCGAGGTTTCATGCCGGTTACAGGACCGGGCGCTCGCGATGGCCACTCACGTTTTACAAAGGCCCAGCGCTTCGGTCTCTGGGCCTTTGGGGAGAAATGTTGGGAACGTTAAAGGCCAAACGAGGATATCGTCCAAGCGTTTTCGTACCCAAGGCGCGGCTTAGCATTCGTTGCGTCGGTCTGGGTCGATGTGGCGGTTCCCGTTGCATTGCAGTCCAATTTTGCCGCCACTGCCGCCTTGATCGACAGACGAGCACATGCCTTGTCAGCGGTGACTCTTGCCTTTTTTCCATGCGCCGCAGCGACACTCGACCCGGCGAGGACTAGCGCCAGGCAAACAAAGGCGATCTTCATCAGGATCTCCTATTTTAGTATCGGCGAATTTAAAGTTAACGTAACGTTAACTTGCCGTCAATCGCGAGCGAGGTCCTGGGCGGAAGCCACCTTCCTCCTGCCCGGCAGGATCACGGCCGGTTCTTACCTGTCCCGGATTGTGTCCGAATTGATGGGAGAGGATCGGGAGCGACCCGACCAGATTCCGTTCACGCTAGGTTGATTGAGATCATCTGCTTGGTTCCCGCTCATGGGCTCGAACCACGATTCACGCCTTCAAAGGGCGCTGTCCTACCATTAGACGAAGCGGGAGAAGCAGGACGTTATGGCGCCCAGGCAGCTTGCGGTCAATTCGGGAAATTGTTGACCGGTTCTTCGCAGCGATAGACCGGGCAGTCACCGTCACGGGACGGGATATAGGCCGACATCGGCACTTCAGGCCAGTCGCACTCGTTGCCGAACTGCCTGACATAGCGGTCATAGGTGTTGGGGCCGGTGGTCAGCACCACGGCACGGTGGCTCTGGATCATGGCCCGGATCTCGCCGCAGTTCATGGAGCGGCTGTCGGGCCGGGCATCGGCCAGTCCGGTCGCCGCGAGCACGACGCCCATCGCCGTCAACAGGGTCGGAATACGAGCGGACATGGAGGTTCTCTTTGGTTTGACACGATTGCGCGCGCAGCCGGTCCGGATTAGCGCTGGAATGACCGCATCCATTGTCGCACACAACCCGCATCGTGTCCGTTGGTTCCGCGACAGGCCGTGCGGCGTGCGCCTTCGGGCGCGGCGCCGGCGGCCGCGCAACCAAATCGGGCGTCGCGCATTGCTGGGCATGGACGGCAGGAAGCCTTACGAAACACCGCAATGGCGGCCCGGAAACGAGGGCCGTAAGGCGATGTGCTGTTCCTTCTGCGGCGGCCGAGACCATGGTTTCGAGGAGTGTCCGCGAAGATCCGATCCTTGCCGGCCTGGTGAACCCGACGGCGAGTCTACATCGGAGGAATCAGCCGGCTGATCCGAGGTGGCCGTGGCGGTGGCTAACCGGCCCCCGCCTTGACCTTGCCGAAGAAATCGATCAGCGCGGCAGCCGTTTGCCCGGGCGCTTCTTCGGGAAAGAAATGTCCGCCTGACATCGCGTGGCCATGCACGTCGTCAGCCCAGTTCCGCCATAGCGCCAGCGGTCCGCCTTCGCCGGCATACCATTCGGCGAGCGCGCCTTGCCCGCTCCACAAGGCCAGAACCGGGCAGGCGATGCGTCGGCCGGCGGCCTTGTCCGCCCGGTCGTGTTCACGGTCGAGCGTTGCCGCCGCCCGGTATTCCTCGCAGATCGCGTGGATATGGGCGGGATCGCGCAAGGCATCGATATAGGCTTGGCGGATGCCGGCGGGAAAGACATCGGGCGACGAACCCCAGCCGCCCAGCGCATTGTCGATGATGGCATCGGCGGCGCCCGCCAGCATCTTTTCCGGCAAGGGCTCGGGCTGCGCCAGCAACGACCACGGCCAGTAGCCGAGGGCCAGCCGGGCATCGGCCCGGTCCCAGGCGTCGGCCGTGGGCACGATGTCGAGCACGGCGAGTTTCTCGATACGATCGGGATGATCGAGCGCCAGGCGGTAGGCGACACGCCCGCCGCGGTCATGGCCGGCGACCATGAAGGAGGTAAAGCCGAGTTCCGCCATCATCGCCACCATGTCCGACGCCATGGCCCGCTTGGCATAGGGCGCATGATCGGCGCTCGATGCCGGGCAGGCGCTGCGGCCATAGCCGCGCAGGTCGGCGCATATGACGGTGAAACGCTCGGCGAGCACCGGCGCAATATCGCGCCACATCAGATGGGTTTGCGGAAAGCCGTGCAACAAAAGCACCGCCGGTCCGCCACCCGCGCTGCGCACGAAGATGTCGGCGTCCCCGATGTCGACGTCCATGGCTTGGAAATGCTCGAACATGGCCGGCCTCCGGCACAGGCAACGGTTGGAGAACGGGGTTGGTTGCAGCGCCTTTTGCGCAAGCGACGGCTATTTGCGCCGCCGACAACAAGTGGTCCCGGGCTGTGGAAGAGGGCGACAAGAAAGCCGCACCGGCTCCAACGGCCGGTCCCGCGAACAGCCCTCTCTTCGCCAACCTTGGGGCCAACCCTTGGGGCCAACCCTTGGAGCCAACCCTGTGGGCCAACCTTTTGGGCCGACGGGCGTTGTCCCCATGAAGGGAAAGGCCGCCGCGGGCGGCTGTTCAACGAAGGAGGCCGAGATGAAACCTCTCGCCATTGCGTCATGCGCCATGATGCTGGCCCTGGCGGTGCCGGCCGCGGCACAGGCGGCTCAGCAGGCGCTGGACCAGCAAGCCGACAGAAGCCGGGCACAAACGGATCAGGGCGGCAAGCAGCAGCCCGGCGGCGGCGGCCTGAGCGAAAAGCTCAACGATTGCGGCGGCGTGTAGAAGCCGCCGGCCACCGGCGACCAGGGCATGGCCGCGCCGGCGCCCGACGAAGGCAAGACGCCGATAATCAAGCCGGGCGAAGTGCCGCCCCAGCCCCCCAAGCAGTAGAGCTTGTCAGGCAACATTGCCATCGCGGCAGCGGAACCTCGCGGATCAGGAGACGTTTCTATGGCAAAACCGGACCCGGGAAGGATGAGGATGTGAAAGATATTGCCAGGATCGCTACGTTGCTTGTCTCTATTGCCGCCGTGATCGTGCTGATGCTGATGGCGCCGAAGAGCGTCGGCTTCGAGAGCTCCCACCCGATCGTGGACGGTGATCTGCCCACACAATGATCGAAGCTGGGATCGAACCCAGTTCCGCAAAGCAGGCGAGTACCCCTGCTTTTGTGGACTTGCTTGACTTACCTGACCAGAAGGCCGGCGTGCTCGCACAGCGCGGTGAAGGCCTCCTGCGCCTGCGCCGCGCTTTCATCGTTCTCCAGCGCCGACTCGACCTTTCCGCGCGCGGCCTGGTAGAAAGGGCCGCGCTTGGCGTGTGGCCAGTCGATCAGGATTTCACTGGCGTCTTGAAGCGTGGCCACCTCACGGATCGTGTCCGAGCCATGCGGCTTGACCCGCAGCGGTGTCGACAGCATCAAATCGGCCATTGTTTTTCCCGCTATTGGAGAATGCGCGCCTCGCGCGCGGCGTCGATCATCGCCCGCATCGCCTTTTCCGGCGGCGCCCAGCCATCCAGCGCATCGCGGCAGCTGCGCAGTGCAGCCCGGTAGCGCCGGCCTCGGCCGGCCGGCCAGTCACCGAGGCATTCCAGCCCCTCCCAGGCGCTGCGCACCACGCGCTCCCGCCCGTGGAAGAACTTCAAGCGGATCGGTCGGGGAAACATCTTGTCGTTCAACGGTCGTCTCCATGAATCGTGCATGTCGGCCAAGACCCGGGCAGGACCATGCACAGAGGAAGCCGCGGATAACGTCGCCGCCAGGGGAGGGTTCCAAGCCCGAACGATCAATTTTCAATCTGCTTTCAGTCGCGCGCGACGGCGTCCGACAACGGCCTGGGCACGGGCAAATCCGCGCCCTGCGCCTGTGGCCGGTCATGCTCGAACTGCTCGGCGTCGGGCAAGGCATGCAGCCAGGGTTCGCGCCGGCCGGTCCACAATTCATATTGCGGTGCCAGGTCCGTCGGTGCGACGTCGAGGCTGCCGAGCATCACCTCGGCCTCGTTGTCGTCGACCCAGGCGAGGCGGCTGCCGCAGGTCGGGCAAAAGCTGCGTGTGCCGTAGCTGGCCACTTCGCCCGATGTCTCGAAGGCATCGCGCGGCCAGATGGCAAAGGCCGAATAGACCGAACCGCCCGCCTTGCGGCAGTCCTTGCAGTGGCAAAGACCAACCCGCGACGGCTGGCCGGTGACGACGAACTGCACGCCGCCGCACAGGCAGCTACCGGTCCTGCGTGTTGTCTCGGACATGGTTGCGCCCTCCGTTTTCGCCTGCATGGCTTTGTCAGTTTGGCATGCCACGAGCCGACAGATGTTCGTCCGCCATTTCGTTGGCCAGAAACCGGGAAAAAGACATCCTGTTCGCCGGGCCCGGTTGACGCGGCACACGGCATCCCCAACGCGACGCCGGCGAAATGGTTGCCGCCTCGCGGCCCTTTCTATCCGCGCGCGGCCATGTGGTTGTCGAGCTTCTTGCGCGAAGGACCGTAGCGCTTGATGATGGTCTGGGCCTCGCTCTGCGGAATGCCGTATTTGCGCGCGAAGTCGGCGACCTCGTAAGTCTCCTCGCTCGAGACCAGCTTGCGGTCCTGTTTGGTCTTCGATTTGTCGTCGGGCATGTCGGGCCTCACTTTCTGTAAGCCGCATGGTCGCGCGGACGCCTAGATGTCGCGGTCAGACATAACACGGATCGGCCATGCTGGTTCCATGGCGGGTGGCGGTGACCGGCAGCCCTTACCGCCGGCCCGGTTCAGGCCGATGGAGGGGCCGGGTCGGCGCTGTGGCTGTCGGTCGCGCCGCATTCGGCGCAGGGCGCGCTGGCGCCGGGGCAGCCGCGGTAATGCGTGCCGGCGGGACAGCAAAGGCCGTTGGAACTCGTCCAGCGCGGGCACTGGAAAACCTGTCCGGTGCCGCCGCAGCCATCGCACTCCAGAACCGGTGACCTGACCAGATAGGACTTCGTCCCCAAGCTGATACTTGCGCCCAAACTCAACCCGCCCAAAATTACTGCACAGGACACGCCGTGCATTAGCCCCGGCTAACGATATCACGTTGCTGGTTACGGACAAGTTTCAGCATCGTTAATCGTTCGTGAACGCCTGGCGCGTGTCGCGGCGGCCGGCAAACCGGGAGGAAAATCGCGGGTCCATGAAAAATCGCTGGCCATGAAAAATCACTGGCAGATGTCGGATCCGCGCTCGGCGGCGCGTCCTTGGGGCTGATGAAACTGGAGGAATACAACCATGTCTCAAATCGCAGAATCGCCGTGGCAGACCGCGGCCCTTCTCGTTGCCCGCGTGATCTTCGCCGCCGTCTTCCTGATGGCGGTGACCTTCAAGTTCATGGGCATGGAGGCCACGGCGGGCTATATCGGGGCCGCCGGTTTCCCGTTCCCGCTCTTCCTCGCCTGGTGCGCGGCGATCCTGGAGGTGACGCTGGTGCTGTGTTTGCTCAGCGGTGCCTTCTTTTCGCAGGCCGCCCTGGTCGCCGCCGCCTATGTGCTGTTCCTGGCCTTTGCCTTCCACGGACCCAGCCACTGGACCGGCAACCAGGCCGAGTTCGGCTTCTTCGTCGACCATTTCTCGTTCCTGGCCGGGCTGCTGTTCGCGGCGGTCCACGGACCGGGAAGAATTCTGGCGCTGAACCTGGGATGGCCGGGCAGGGCATAGGCCCGCCCGGGGCAGGGCATGACGCTCGCCGGGGCAGGGCGTAAGGAGGGCCTTACATCTGATCGTTATAAGGCTCCTTCATCTGGCCGACCATGCGGGCCAGCTTCGAAAAGGACGGCATGTCCGCCTCCGGCTGGCACTGGTTGGCAAGTTCCAGCAGCCGGATCGGAAAATTGACGGCGTCGCGGCTCGACGCCGACATGCCTCCGGACCGCTCCTCGCCGGTTTCCGAGGCCTCGGCCTTGCGCAGCGCGATATCGATCTCCTCCGATGTGAGCACCCCCTTTTTGACCAGGACTTGGTTGATCGAGGCGACGGCCATCAGCAGACCTTCGAGTTGCAGGTTGGCGACGTTCATGGATTGCTCCCTCCATTGATCGCAGTGGAAACGCGTCAGCGGCGTTTCCGATCCCAGGACGCCGGTCGGCCGGAAGCGTCTACTCCTGCGTCAGGCGCTCGCCATATTCGCGCCACAGCGCCCTGACCTCCAGGCTGCCGAGGCGCGGGATCGAAGGATCGCCGCAGTCTATGGCAACGGTGCCGATGTCGTAGTTGGGGTAAGCGCCGGCGACGAAGCGGATCGCTTCGCCAAGCGAGTGCACCCGGATGATCGGATCCGCCTGGCCCTGACCAGTGCTGCGCACACCGGAAACCGTAGCCGGAGCGTGCCGCATCCTGAAGACGGATGCCATGGCTGGTCTGTCCATCGTCCTCTCCACAAGGCCGTGCGACGGGAATCATTCCATGAGCTGGCGCTGATGATTTCACAGGAACCGGCTGATGAAAAGCCGGGTGGATGTCAGGGCCGGCGTCATGCTCTTTCGGTCGAATGTGAATTTTTTCCTAGAAACGCGTTGACCCGGTGAGGGCAGCCATGCTACATATTCGTCCATGGTGCTGATTTGCGCCAACGACCCGCCACCAAGGCGGGTTTTTTTGGCCTGCTATTTTCCGTACTTCGAGACGTCCCGGTCGTCAGTCGAAGGTTGAGATCGGGATTCGCTTGACGACCTGAAAAACCGGTTCCTTGGCCGACAAGACATCAAGGCATGTCCAGCCGGTCAAGAAGCGATAGTGTGTCGCCGGGTGCTGCGTGAACTTCCACGTCTCCGACTGTGTCTTCTCAAAGGTAGCTCCTTCGACCCGATATGCGAAGTGGTGGGGAACGAGACCTTCCTTGGGCGCGCCCTCATTCTCGGTATTCAGGGGCATTTCATCGAGAATGCGGATGATCACCGAATGATTGGCGAACAGCACACGCAAGACATTGTGTTCGTCGCCGGGGATTGTGAAGTCCGCGACGACCGTGTCATCTGTCCAGCGCAATTCGCGCAGGTCGCTTTGGACGCAATCTATTTCCGGGGTCACGCTGATAGGATGGTATCGAGGCAATTGGTGCTTTCTATCCGGTCTTTGCACTTGGCCATGGCGACGCCGCCTTTGTGACTGAACCCTATTTTGCGAACCTTCAAGAGACAATCCCATGGCACGCTACGCCACCATCATCACCGGCGATGACGGCCTTGAGGTCGTCAGCGCCATCGGCGAATTCGAGGGCGCGGGACCGCAGGCGCGGCTCGGCCGTGTCGAGCAAGTGGCGCCCGGCGTGCTGATCGGCATGGTGCGGGACGAGGCCGGCGGGTTCAACTTTCCGCTGGCAGGCATCGACTGCCGCGCTGTCGGTCTTGTCATAGCCAGGCTCAAGGCGCGGGCCAATGCTGCAAAACCATCAAGCGCTGCAAAACCTGCCGGAAGGCCGAAGCGCGCCAAGCGGGCCGGGAAGAAGTCCGCTCGCTCGAAGAAGGCGGTCCGGCAAACCAGATCGGCGTCGCCGAAGGCGGCGGCCGGCGATGCCTTGGGGTAAGCCGATGGCCGACGAAACCGATGCCGAGCCGTCGCGCGCCAAGGTAAGGTCGGCGAGGCGCAAACCCGCCAGCCCGGCAGCCGCGAAGAGACCTCGCCCGAAGCGGATGAAGAAGACACTGGGCGACGATTTTCTTGCCGCCGTGCGCGCCGATTTTCGCGCCCACGGCGCCGGCGTCCTCGCCGAGGTGCGGGCCGACAAGCCGGACCAATATCTCAAGATCGTGCTTTCGGTGCTGCCCAAGGACATCGATGTCGCCATCAACCAACTGGACATGCTCTCGGATATATTGTTCGAGGTGATCGTGCGGAAGTTCAGGCCAGCTGGGGAGGAATGATTCTGGGCCTTGCCTGGCGTTGAGAATCTGCGGCTCGGTCGAGCCAAAGCCCGCCTTGGCTCGCGCCGGGGCGGGCTTTTTGCGTTTGTGGCTTCTGAGGTGGCCCAAGGCGCGTTTGAATGGATCGAGGCGACGCGCGCTCAGGTCTTCATCTTCATGTCTGCCGTTCTCCCGGTGCCCGGCGGGCTTGCGTGACATGCCTCAGGCCAGAATGTTGACGGCTCGAGCCGCGACAAGCGCGATCGTCAGCAGTGAGATCATGGCCTCGCCCATCATGAGCAGCTTGGCGCGTTGGGAGAGCGGCAACGTGTCGGTTGGCGAAAACGCCGTTGCATTGGTGAAGGCGAGGAAGAAATAATCGACGAAGCCCGGCAGCCAGTCGCGGATTTCGCGGTCGCTCAGGGTCATTTGCGGAAACAGGAAATCGGCATGGGCGCGTGTGACGAGGCCGCAGGTCGGCGGCCCGCCCCGGTCGGTGCTCCAGAACCACAAGGCGAAGACGATGACGTTGGTTATCCAGATGTTGAGCGCGTCGACCAGCAGCGTCTGGCCGCTGGAGCCGGCGTGGCCGGCCAGCAAGGCACGCACCAGGAACACCAGGGAGCCGCAGTTCATGACGCTGACGACGCCGGTCATCACCAGAGCCGTCCTACGGATCATGACTCGAAACCGGCCAACCAGGTACCAGTGCTCCTCCTCGACCGCTTTCTGGGTGGCGGCCTGCGTCCAGGCGGTGGCCACGGACAGGGGTACGAGCAGGGCGGCCTCCAGCCCCGGCGCCAGCCAGCGTGGGCCGAACGAAAGATCGTTGATCACCAGAAGCTGCAGGCAGATGATGACGAGGACCGCCGCGCGCGCCAGCCAGAAGTCGAGCGCGCGGTGGTGGATGACGGCATGCTGGTGACGCATCGAGTATCCGGGATGTTCAAGTGGGATCAGTGTGCGGGCTGTTCTGCCCGGTGTCGGCAATGAGAGGACGTAGTTCCTGCTCAATCTTGGCCTTGCAATGACCTGCAAGTATACTTTTTGGTAAGCTTTGATGTTGGGACTGTTCGGCAAACCAGGCGATGTGGTCTAAGCGCCGCATGGCGGGAATCGACGACTCCATCGATCGTTGGGTGCCGGCAGGGCTGCCTGCCGTGGAACTGGATTCGTCGTCGGTCTGGTCCGCCCTGCTTCGGCACCCCTGGTATCTGCTGGCGCTTTTGTGCCTGATGCAGATCCTGTTCTGGACGGTGGTGCCAGCACTCATCGATCCCGCGCCGCCCGGCGATGTCGTGGAAGGTTTCATGTGGGGCCGCGAGTGGGTGCTTTTGACCTACAAGCATCCGCAGCTCCCCGGCTGGCTGCTCGAGACCAGCCATCTTCTGACCGGATCGTTCCGCTGGCCGCAATATCTGCTCGCCCAACTGACGATCTCGGCCACCTTCGTCCTGGTCTATCTGCTGGCCCGCGACATACTCGGACAACGCCGCGCGCTGGCTGCCGTGCTTTTGATGCCATCGATCTATTTCTTCGGCTGGCCAACCGCGCAATTCAATCACGACTATGCGCAGATGCCGTTCTGGGCCGCGATCTGCTGGCTGTTGTGGCGCGCCGGCCGCGGCGGTGGGCCAGGCTGGTGGCTGGCGCTCGGACTGGTGTCGGGCATCGGGCTCTACGCCAAGTTCTCCACCGGCCTGCTGCTTGCCTTCGGCGGCCTCTGGCTGCTCTACGAGCCGCGCGCGCGGAGCCGGCTGGCGACACCCTGGCCATGGCTTGGCCTGGCCGTTTTTCTCGCGGTCGCCGCGCCGCTGGCCGTCGCACTCTACCGCATGGATTTCCTGCCGCTAACCTATTTCGCCGACCGCGACGCCTGGGTGAGCGAACACCGTGCGCGCCTCTACTATGTCGGTGTCCAACTGGCCGGGTTCTGCGGCTTCCTCCTAGTGCTGGCGATATCAGGGCTGCTGCGGCGCACGCCTGCTCCGCAAGAGCCCGTCGAGCGCGGTACGCTGGTCTATCTCACGTGGATGGGGCTTGGCCCGGCGACGCTGATCATGGTCGCCTCATTGTTCACCGGCGCCGGCGAAGCCTGGGGCGCGCCGATGTACAATCTTGTCGGCGTGGTGGTGCTCGCCTTCCTCGGCCACCGGCTCAGTGCCCTTGAGATGCGAAGGCTGGCGGTCTGCGCGTTCATCTGCATCGTCACCATGTCGGGCGCCTATGCGGCCATCCGCTGGACGAACTGCAATGTGCGCGGACGCATGGACGCCGTCTGCTGGCCGGCGCAGTCTGTCTCGGACGAGGCAGAGGCAATCTGGCACGCGGCGGCGCCTGGCCGGCTCGACATCGTCGGTGGCGACACCAATCTCGCCATGCTGGCGGGCCTCAATGCCTATGACAAGCCGTCGATCTTCACCGACCTCGATATGCGGTTCGCACCCTGGATCTCGAGGCAGCGGTTGCGCGACCATGGCATGCTGATGGTTTGGCGGGGTCCTGGCGTGCCGTCATGGCTGCGGGCATGGTTGGGCAATATCCCGGTCAAGACCGTTCTTTTTAACTGGTCGCGCGCGGCGCCGCCGGTGGCGATCAGTTTTGCCGCCATTCCGCCTGGTCCGCGGTATCTGCCGGTTGCCGCCAGCAGCCGGACCCGGCATCCGCGCATCTGAGCGGCGTCATGCAACCCATTCCCTTTGATGCGTCTTTCACGGGTGCAACCGAATGGCCGCTCTGGACGAAGCAGGCGACAATGCCCATCTACGGGAATATCCGAATTTGTTGTCGCGCAATTCCCGATTGAAAGCCGCTACAGTTTCCCCGGGATTGCCTTTTGAGGAGACCTTACATGGCGACTTCGAGCGAACGTGCAGTGCTTGCCGGTGGCTGCTTCTGGGGTATGCAGGATCTGATCCGGCGCTTCCCGGGCGTCCTCGCCACGCGTGTCGGCTACAGCGGCGGCGACGTGCCTAATGCCACCTATCGCAATCATGGCACGCATGCCGAAGCCATCGAGATCACGTTCGATCCGGCGAAAATCAGCTTCCGCCAGCTTCTGGAATTCTTCTTCCAGATCCACGATCCGACGACGCGCAACCGCCAGGGCAACGATGTCGGCATGAGCTATCGCTCGGCAATCTACTACACCAGCGAGGAGCAGAAGCGCGTGGCGGAGGACACCATCGCCGATGTCGATGCCTCCGGCCTGTGGCCCGGCAAGGTCGTCACCGAACTCGCGCCGGCCGGCGCGTTCTGGGAGGCCGAGGCGGAGCACCAGGATTATCTGGAGAAATATCCCAATGGCTACACCTGCCATTTCGTCAGGCCAAGCTGGAAGCTGCCGGTCCGCGAAAAGGCAGTTTCATGAGTTTCTTGGCAGTTGGCAGGTATAAGCGCCCGCCGATTGCCGCAAGACCATATCAATCGCGGCTGTCCGGTGGTTGACAGTTCGAATCGGCGCGAGCCGCCGGCCGGTCGTGACGGATACTAAAACCAATGCGCATGGAAAGCGCGGAACTTGCGTCCGCGCTTTCCATGCCGCGAGACTACTTACCGCAGTTCTTGTCGTTCACGGTCGGCGCAGTCGCGTTGCCATTGGCATCCGTCTGCGCGCCCTGCGGATTGGTCGGGCAATTCTGATCCGCGTTGGAATTCATGTCTCCTGGCATGGTGGTTATGCTGTTGGTTGCGCCCGGGTCGATTGTATTGGGCGAAGCCGGGGTACTTGGGTCTACGGTGACCGACTTGCCGCTGCCGCCCGACCCATCCGCGCCGGCCGCGCTATTGCTTTGCGCCATGGCGGATGTTGCAAGGGCAATGGTGAAGGCCGAAGCCGCGAGGATTTTCGTGAGCATGGCTTGTCTCCATTCTGTGAATTCGTCGCGGGAGCGGTTCACAGGCTTCACGGAAGCAACTGACCGCTCTATCTTTTTGTTTTGACGCATTCCGGCAGGAAAACCGCTTCGCACTTTTCCTGCGATTGCGTCTGGCGACTGGTGGGACAACCTCTCGGCCTCGCGAAGGTTCCAGACAGATTTCCGGGCCGGCGGGCACCCGATTGCCTCTGCGCTGGCGCAATGCTTTTGTCGCAGCTTGCTGAAAAAATAGCTTTCCCAACCGATCGAATGGTGCTTTAACGCCGCCATCCACAGGGGTGCTCCGTACGGTCGGGGCTGAGACGGGGGCGGCAAGCCCACAGACCCTAGAAGCTGATCTGGGTAATACCAGCGGAGCGAGGCGGGCGATGTTTTCAGGCGCACAGGTTTCCCTATATCCCATGGCCGACGATTTTGTCGGCGTCATCCTGGGCGCGCTCGGCGCGCTCGATCCGTATCGCGACAGGCTCAGGATCGAGACCGACGATATCTCGACCCTGCTGGTCGGCCCCCCCGAGGTGTTGTTCCCGGCGCTGCGCGACCTTTTCGTGGCTGCGTCCGGCAGCGGCAAGCATTGCGTGCTGTCGGCCACCATTTCGCGTGGCTGCCCAGGTGAGCCGGACGATCCGATCTGCCGCTCCGACACGTTCGGCGGACCTGCCGGGCCACTCGGCCCGCGCAAGCAAGCCGCCATTGCCGCCGTGCGCGGTGCGCCCGCCACCGGCCAGCCAGCGGCGGCGCAGTTCTCGCTGTATGTGATGGGCACGGACGACCACATGGACGAGATTTATGGCTGCATCGATTTCCTGAAGCAGTCCGGCGTCTACGATCGCTCCAAGAATTTCTGCACCAAGTTGCGCGGCGATGCCGGAGCGATCTTCTCGGCGCTCGATGAAGCCTTCTGCCGCTTCGGGCCAGGCGCAGGTCACGTAACCCTCGACGTCACGGTTTCGGCCAACAGTCCCGCTGCCGTCTGAACCGCTCGCGCCGACGCGCGAGCGCCGTCAAGGTCATTCTCTCGTGGTTTCATCGTCATTCAACCCGCGTCACCTCGCGGGCTCCTTCGCCCAGGCAGCGCCGGCCGTGATATCGATCGGTCTGGTGTTCGTGGCGTGGGAACTCTACGCAAACCATTCCGGCATCAAGCCGACGGTTCTGCCGCCGCCCTCGCGCGTCTTCGAACAGGCGGTGCTCAATCGTGACGCGCTGCTCGACAACGCCGTTCCCACCATCCGCGCCACGCTGATCGGTTTTGCCTGTTCGCTCAGTACCGCCTTCGCGCTATCGATGCTGGTCGACTTCTTCCAGCCTTTGCGGCGCGCGCTGTTTCCCGTGTTCATCGTCAGCCAGACCTTGCCGCTGGTCGCCATCGCGCCATTGGTGGTGCTGTGGTTCGGTTTCGGGCTGATGCCCAAGATCATGCTGGTGGCGCTGGTCACCTTCTTCCCGATGCTGGTGGCCCTGGTGCAGGGCTACGAGGCTACCGAGGTCGAGATCGGGCAGATGCTGCGCGCCATGGGAGCAGGGCGCTGGCGGGTCTTCATGCTGGCACGGTTGCCTTCGGCGCTGCCTTATTTCTTCGCTGGCCTCAGGATTTCCATCACCTACGCCGTCGTCGGCGCCATCTTCGCCGAATATGCGGGCGCGGCCAAGGGGCTGGGCATCTACATGCTCAACGCCAAGAACAATTTCCGTCCCGACCTGGTGCTCGCCGCCGTTGGCGTCAGCGCAGCGCTCACCCTCGTCCTGTTCGGGCTGACGGTGCTGCTGCAGCGTCTTGCCATGCCCTGGGAACGAGCCGCTGGAAAAGGCCCGCAAGCATGAGCCGGCTCGAATTGCGGCACATGCGCAAGGCCTTTGGCGGGCTCGAAGTGCTCGCCGACATTTCGCTGCGCGTGGATGCCGGCGAATTCGTCTCCATCCTTGGGCCCTCGGGTGCCGGCAAGTCGACGCTGTTCCAGCTTCTGACCGGTGCCGAGCATGGCGAGGGTGGGATGTTCTTCGACGGCGCGCCGCTCGACGATCATGGCAGGCATTTCGCCTTCATGCCGCAGCGCGACGCGCTGATGCCGTGGCGGCGCATCCTCGACAACACGACGCTTGGGCTCGAGGTGCAAGGCGTCAGCCGCAAGGCGGCGCGGACGCGGGTCGCGCCGCTGTTTGCCGAGTTCGGGCTTGCCGGCTTCGAGCGGCATTTCCCGGCGCAGCTTTCGGGCGGCATGCGCCAGCGCGCGGCGCTGCTGCGTACCGTGGTGCAGGAACGCGACATGTTGCTGCTCGACGAGCCGTTCGGCGCGCTCGATGCACTGACCCGCGCGGCCATGCAGCGCTGGCTCGAACAGATGTGGCGGCATCATCGCTGGACGGCGTTGCTGATCACCCATGATGTACGCGAAGCCGTGTTCCTATCCGACCGCATCTATGTGCTGTCCGCGCGGCCGGCCCGTGTCGTGCGCGAGATCAAGGTGCCACTGCCGCGCCCGCGCGATCCAACCAGCGCTGCCACACGGCAGGCCGGGGCACTCGAGGCCGAGATCCTCGATATTTTGCTCAACCTCCAGCCATCCAAAGGACATGATCATGACAGACTTGACGCGCAGGCAAGCTCTGCTGCTCACACTTGCCGGCAGCGTACCGCTGATCACCGGATCGAGCCGCTCTTTCGCGGCAACGCGGAAGGTGACCGTCGCCCTCGACTGGACGGTCAACACCAACCACATCGGGCTGTTCGTCGCGCGTGACAAGGGGTTTTATCGCGAGGCCGGCCTGGAGGTCGATATTGTGCCCTACAGCGACACCGGAGCCGGCACGCTTGTCGCCAACCGCGTCGCCGATTTCGGCATCAACGGCACCATTAGCCTGTTCACCCAGAAGACCGCCGGCGCCGACTTGAAGGCCGTCTATGCCGTGGTGCAGTCCGAAACGGGTCGGCTGGTGTTCAATGCGGCGCGCAGTGCGATCAAAAGCCCGAAGGATCTGGATGGCCTAACCTATGGCGGTTTCGGCAGTGCCTGGGAGAACGCGCTGATCTCGACCATCATCCGCCACGATGGCGGCAAGGGCGGTTTCGAGACGGTGACGCTCGGCACTTCCGCCTACGAGGCGCTGGCCAACGGTTCGGTCGACTTCACGCTCGAAGTATCGACCTGGGAGGGCGTCGAAGCCGAACTCAAAGGGGTCAAGCAGCGCAGCTTCGTCTACGCCGACTATGGCGTCCCCGACGAGCACACGACGCTCATCTCTTCGAGCGAAGCGTATCTCAAGGCAAACCCAGAACTGGCGTCGTCCTTCATCCAGGCAACGCGGCGCGGCTATCAGTTGGCGGTCGATCATCCAGAGGAAGCCGCCACGCTGCTGATCGCGGCCAACAAGGACGCCCTGACCAATCCGGCGTTGATCCATGCCTCGTTGAAGACACTGATCGAGGGGCACTATCTGCGCGGACAAGACGGTGCCATCGGCATCATGAATCCGGCCAAGATGGAAGCGATCGGCTCCTATCTCTTCGCCGCCGGCATCCTGCACGACGCCGATGGCAAGATTGTCGCGCAACGTCCGGATTTCGCGGGATATTTCAGCAACGAGTACCTCAGATAGGCACCGACGCGGAAACCGCGAAAAAGGTCGTATCGTCCGACGCCGGACGCGAGGATGTGGCCAGGTCGCAGCCCGACAAACCGCGGGTACGGCCTTCACCTTCGATCCTGTTTGATGCCGATCCGATCTTCCCAGTTAACGGCCCGGCAATGGTTGCGTGCGAAGGTCGCCCCGAGGGATCATCGGGATGCTTGCCTTGCTCATGTCAAAAAGTGACACACTTTCGCGTGCGGCTGACAACAGGCTTTTGTCCGTGGCGCGCAAGCACGAGATTCTGCTCGACCTGCGCGAAGGCTTCTTTCGCGCCTGTGCGCTGCTGTGCGCGGGGCTGTTCGTCTATCGCGGCGTCTATCAGCTTGTCGAGGATCCGACTCGGCTCAATGCCGCGCTGGTGGCGATTTCCGAGATACTCACCTTCACCTGGCTGCTTCTGTCGCGGCGTCCGGTGACGCGTGACTGGAATCCGCTTACGGTCATCGTTTCGGTGACGGCCAGTTTTGGCGTTGCGTTGATCAGCCTCCAACCAGGCATCGCACTCGTCCCCCTTTACGTCGCCGCGCCGTTACAGGTCATCGCACTGTTGTTCGTTATCTGGGGCAAGATCTCGCTGGGGCGCTCTTTTGCGATCCTGCCCGCCAATCGCGGTGTGATGACGGGCGGTGCCTATCGGCTGGTGCGGCATCCGATCTATGCCGGCTACCTCGCCGGCCATGTGCTCTACCTCCTGTCGGCCTTTTCCTTCCACAATCTCGCGGTCTATGCGGTGATCACCTATCTCCAGCTTTACCGCATCTTGCGCGAGGAGGCGCTGTTGGCCGCCGTGCCGGAGTATCGCGCCTACATGGAACGCGTGCGCTACAGGTTGTGCTACCGGGTCTTCTGAGAGCAAGATCGCCAAGGCACTGCCGCCAATCCAATTTTTCTGGGATAGGCCAACGGATCGCACTGACGCGGTTTGAGGTTGGTCAACGGGAATCCGGACAGGATTGCATGCAGACAATAGCGAGATTCCCGCAAATTTCACGCCGCTGAGGCTGAAGCAGGCCGCGGAACCAGCCGAGGGGCTTTGACCGCACTCTCCTGGCCTTCGGCCGGTCGGAAAGCCCGCCGTCCAGGCGGCTTTCCGCGTTGCGCCCTCAGCGTTCCGTAGCCGCGATGGTCCGGCGGAACGCCAGCCTCCCTAAAACGTTCATACCTTTGCAACATCCGAAATGGCGCGATGTTGAACCCGCGCGAGAGCGCGCATTCAGGAGCAGGGAAGGCCATGGGTCTTGGAACGATACTTATCATTATTCTAATCCTCGCGCTGCTAGGCGGCTTCAGCGGTCTCGGCGGCGGCCCGTTCTATGGAACCGGTTATTATGGTGGTGGCGGTCTCGGACTTGTGTTGCTCATCGTCATCATCCTTGTGGTTCTGGGACGCATTTAGCAGTTCGATCACGGCGGCAATCGCAATCGCGTGACCACGCTCACGTCGCCGGGCACCGAATCGTGATGCAAGAAGCCGGCTTGTGATCCGGCATTCCGCGGGACTCGCGTATGGTGATTGCGGTCCACACCCCCCGTGGAAACAAGAGGAGAGGGTCCCACCCCTTCATTCTCCTCCAAGGCCCGCCCCGGTGTCCCCGGAGCGGGCTTTCTTTTTAGCAAAGCGATTGCCTCGAAGTGCCGGGTCGCCGCCGGGCGGACGCGGGGCGACTTGCGGTGAAGCGTCCGTGGGCGCCGATCGTTGACAGAGTTCACATAGCAAGATATTGAACAGGATTATACAGGTTCACTGAACAGGTACGTATATGAAGCGGCGCGCGGTTCAACTGTCTCCCGGCACGGGCAAGCCCGAGCAGATCGCGACCGTTCTCGAGCACGAGATACGCTCCGGCGTTCTTGGTTTCGGTGACAGGCTGCAGAGCGAGAACGAGCTCGTCCAGCGCTTTTCCGTCAGCCGGAATACCGTCCGCAAGGGTCTCGAGGAGCTCTCCAGTCGCGGGCTGATCACCACCAAGGGCGGAATCGGCTCCTTCGTCACTTTTGATGGCAAGCCGGTCGATGACGCCATCGGCTGGTCGCGAGCGCTGGCCAATGCGGGCGCCAATGCCGAAACCCGGACGCTGCGGCTGGAGGTCATCGAGGACGCCGAACTGGCGACCTTGCTGGGCGTCGAAAGCCCGTTCTTCATCGCCGTCGACCGGGTGCGCACCAATGCCAGTGACGGTCACGCCATCTCCATCGAACGCAGCCGCCTGCCGCTGTCGCCCGAACTGGAGGACGTGCCGCTGCGTGGCCTGCGCGAGGGGTCGCTGCACCAGACGCTGCGCGGGGCGGGGCTGGTACCGGACCATGGCGAGGAGTGGGTCGACATCGAGAAGCTGAATGCCGATGACGCCGCCATCCTCGGCTGTCCGCAAGGCACGCCGTTCTTGCGCGGCCGCCGGCTGACGCGTGCGGCCGACGAGCGGCCGATCGAATATGTCACCAGCCTGCTCAACCCCGCGCATTTCGCGCTGCATATGAGATTCTGAGCGATGTCGGACAACGAGTTTGAGATGAATCGCGCAATGGGTGCGCTTGTCGGCGGCGCGCTGGGCGACGCACTCGGCATGCCGACGCAGCTTCTGTCGCCGGTCCGTATTGCCGAACTCTACGGCCATGTCGAGGATTTCGTGACGCCTTTCGCCGACCATCCGGTGTCGAAGGGGCTGCTGGCCGGCAGCATCACCGACGATACCGAACAGGCATTGCTGCTTGGCCGCATCCTCATTGAATCCGGCGATCGCTTCGACCATGCGCGTTGGGTCAACGCGCTGCTCGACTGGGAGCGTGAGGTCAAGGCGCGCGGCAGCTACGATCTCCTGGGGCCATCGACCAAGCGCGCCATTGATGCCATCAACAATGGCGTGCCGGCGGAAGAGGGGGGGCGTAGCGGCGACACCAATGGCGCGGCCATGCGTATCGCGCCGGTCGGCATCATGATGTCGCTGGAGCCGCTCGATGCGTTCGTCGCCAAGGTGGCCGAGACCTGCCGGGCGACGCATAACACGTCGATCGCGATTGCGTCGGCCGCCGCCGTCGCGGCCGCTGTCAGCCGCGGCGTCGCCGGTGGCGACTGGCGCGCGGCCTCCGACAGCGCGGTCGCGGCGGCGCGGCGAGCCGCGACGCTAGGCCATTGGGTGACCGGTGGCGACATAGCCGCGCGCATCGCCTGGGCGCAGGATCTGGTGCGCGGCAAGGTGAAGAGGGACGCGACCCGGTTGATTGTCGATCTGGTTGGCACCGGCGTCGCCAGCCAGGAATCGGTACCGGCTGCCTTCGCCGTGCTGCAAGTCGCCGACGGCGATCCATGGCAGGCGGCAATCATCAGCGCCAATCTTGGCGGCGACACCGACACGATCGGCGCCATCGCGGCCGGTATGGCCGGCGCCTGCACCGGCTTTTCGCATCTGCCGCAGGATCGGATCGCCGATCTCAAGGGCATCGACATGGCGCAGGTTCGGGCGCTGGCCACCGATCTTGTCGCGGCGCGGATGTCGAACGGTCGCGTCGGCAACGCCGGTTCCGGCAAGGATGCGGCATGATGAGCGGGCGTCTCGTCCATATCGGCAGCGCGGTGGTCGACTATGTCTACCGCATCGACGCCTTGCCGGCGCCCGGCAGCGAGAAGACGGCGTCGAGCTATGCGCAGGTCGCCGGCGGCGGCTTCAACATGATGGCCGCAGCGGCCCGCACCGGTATGAAGGTGGTGTTTGGCGGCCAGCTCGGCAGCGGCTTGAATGGCGACTTCCTGCGTGCCGCCTTCGCCGCCGAAGGCATCGAGACGCTGACGCCGCCGTCGCCTCTGATGGACAGCGGCAATTGCGTCGTCATGATATCGAGCGATGCCGAACGCACCTTCGTCTCGTGGCCAGGCGCCGAGAGCGCTCTCAGCCTCGATCTGATGGCGCCGGTGGCGATCGGGTCTGACGACTGGGTGTTCACGTCAGGCTACACGCTGAGCTATCCCGGGAGCCGCGATGCGCTGACCGGATGGATCGAGGCGTTGCCGGCAGCTGTTCCCTTCGTCTTCGATCCGACGCCGGTTATTGCGGACATCCCACGTGCCATTCTCGATCGTGTGCTTGCCCGCACGACCTGGCTGAGCTGCAACACGACGGAGGCGGCCGAGATTGCCGGCACCGGCGACGCCGAGGCTCTCGCCTCGCGGCTTCTGACGGATCATTGCGCGAAGGCCGATGGCGTGGTCATCCGAGCTGGCGCAGGCGGATGCCTCGTCCGGCTGGCCGACGGCACTGCACGGACCATAGCCGGCTTCAAGGTGGCGGCCGTCGATACCAATGGCGCCGGCGATACGCATATCGGCGCCTTCGTCAGCGCGTTGGCGCGTGGCGTGCCTCCCTTCGATGCCGCGGCCTATGCCAACGCGGCGGCGGCCATTTCGGTGACACGCCACGGCGGCTCATCGGCACCGGCCGACGCGGAAATCCAGACTTTCCTGAGCCAGGCCGCTTCGACCGGCGCGCCAGGCCAGACACGGAAGGCCCATCAGACAGCCTGACAAGCCCGGAAAGCGGCAAACACAGAGAGGAACGAACCATGCGCATGCCCGACTTGACTGCTCTCTTGACGGCGACCGCCGTCTTCACCTCCGCACTCGCTTTCGCCGCCAAGGCCGACGAGGTGCATGTGCTCAACTGGAAAGGCTACGGCGCGGACGAGCCGTGGGCCATCGCTGCTTTCGAGAAGGCGACCGGTAACAAGGTCGTCAACGACTTCTTCAATTCCGAACAGGAAATGCTGACCAAGATCCGGACCAATCCCGGCCTCTATGACGTCGTCATGATCAATGCCGCCTTCAACGACCAGGCGATGGCGGAAAAGCTGATCCAGCCGATCGATACCTCCAAGCTGCCGAACTATGCCGATATCAGCAAGGACAAGGCAAGTTCGCCGATGCTTGACCATGACGGCAAGGTCTATGGCGTGCCGTGGGTGTGGGGGTTGACAGCGCTTGCCATCAACGAAAAATCCTTCGACAAGCCGCCGACCTCGATCGCCGAAATGTGGAATCCAGCGCATAAGGGTCGCGTCGTCATCCGCGACGACGCCGTCGAGGCGGTTCAGTTCGGCGCCATCGCTACGGGCCAGAACATCAACGACATCAAGAACATGGATGCGGTGAAGACCAAGCTCACCTCACTGATGCCGCAGATCAAGACCTTCTGGAGCTCGGAGAACGACTGGAACCAGATGGTTGCCTCCAACCAGATCGACATCGGCACCTATTGGAGCGGTTCGGCCGACCGCGCCAAGACGCATTTCAAGCTGCCGGTCTCGCTGGTCATCCCGCAGGAGGGCGCCGTTGCCTGGCTCGACGCCTTCTCCATTCCCGTCGGCTCCAAGAACGTTGCCGGTGCGGAGGCTTTCATCAACTACATGATCGACCCGAAATTCTACGTCGAATGGGTGACCAAGGTCGGCGCGCCGGTGTCAGCCAACACCAAGGCGGTGGACGCGCTTCCCGAGGATGCCTTCAACCGCAAGGTCATGGGCGATCCCGAGGTTGCCAAGCGCATCCAGTTCCAGGCGCCGATCACCGACGCGCAACGCAAGGCTTATCTGGCGCTCTGGCAGCAGCTCAAGGTCGACGTGAAGTAACGAGCTTCGGGACCAGCCGGCGGTTCGCGCCGGCTGGTTCTTCAATCCTGGGGAGGTGGGTATCATGGCAGGTGCGGTCGCGTCGCGCAGCGGGCTGAGATCGGCGCTGCCGCTGCTGGCGCCGGCCTATCTTTGGCTGACGGTGGCGATCTTCCTGCCGCTCTCGGCCATGGTCTTCTTCTCCTTCATGACCGACCTGCCGCTGACGGGAAAGCCATGGGCCTTCACGCTTGGCAATTATGCGGCCTTCTTTTCGCAAAGCCTCTATCTGACGCTGCTGCTCGCTTCGCTCCGGCTAGGCCTGGAGGTGACGCTCTGGTGCGTGGTCATCGGCTATCCTGCTGCCTATGTGCTGGCCAAGGTGCTGAAGGACCGCAGCCGCGAGGCGATCTTCCTGCTGGTGATCCTGCCGTTCTGGTCGAACGGGCTGGTACGCATCTTCTCCTGGGCGATGGTGCTGCGTGAAGGCGGCATTCTCGACACCGCGCTCAACGCGGTGCTGCCGTTCAAGATCAACATTGACCTGATGTATTCCTATCCGGCCGTCATCATCGGGCTGGTGCACTCCTACGTGCCCTACATGGTGCTGACCTGCTATCTAACGCTGCAGGCCATCGACGACTCGCTGATCGAGGCCGGGCGCTCGCTCGGCGCTTCTCGGCTGCAGGTGCTGAAGCGGGTGATCATTCCGCTGTCGCTGCCGGGACTGGTGGCGGGCGCGGCGCTCATCTTTGTGCCGGTGGTCGGCTCGTTCATGGAGCCGCGTATTCTCGGCGGCCGCACCGGCACCTTCTACGGCACGATCATCGAGGACCAGTTCGTCGCCGTATTCAACTGGCCGCTGGGGGCAGCACTGTCCTTCATCCTGCTCGCCGTCGTGCTGGTCATCCTGGGGGTCGCTTCGCCCGTGCTGCGGAGGGCGGCATGATGGCGACGACACGCATCCTGGAATGGCTGGGTCGCCTCTATGTCGGGCTGCTGCTCGCCTTCCTCTATTTGCCAATCATCATCATGGCGCTGATGTCGTTCAATGTTTCGCCCTTCTACCAATTGCCATTCGAATGGACGACCGAGTGGTACGCCTCGCTGTGGCAGAACGACCAGCTGATCGCGGCGACCTGGAACAGCATCGAGATCGCGGTTATCACCACTGTTATTTCGACCGTGCTCGGCTCGGCGGCGTCGCTGGCGCTCTTTCGTTACGAGTTTCGCGGCAAGAAATTCCTGCAGGCGCTGCTGTTTCCGCCGATCGCCATTCCGTGGCTGATCACCGGCACGGCGATGCTGATCTTCTTCTTCGGCGTCGGCATCGGGCGCGGCCTGTTCGCCATCCTGCTCGGCCATGTCGCGCTGGCGTTGCCCTATGTCATCGTCGTCGTCTCGGCCCGGCTGCAGACTTTTGCACCTGAACTGGAAGAGGCGGCTCGTTCGCTCGGCGCCAACCAGTGGCAGATGACCAATCGCGTGACGCTGCCCTGGATCATGCCTGGCGTCATTGCCGGCGGGCTGTTCGCCTTTGCCGTGTCGTTCGACCAGTTCGTCGTCTCCTATTTCCTGGCGACGCCGGGCCAGACGACGTTGCCGGTCGAAATCTACGCCGCGATCCGCAAGGGTTTCACGCCCGAGATCAATGCGGTCTCGACCATCATCATCGTCGTGTCGATGGCGCTGATGCTGCTGACGGCGCGGTTCTTCAAATTCGGCGGAGAGAAATAATGGCCGGAGTGCAGGTATCGAACGTCTCGCGCAGCTTTGGCGCGCACAAGGCGCTGGACGATGTCTCCATCGATTTCGCCGATGGCGGCTTCTATGCGCTGCTTGGGCCGTCGGGCAGCGGCAAGACCACGCTGTTGCGGCAAATCGCCGGCTTCGACTTTCCCGACAGTGGCCGCATTGCCATCGGCGGCGAGAGTGTCGAGCGGGTGCCAGTGGAGAAGCGGCGCATCGGCATGGTGTTCCAGAACTATGCGCTGTTTCCCAATATGAGCGTCGCTGACAATGTCGCCTTCGGCCTGTCGGTGCGCGGCGAGGGCAAGGCGGTGATCGCCACGGAGGTGCAGAGTGCGCTCGACCTCGTGCAGTTGGGCAAGCTCGGCGGGCGGCGTCCGCACCAGCTCTCCGGCGGCCAGCGCCAGCGCGTGGCACTCGCCCGCGCCATCGTCACCAAGCCGCGCGTGCTTTTGTTGGATGAGCCGCTCGGCGCGCTCGACAAGGCGCTGCGCGTCGACATGCAGATCGAATTGAAGCGCATCCAGCGCGAGATCGGCATCACCACCATCTTCGTCACCCACGACCAGGAAGAAGCGCTGACGATGAGCGACCGCATCGGCATATTGCGCGACGGCAGGCTCGTGCAGGAGGGGCCGCCGGAAGAGATCTATGACCGGCCAAAGAGCGAGTTCGCCGCCACCTTCCTCGGCGACGCGAACATCTTTCGCGGTGATGCGACCGGCAATGGCATCCGCCTGGCGGATGGCACGGCGATCGCAGCGGGGGCAGGCGAAACGCTTGCCGCCGGCGCTAAGGCAAGCTGCGCCGTGCGGCCCGAGCGCATCCGCATTGGTACCGATGCCGGAGTCATGGATACCGCCAACGCCAACATGCTCAAGGGGCAGGTGTCGAAGCGCATCTTCGCCGGCAACAACAGCACCTATTTCGTCGAACGCGCCGGACAGACGCTGAAGGTCATTGTGCAGAACACTGGCGCTGACAGGCTAGCGGAGGGGCAGGATGTGGTGCTGCGGTGGTCGCCGGAGAGCACGGTGCTGATCACGGCGGGTTGATCCTTGCTTCGGCTCTTGCCAGACAGCAGGCGATGAGGAACAGCATATCCGGCCACAAGTCCGGAGCACACTGATGACGCTGGAATTGACTGCTGACGACCAGTCGATGTTGCAGGGCGACCACGGGCCGGCCGCCGCCGCCGCCATGAAAATCCTCGTCGCCTTCTCCAACGCGATCGGCGCGGGCAGCCTGCTCGACATCACCGGTGCCCATATCGATGGCTGCCTCTATCACGGCAAGGCAGGGCTCGATTTCGTAGAGAGACTGGTCGAGGGCGGTGGCCGTGTACGTGTGTCGACGACGCTCAATGTCGGCTCGTTCGACCTCATCCATCCCGGCATGGTCAAGATGCCGGTGGCTGAAGAAGTGCCGGCGCGGCGGTTGATGAAGGCGCATCTGGAGCTTGGCTGCCAGGCGACCTTCACCTGCGCGCCTTATCAGACACGCTTCCGGCCTGAATTAGGCCAGCAGATCGCCTGGGGTGAATCCAATGCCATCGTTTTCGCCAATTCGGTGATCGGCGCGCGCACCAACCGCTATGGCGATTTCATCGATCTGTGCTGCGCCATGACCGGGCGCGCACCGGCCTGGGGCTTGCATCTCAGCGAGAACCGGCGCGGCCGCATCCTGTTCGAACTGGACATCGCAGGTTCAGAGCCGAGCGACAGTCTGTTCGTCGGCGTCGGACTGATCATTGGGCAAGCCTGTGGCGATCGTGTTCCGGTGATCGCGGGCCTGCCGGAACCGCGTGACGAGGACCAGCTTAAGGCGCTGGGCGCGGCGGCGGCAACAACAGGCGCGGTGGCATTGTTCCATGCGGCTGGCATCACGCCCGAGGCGGGGACGCTTGCAGAGGCGTTCCACGGTCACGCCCCTGAGGAGACGTTTCGCATCAGTCGCGCCGACATTGATCATGCGCTTTCCAGGCTGTCTGGAGTGCCCGATGGCGCGCCGCTCTCGGCCGTCTCACTGGGTACGCCGCATTTCTCGCATGAGGAGTGGATGCGCCTGTTGCCGCTGCTGCGAGAGGCAGCGCCAGGCAAGGGGATCCCGATCTACGTCAACACCGGGCGCGCGACGCTGATGCGGCTGCAGGAGGAGGGTGCGCTCGACGGCATGGAAGCACTCGGCCTGATCGCGGTTGCCGACACCTGCACCTATGTCACCTCGATCCTGGAACGCCTCGACGGCGTGGTGATGACCAATTCCGGCAAATGGGCGCATTACGCGCCGGGCAATATCGGCGTGACCGTCGCCTTCGCCGATATGAGGGACTGCATCCGGTCCGCCGCGATCGGGCACGTCGTGCGGAGTGCGTCATGACGCAGCGGATTGAAACGGACGCGGCTGAAAGGCTGGGCACTTTCCAACAGGCCGGCGCCGCCGAAGGGCAGGCCTTGGTGTTTTCGCAGCCGCTCAGCTTCTGGGGCGGCATCGACGCCGAGACAGGTGGCATAACAGATCATTCGCATCCAGGCCTTGGGCAGAATGTGGCCGGCAGGATCCTTGTCATGCCGAGCGGGCGCGGCTCGTCGTCCTCATCCTCGGTCTTGGCGGAGGCGATCCGCAGCGGCACCGCGCCGGCGGGCATTCTCTTGGAGCGGCCGGACCCGATCCTTGCCGTCGGCGCTATCGTTGCCGAATTTCTCTACGGAATCAGCATGCCGCTGGTCGTATGCGACATAGCAGGTCTCGTCTCCGGCGAACGCCTTGCGATAGGCATTCGCGAGGATGGTCGGGCGATCGTCCGCAGGATCTGAAGATTGCTTCAAATCTCCGGGATGTTCTCCTTGAAGATCACCTGCAGCCTTGGCTGGTGCAATTCGTAGGGCAGCCCCCGTACGGCATGGGTCAGGATGTTGAGCGCCTCGCGGGCCTCGACGCGCGGGTTCTGGTCGATGACCGCGTCGAGCGTGCCGTCGAGCAGCAGCTCCTTGGTGCCGTCGGTCGCCTCGTGGCCGAGGAAAACCATGGACTGGGCACGGCCGCGCTCCTTGAGCGCACGCGCTATGCCGGTGTTGCCGGCGCCGACATTGTAGATCGCGGCAAGGTCCGGGTGCCGTTCCAGAAGAGCCGAGGCCTCCGAATAGGCCTTTTCGCGGTCGTCGAGCATCTCGCGCATCTCGACAATCTCGAGATTGGGTGATTCCTCGGTCAATATGTGCCGGAAGCCCATCTCGCGTTCCTCGTGGCCGCGGTAGGAAAGCGAGCCGGCGAAGAGCGCCACCTTGCCGGGGCGTCCAGAACCCATGAAACGGTTGAGCAGATAGCCGGCCAGCCGCCCGGCGGCGCGGTTGTCGATGCCGATATAGGCGACCCTAGGCACATGCAGGATGTCGGAAGCGATGGTCACCACCTTGACGTCGTTGGCCGACAGCGAGCGGATCGCTTCACGCACGGTCGGATGGTCGAGCGCGATGACGCCGACGCCTTGCGTCTGGCCACGCAGATCCTGCAGCAGGCGGGCGAGCCGGTCGGGATTGAAGCCCTCTATGGTGGCGATGTGGACGTCGAGATCGGGGCGCGCCAGGGCCTGCGCCTCGATGTGGCGATGCAGCATCTTGATGAAGGAATTGGTGCCCGCCGGCAGCGCGAAGTCGAGCCGGATGATCTCGCCGCGCATGGGTCGCAGCGACGTTCCGTTCGGGCCTTCTGCAATGTAGCCGAGGCGCTGCGCCATTTCGAGCACGATCTCGCGCGTGCGTGCCCGCACGCCGGGGCGGTTGTTGAGCACGCGGTCGACGGTGGCGGCGGAGACGCCGGCTTCCCGGGCTATGTCAGTCAGGGTGGAACGCACGGTCTTTCATCTCCTCAATGCATCAAGATCACGCAATGACGGCTGCCGGCCTGATGGTGCCAACGCCTCGCTATCCGCGATTCTGATGGGAAATGATGTATCCGGCCTTGGCCGATGCGCAAGCCGCCAGGCTAAATCAAGTGGCCCGGCATGTTCGCGACGAGACGGGAAGAGATATTTCCCATCAAATCGAGGCATCTGGAGAGGTGTATGAACCCCGGAATGACGCATTTCTCCGCCTCTCTGCGATGTTGTGATGTATTTTGATTATTTATGATGTTGACAGCCTTCCGGTCCTGCCGTCAATATCCCTCATGGGCTCGTGGAGGAAACATTGGGCCTGAGGGAGGAATTCCAATGTCTGATCTGATCCGCATCTCGCGGCGCCGGTTGCTGGCGTCCGGAGGAAAGGCGGCGGTGTTCGTCGCTGCTACAGGTATCGCGCCACAATTCATCCGTCCCGGCCGCGCTTATGCCGCCGACGCACTGGCGCCCGGCATGATCGGCGGGCCGACGGGCTTCGACGGCGCCGAGCGTTATCAATATGGCGCCGACACGCCTGAGGGCCGCGCCATCGAGGCCGCCAAGGCGCTGAAGGGCGCCGGCAAGGCGCCGGCCAAGATCGTGCTTGGCCTGTCGGACGGCTCGATCGGCCAGCTCACCCAGCCTTTCCCGGCCGGCGCGCCGTCGATCAAGGAGCTGTGGGAAAAGGAAACCGGGATCCCGATCGAGATCGTCGGCCTGCCGAACGGTCAGGAATTCACCAAGACGATGCAGGACATCTCCACCAAGGGTGGGGCCTACGACATCTACTCGACCGAGTGGAACCGCCTTGGCGATCTCGCCGAGACCGGCGGCATCGCCAAGCTCGACGATTTCGTCGCCCAGTACAAACCCGAATGGGACGATCCCAAGACCGGCTATGTCGACGGCGCCAAGGGTGTGTCGCTGCTCAACAAATATCGCGGCTCGAACTATGGCGTGTCGCTGGACGGAGATTTTCAGACCTGGGTCTACCGCACCGACCTGTTCGGCAATGAAACCGAGAAGAAGGCCTTCAAGGACAAATACGGCTACGATCTGGCACCGCCGAAAACCTGGAAGCAGCACGGCGATGTCGCTGCCTTCTTCCAGCGTCCTGACAAGGGTCTGTTCGGCTCCACCGATCTGCGCAACCAGGGCTGGGGCTACACAAACTGGTATCAGCGCTATGTGTCGATGGCCTCGCCCAACCAGTTCCTGTTCGGCGACGACGGCAAGCCGCTGATCAATTCCGAACACGGCATCGCCGCCACCAACGAATATGTCGAATCGCTTGCCCATCATTCGCCGGATGCGATCTCGTGGGGTTGGCCGGAGCAGTACGGCAATTTCGCCAAGGGCGGCGCGGCGATGACCTGCGCCTTTTCCAACCTGCCGAAATTCCTCGATAATGCCGGCAACAAGGACTCCAAGGTCACCGGCAAGATCGGCTCGATGCTGCCGCCCGGCCGCGAGATCGACGGCAAGCTGATCAGCCGCTCCGTGCTCTGGTTCTCGCTGACCGGCATGGTCTCGTCGCAGTCGAAGAACCAGGAGGTTGCCTATCTCCTTCTGCAATGGCTGGGTTCGGCCCGCATCTATGCCTGGATGAGCGCCAACCCCGGCGGCTATCTCGATCCGTTCCGGCTTTCGGATTTTTCCGATCCGCTGGTGCGCCAGACCTATCATGCCTACCACATGGACGTGGTGCGCGAGACGGTCGCCCGCACGGTGCCGACCATCAACTATCCGGGCGCCACCGCCTTCCACAACGCGCTGGACGAAAACCTCATGGCCTCGCTGACCAAGGCCAAGACATCGGAGCAGGCGATGGCCGATACGGAAGCCGAGTGGAAGAAGATCGCAAGGCGCATCGGCGAGGACAAATTGCTCGAAGCCATCAGGACCAACAAGGAGGCCTGGCCTACCGTTCTCGATCCGATCAGCTGATCCATCTCCCTGGATCACAGCTTGAGGGGAGGGGCGAAAGCTCTTCTCCTCCGCAACCGACGCCACCAGCAAAAGCAGCCAGATGAAGCGTTCCGTCCCCTTCGAGATATTCCGCTACGCCGCGATCCTCGCGGCGATGGCTGTCACGCTGGTGCCGATCCTGTGGATGGTCTCGATGGCCTTCAAGCCGATCGCAGAATGGTCGGCGACGGGTGCGGACCTGACATGGTGGCCGAAGAACCCGACGCTCAGCAATTTCCAGTTCGTGTTCGGCGAATCCACCAACAATCTGATCGTCGCGCTCGACCGCACAGCGCTGAAGCCGATCCTGTCGTCGCTTCTGTCGGCGGTGTTCGGCACCGCGATCGCCATGTCTGCCGGCACGGCCGCCGCCTACGGCTTGTCGCGCTTCGGCTCGGGCCAGAACCTGCCGCTGGCGTTGATCCAGCTCCGGCTGTTTCCGCCGATGGCTGTGATGATCCCCGTCATGATCATGTGGGCCTTCCTCAACTTCACCGACAGTTGGTGGGGGTTGGCGCTGATTTACGGCATCGTCACGCTGCCGTTCGCCTTCTGGCTGATGAAGACCTTCTTCGATGACATGCCGCGCGAGATCGAGGAAGCCGCCTTGGTCGAGGGCTGTTCGCGGCTGCGCGTCTTCACCCGCATCACGCTGCCTATGATGCGTGCTCCGCTGGCGAGCGCTGCCCTCTTCGTCTTCATCCTCAACTGGTCGGACTATCTGATCGCGTTGCTGCTGACGACGCGTGAATGGGTGACGATCCCGGTCTACATGGCCTCGCTGTCGTCCTCGATGACCGGACAGCTCTACGGCGCCAAGGCAGCGCTTGGGCTCATTGCCGCCGTGCCGCCGGTCATCATGGGCATCGCCATCCAGCGCCACCTGGTGCGTGGCCTGACTTTTGGAGCGCTGAAGCAATGAGCGCTCTGACGGCAACGATTTCGGAGGATGGGATGGGCGTGCGCGGCAGGCCGGCCCCGCGCGACGAGGGCACGCGGCTGGGCTTTCGCCTGACCTTGCCGGCGCAGATCCTCGTGCTGTTCATCTCGGCCTTTCCGCTCTTGATGCAGCTCTACATCAGCGTCACCGACTGGTCGCCGCTCTCGGGCCTCGGCTGGTGGAATGCGTGGGAGATGTGGAACGGCTTTGCCAACTACACCGATCTCGCGGCCGATGCGCGTTTCTGGAGCGCGCTGAAGCGCACTGTTATCGTCATGGTCGTCTGCGTGCCGGCGGAATTCCTGCTGGGCCTCGCGCTGGCGACGCTGTTCGCCGACGATTTTCCCGGCAAGCGCATTTTCTATTCGATCCTGCTGATGCCGATGATGGTGGTGCCGGCGGTGGCCGGCTACATGTTCTTCATGCTGTTCCAGTCGGGCGGCCCGGTGAACGATATCCTGTCGGCAATCACGGGCACGCAAGTCACCATCGCCTGGCTGTCGGACCCGACACTGGCGCTGATCGCGGTGATGATCGCCGACATCTGGCAGTGGACGCCGCTGATGTTTTTGATCCTGCTGGCCGGCCTGGTCGGCGTGCCGGAGGACCAGATCAAGGCGGCAACGCTGCTCGGCGCCAATCCCTGGCAGCGCTTTACCACCATCGTGCTGCCGAAGATGAAAACGATCATCGTCATCGCGCTGGCGATCCGGGTGATCGAGAACTTCAAGATCTTCGACACGCTCTACATCATGACCGGCGGCGGCCCCGGCGTCGCCACCGAGACGATCTCCGTCTACATCTACAAGGTCACCACGCAGGATCTGATCTGGGGCTATGTGGCGGCGATCGCGCTGGCGATCCTGGTGGTGCTCTCCATCGTCGCCGTCTTCGCCATGAAGCGCATGGCGCGGGCAAGACAGGTGCCGGCATGAGCACGATCCAGCTGCGCAACCTCACCAAGACATTCGGCGACTTCACGGCGCTGAAGACGATGGACCTCGACATATCAGACGGCGAGTTCATGGCGCTGCTTGGGCCGTCCGGCTGCGGCAAGTCGACGACGATGAACATGATCGCCGGTATGGAAGAGCCGACCAGCGGCAAGATACTGTTCGGCGAACGCGACATGGCCGGCGTGCCGATGGGCCGGCGCGGCGTCGGCTTCGTCTTCCAGAACTATGCCATCTTCACCCATTTGACCGTGCGCCAGAACCTGGCCTACGGGCCGAGGATGCGGGGCGCCGCCAAGGTAGAGATCGACCGCCGCGTCGGCGCTATCGCCGAGCTGCTGCAACTGACGCCGCTGCTCGACCGCAAGGCTGACCGGCTGTCGGTCAACATATTGCAGCGCGTGGCGATCGGCCGGTCCGCGATCATGGAGCCGGCGATCTTCCTGCTCGATGAGCCGCTGTCCAATGTCGACGCGGCCTTCCGTGCGGTCATGCGCACAGAGCTGAAACAACTGCAGCGCCAGTTCAGGCAGACCATGGTCTACGTCACTCACGACCAGTTGGAAGCCATGACCATGGCCGATCGCATCGCCGTCATGGATCACGGCGTGCTGCAGCAGGTCGGCACGCCGCTCGAGGTCTACAACAATCCGGCCAATGTCTTCGTCGCCCGCTTTATCGGCGCGCCGGGCATGAACCTGCTCAAGGGCAGGCCGGCGGAGAGCGACCGGGGTCTGGTCGTCGATCTCGGGCCGCTGGGTGTCTCACCGCCGCTGCCGGACGACCTGGCAGCTGTCTTGCGTGGCGCGCGCGGCGAGGTGCTCTACGGCTTCCGGCCGGAAGAGGTGGCCTTGGCGCAAGACGGGCGCGGGCTGGCCATGCCGGTCACCTTCGTCGAGCGCATCGGCGCGCGCACCATAGTTCATCTCGGTCAGGACGATGGCGCCGTGAAAGCGGTGTTCGACAATGATGTCGGGTTGTCGATCGGACAAACCGCGGTCGTTGCGCCCACGGCGGCGTCGGTGCGGGTCTTCGACGCCGCCAGCGGCCTTGCGATGAGAGCGGGTTGAGCCATGGCCGACATCGTCTTTCGCAATGTCACGAAACGCTACGGCACGACGCTCGCAGTGGATGACGCCTCGTTCACTGTCAACGACAACGAGTTCTTTTGCTTCTTCGGGCCGCCGCTGTCGGGCAAGTCGACGATCCTGCGCCTGGTGCTCGGGCTGGAGACCCCGGACGCCGGAGAAATCCTCATCGGCGGCAAGCCGGTCAACACAGTGTCGCCGGCCGAGCGCAACGTTGCCATGGTGTTCCAGAACCTGGCGCTGTTCCCGCATATGAGCGCGCTCGACAATATCCGTTTTCCGCTGGTCGAGCGCCGGGTCGCCGAGCTCGATATCAGGAAGCGCGTCCCCGATGTCGCGACCAAGCTGCATATCGGCCATATCCTGCACAAGCCGCCGGCGCAGCTTTCGGGCGGCGAGCGGCAGCGCGTGGCGATCGCGCGGGCGCTGGTGCGCGACCCCAATGCCTATCTGATGGACGATCCGATCTCGGCGCTCGATGCGCGGCTACGCGAGGAAACGCGCGTCGAGCTGAAGCGCATCCAGCGCGATCTCGGCAAGACGCTGATCTATGTCACCCATGACCAGGAAGAGGCGATGTCGATCGCCGACCGCATCGCCATCCTGGACAATGGCAGGATCCGGCAGATAGGCGCGCCGGCCGAGATCTATGACCGTCCGGTCAGCACCTATGTGGCGCGGCTGCTCGGGTCGCCTGTCATGAACATCCTGAAATCAGCGCGCGGCGAGGGCGGCGTCGAGGCGGCCGAAGGCGTGATCCGCATTGCCGACAAGACGGCTCCCGCCGATGCCGTCGAGATCGGACTCAGGCCGGAAGATATCAAGGTCAAGCCGTGGGCGGATGGCGGCTCGGGCCGCCCGGCGCGGGTGTTCGAGGTCGAGCCGCTTGGCGGCTACACCGTGGTGACGCTCGCCGCCGGACAGGCGCGGCTGAAGGCCTTGCTGCGCGGCCAGCCTGACATCAGGCCCGACGCGATGGTGGCGATATCCTGCGAGCCGGCCCGCGTGCATTATTTCGGACAGGGTGGAGGCGCATTGGCAAGATGAATGCGGCCGCGAAGACAGAATTTCGGGAGGAAGGCATGACAGGCAAGGGCTTCGAGCCGGACGTGAAGGTCCGCACGAAGGAATACAGGATCGGTTGCGTCGGCGCCGGCATGATCATGGCCGAGTGCCATCTGGCCGCCTACAAGGAAGCCGGATTTCCGGTCGTGGCGATCGCTTCGCGCACCAAGGCGAATGCTCAAAAGGTCGCCGACCGTTGGAGCATCCCGACCGTCCACGACACGCCGGAACAGCTGATCGAGGACACAAATGTCGAGATCATCGACCTGGCCTTTCCGCCCGACCAGCAGCCGGCGCTGATCCGCCATGCGCTGAAGCAGAGCCACATCAAGGCGATCCTGGCGCAGAAGCCTTTGGCGCTGTCGGTCGAGGAAGCCGTCAAGCTGCGCGACGAGTCGGCGAAGGCCGGCAAGATCCTCTCGGTCAACCAGAACATGCGCTACGACCAGTCGATGCGCGTGTTGAAGCAGATCATCGACAGCGGCGCGCTGGGCGACATCGTCTTCGCGCAGATCGATATGCATGCCATCCCGCACTGGCAGACCTTCCTTCAGGGCTACGATCGGCTGACGCTTGCCAATATGAGCGTGCATCACCTCGATGTGCTGCGCTTCCTGTTCGGCGATCCCGACGAGATCACGACGCTGACGCGCAAGGATCCGCGCACGACATTCGACCATTCCGACGGGATCACCGTATCGACGCTGCGTTTCCCCACAGGCGTGCTCGCCGTGTCGCTGGAGGACGTATGGTCGGGTCCGCGCCAGGAGGGCTATCGCGACGACCAGCACATCAACTGGCGCGTCGACGGCACCAAGGGCGTCGCCAAGGGCACGATCGGCTGGCCGACGGGTGCCGCTTCGACGCTGACTTACGTCTCGGCCGAGACGACCGGCGGCGAATGGGTCAGCCCAAGCTGGGAGACGATGTGGTTCCCGCACGCCTTCATCGGCGTCATGGAGCAGTTGCAGCACGCGGTGAAGACCGGCACGCCGCCGGCGCTCACCGTCGCCGACAACGTCAAGACCATGGCGCTGGTCGAGGCGGGCTATCGCTCCATCGCTTCCGGCCGCACGGTCAAGCTCTCCGAAATCTCCACAAACTGAATCAACTGAATCGCTTACAGGGAGGAATTCACATCATGATGCAGGCAGGTATTTTCACGGGCTATTTCCCGTACGGCCTCGAAGAGACGGCGAAGAAGATCCGCGGGCTCGGTTTCAACACGGTGCAGCTCGACCTGCATTTCAGGGATGTCGACCTGTCGGCCGGCCAGATCACCAAGGACAAGGCCAAGAAGGTGCGCGACGTCTTCCGCGATCACAACCTGCCGGTCTGCTGCGTGTCGGGCTACACCAACATCATTCATCCCGACAAGGCCGAGCGCGAGAAGCGCGTCGGCTATCTCAAGGAGATCATCCGCAATGCGCGCGAGTTCGGCTCGCCTTACGTGATTTCGGAAACCGGCACCTACAACACCGAATCCGACTGGGTACATCACCCCAAGAACAAGACCGAGGAAGGGTTCGAGGAGTGCCGCAAGGTGATCGCCGACCTCGCCCAGACGGCCTATGACCATGGCGCGGTCTTCCTGCTCGAAACCTATGTCAACAACGTCGTCGGCTCGGTCGAGGAGACGGTGAAGATGTTCGCGCAGGTCGATCATCCCGGTCTCGGCCTGCTAATGGACCCGACCAACTATTTCGAGACCCATAACATCGACCGGATGGATCAGATCCTGAACCAGGTGTTCGACACGCTGACCGACAAGATCAGGATTGCGCACGCCAAAGATGTGAAGCGCTCGGGCGACGACAAGTCGGAGAAGCATGCCGACATCGGCGATGCCGACGCGATGGAAAGCCACACCTTCCGCGGCGTTGGCGAAATCGAACTGCCGGCGCCCGGCCTCGGTTCGCTGAACTACGACCTCTACCTCCAGCGGCTGGCCGAAAAGCATCCGAACATCCCGGTCATCATCGAGCATCTGTCGGAGGACGACGTGCCGCGCGCCAAGACATTCCTCGATGGGAAGTTCCGCGCCAACGGCCTGTGACTGCCGGCCGCGCCGCCGGTGCATTGGCGGCGCGGCTTCAAAAAAAGGGAGGAAAGAATGCTGAAATTCGCTTGGAAATTGGCGGCCGCCGCGACACTGCTCGCCGGCATCGCCCTTGGCACGACTGCGCAGGCGCAGGACGGCCAGAAGACCTTCTATCTCTTGTCGCATGGCGGCCCGTCGGATGCGTTCTGGATCGACTGGAACGCCGGCGCGACCAACGCCTGCGACCAGCTCAAGGTGACCTGCAAGATCTCCTTCAGCGGCGGCGACATGGCGGCGCAGAAGGAGGCCTTCAACTCGGCGCTCGCCGCCAAGCCCGACGGCATCGCCACGACGTCGGCGCAGCCCGGCCTGTGGACCGAAGAGGTGAAAGCGGCAAAGGCGGCTGGGATCCCGATCGTGTTCTTCAACACCGACGATCCGGCGACAGGACGGCAGGCCTATGTCGGGGCCGACCTCAAGGAAGCCGGCGTCATCTGGGCCAAATACCTTGTCGACCACAAGATGGTGAAGCAGGGCGACAAGGTCTTCCTGCCGGTCGAGGTTCCCGGCGCCAGCTACCAGCAGCTCGAGACCGAGGGCATTGCCAGCGTTTTCGATCCTTTGGGGATCAAATATGACGTGGTCGATTGCGGCACCGATCCGGCCGGCATCATCGCCAAGATGACCGACTACATGGTCGCCAACAATCCGCCGGCGATCATTGCGCTCGGCGATTCCGTGGCGGCCAGCGTCAAGCGCGTGTTCGACGGCGCCGGTGTGCCGGCGGGCAAGATCCCCGTCGTCGGCTGGGGCAATTCCAAGGAGACGGCGCAAGCCGTCAAGGATGGCTTCGTCAACGCCGCCGCCTGGCAGTACCCTTCGGCGCAGGGCTTCATGCCGGTGGCGCTGCTCGGGCTCGCCGCCTCGGGCGAACCGATCGGCTACGACATTCACACTTTCGGTCTCTACGACGCCTCCAGCGTCGAGCCGATCCTGAAACTCTACGACAAGAAATGAGAAACCAGCGCCCGCTGCGAAGGCGGCGGGCGTTTTTTCAAGCATGGTCCAAGCCGTCATGACAATTGCCGCAGAAGACGACGCGCCGCGGGCGAAAGGCAGATCGCGCCTGATCCGCTCGCCGCAATTCTCCTCCTTCGTCATCCTCATCATTTTGCTGGCGGTGTTCGCTGTCGCCGACGCCAACTTCCTGTCGCCGCTCAACATCTCGAACATGATGGCGTTCCTGCCCGAACTCGGCATCATCGCGCTCGGCATGACATTGCTTTTGACGGCAGGCGAATTCGACCTTTCCGTCGGCGCGGTGTTTGGACTGGCGCCGGTGGTGGTTATGCTGCTGGTGCAGAATGGCGGGGTGGATATAGGTTTCGCGCTTCTGGCCGGACTAGCACTCTGCATCGCGATCGGCGCGATCAACGGGCTGATCGTCACCAAGATCGGCATCTCGTCCTTCCTGGTGACGCTGTCGATGCTGCTCGTCGTACGCGGGGCAGCGCTTTACATCACGCAAGGCTTTCCGCTGAAATCCTGGGACCAGCCTGGGTTCTTCGTGACGCTGCTCGCCGGCAGCTTCAACATCGGCTCGTTCCGCTTCTACACCTCGCTCTGGTGGTTCATCGGCCTCTCGCTGTTTGCCATCTATATCCTGCGCTACGCCAAGCTCGGCAATTGGATCAGTGCGATCGGTTCTAATCGCAGCGCGGCGGTGGCACGTGGGGTGCCGGCCGACACCGTCAAGATCTGGCTGTTCATCGCGACCTCGGTGCTGGCCGGCCTTGCCGGCATGATCAGCGCCTTCCGCATCTCCGCCGCCTCGCCGGTGGCCGGCACCGGCTACGAGCTTGAAGTGATCGCCATGGTGGTGGTCGGCGGCACGGCGCTGACCGGCGGGCGCGGCACCATCCTCGGTACCATCGTCGGCGCGCTGATGCTGCGTGCGATCCGCAACGGCATCGTGCTGATCGGCGTGCCGGGGCTCGCCTACAACATCTTTGTCGGCCTCATCATCCTCGCCATGCTCATCCTGCACGCTTTGCTGCAGAAAAACGCCGCAAGGAGCTGACGATGATGCAAGATGTACTTCGGCTGCAGAACCTGCAAAAGTCCTTCGGCAGCGTGCGCGCGCTGAAGAATGCCTCGCTGACATTGCGGGAAGGCGAGGTGGTGGCGCTGCTTGGCGACAATGGTGCCGGCAAATCGACTCTGATCAAGGCGATCTCGGGTGTGTTTCCGGTCGATCGCGGCGATATCTATGTGCGTGGCGAGAAGGTCTCGATCCGTTCGACCAGGGATGCGATGGACCTCGGCATCGAGACCATCCACCAGGACACCTCACTGGCGCCGGACCTCAGCATCGCGCGCAATCTTTTCCTCGGCCGCGAGCCGGTCAATTTCGGGTGGCTCGGCGTGTTCGCGCCGCTCGATCTCGCGAAGCTGCGCAAGGCCGCCTCCGAATTGCTGAAACGCGTCGGCATCTCGAAGAAACTCGACGCCGATGCGCTGGTCTCGACGCTGTCGGGCGGCGAACGTCAGTCGATCGCCATCTCGCGCGCCATGCAGTTCGCCGCCAAGGTGATCATCCTCGACGAGCCGACCAACAATCTGGGCGTCGAGGAAACCCACGGCGTGCTTCGCTTCGTCAAGGAGGTGCGCGACGCCGGCCATTCCGTGCTGCTCATCACCCACAATATCCACCACGTGTTCCAAGTCGCCGACCGCATCGTCGTCATGCGGCGGGGCGAGATCGTCGCCGAACAGACGGTCGCCGACACCGATCTGCTGACCGTGGAAAGCATCATCACCGGCGCCGACATGTCGGCCTTGCTCAAGGAGGCGAGGGCAAAGTGAAGGACGTCGGATGGTAGAGCTTTACGGCAAAACACTGTCGCGCCGGCAAGTGGCCGAGCGGTCAGGCCAGCTGTCGCAATTCGCCGGCGTGCGCCTGATGACGCTCGGCGACGGTGTGGAGCGCGGCATCCGCATGCTCGAATTCCGCACCGGCTCGGGCCTGCGCTTCACCGCACTCGTCGACCGGGCGCTCGACATCGCCGATTGCGACTATAGGGGGCAGGCGATCGGCTGGCATTCGCCGAGCGGTTTTCGCAACCCCGGCCTGCATGAGTATGAAGGGGAAGGGGGGCTGGCCTGGGCGCGCTCTTTCTCCGGCCTGCTCGTCACCTGCGGGCTCGACCATATTCTGGGCCGCGAGGACGTGCCGGCCGACAACTACAACTATCCTGGCAGGAAGACGGTGCTCCATTCGCTGCATGGCCGTGTCGGTACGATCCCGGCGCGGCTGACCGGCTATGGCGAGCGTTGGGACGGCGACCGCTGCGTGCTGTGGGCCGAAGGCATCGTCCCGCAGTCGGCGGTTTTTGGCGAGGATCTGCATCTTATCCGCCGCATCGAGGCCGATGTCGGTGGCAACGAGATCCGGCTTTCCGACCATGTCGTCAATCACGGCTTCAACCGCACGCCGCATATGTATTTCTACCACGTCAATGTCAGCCATCCCCTGCTGGACGAGGGCTCGCGCTATCTGGCGCCGATCCGCGACGTTGTCTGGGCCGGTCATGCCGGAGAACGCTACGAGGCGCAGAAGGTCGGCTACCGCGCGGCGCCGGCGCCGCAGATGGGTTTCAGCGAGCAGGTTTGGCAGCACGAAATGGACGCTGACGGAAAGGGCGAAGTGCCGGTCGCGGTGGTCAACGACCGGCTCGGTCTCGGCTTCGAAATGGTGACGCGCAAGAGCCAGCTGCCTTGCGCTTATCAATGGCAGAATTTCCAGGCCGGGCAGTATGCGCTGGGGATAGAGCCCTCGACCCACCATGTGCTTGGCAATCTCGCCGCCCGCGAGCGCGGCGAGATGATCTGGCTGGAGCATGGCGAAAGCCGGGCCTATGACGCGGTGTTCCGGGTCCTCAATGGTGCCGGTGAGATCGCAGCGGCCGAAGCCAGGATCGCGGCTATCGCCCGACAGCCAGAGCAGGATTATCCTCAACCTTCCGGAAACTTTCCAAGACTGGCCGACAGGGCATGAGCGCGACATTTATCCAAAGCAAGCCCCCCAGCCGGCGGACCGGATTGCCAGTGGTGCGCGACGATTGGAGGTCAGTGTGACGACGATGGCAAAAAAGCGCGACTATAGCCTTGTCGGCGAAAGCACCAGGGCGGCGATCGAGACCGGTCTTGCCTCGGCCGAGTGGTATCACACCGACGTCTCGCGCAAGGCGATCAAGGAACTGATGCAGCGTTCCGATGGGCCAGCGATCCGCGACACCATCATCTGGATTGTCGCGATCCTGGGTTCGGCCGCCGGTATCGTCTGGTTCTGGGGTTCGTGGTGGATTGTGCCGTTCCTTTTCGTCTACGGCGTGCTCTACGGCTCGTCGAGCGACTCGCGCTGGCACGAATGCGGCCATGGCACGGCCTTCCGCACCCGCTGGATGAGCGATGTCGTCTATCACATCGCCTCGTTCATGCTGATGCGCAATCCCGTGCAATGGCGCTGGAGCCATGCCCGCCACCACACCGACACCATCATCGTCGGCCGCGATGCCGAGATCGCCGTCATGCGTCCGCCGGACCTGTTGAAGGCCGCGCTTGCCTTCACCGGAATTCTCGATTTCCGCTATTCGCTGCCGACGCTGTTGCGCCAGGCCTTCGGCACGCTGTCGGACGAGGAGAAGAGCTATATTCCCGAGATGGAACAGCATAAGGCCGTGGTCGCCGCCCGCTGGCATGTCGCGATCTACGTCGCGACGATCGCTCTCGCGATCGCGCTGAGGTCATGGATACCGCTGGTGCTGATCGGCGTACCGCGCCTTTACGGCACCTGGCACATGGTGATGACCGGCCTGCTGCAGCATATCGGCTTGGCCGACAATGTCGTCGACCA
>NZ_VFTI01000049.1:0-33390 GCF_006439515.1 Mesorhizobium sp. B3-2-1 | reverse complement strand
CGGAACTGGTCGTGGTCGTCGAAAGCCCGGTCTCGTCCGAGCGTCGCCGGCAGATGTTCGATGCCGTCGACGCCGTGATGCGCCGCAGTCCGGAAGTCGGCGCTTATAACCAGACTTTTTGAGAGGCTCAAGCCGCGAGAATAGCGGCTTGGTGCAACTGATTCATTGCAAAGTGGGACGACGGGCTCTTGCATCCTCACGCTCCAAGGCAGGCTCTGCCAGGGTTCGCAGCGTCAAAGGTGTGCCGTTATGGGTCACCCGCATATGGTCCCTTAATTGCATCTCCCATCCGGCGTCAGAGGTGAACCTTTGGCGAGCGCTGGGATAACCATCATGGTAGGAAACACACTGCGGCTCGGCTGCAACAGGTGCAAACTTGCTCTTGTCGGCGATGAGACACGACCATCGAATCTTTTGAGATGCCCTGGTTGTGGGGCTGCAGACACGTGCGAGAATGTGATGCTGGAGATCGACGAAAGGCGAGCCGAAGCACTTTCGCGCGCTCTTTGCCGTCCTGAACTGCGGGATGGAAGAACGGGTCGGACAAAAGTCTACCGTTTCGCGCTTTTGCTTGGGCGGCTCGTGCGTGCCGAAGTCAAAGATCGGCAGTAGCATCGCGCTGGCGATCGACCCTTGCGTAGCCGACGCCAAGATCAGGCCCTTCTGGTGACCTGGTCGAGGGCCGTAACGGGAACCTGTACTCCTCGACTGTCTACAAGGTCCTTCCCCAGCCGAACGATTTCCGGACAGTATGCAACCTGCAAGGTACATATTTGAAAAGCCGCTCTGGCGTGCTGTGCCGAGCAATGAATGTACCGGCCCCAACCGCGATCTATTGCAGCTGCCTGCAAGTACACGCGGCTCCTGAATTCGCCGGAAGATCTTAGTCCGTAAGACCTACTTGAATACTTGCCAGACCATGATGCATCCTTGAGGCCACAGATGGTCCTTGGCCGCCCCGCCTCAGGTGCTCAGCTGGTGGCAGTCGGACTACCGGTCGCGGTTAACGGAGCTCAGCAATGACGCCCAAGCGATTCACTCGCCCTATTCAAGTGATTGTGGAACTTGGCTTTGCGCATGAGGTGTCATCTGTCATGGACGCCTATCAGCTTCTTGACGAATGGGTCGGGGTCCGCAGCCCAACGCATGCGGCCACACTTGCGCTTTTTCGGTCTGCGCTTGCAGACGACAAGGACGCTGAAACGGCTCGCCTTGCCTTTGAGGCATTTGCTCGATCGCGGGGAATTCTGGGCCAGGACGCAATCGAGTCCTTTGGTGGTGCTGCAGAAGATTGGATGACAGCCTATGACAGGCGGTCCGATGTCGTGGTTGACGGCTAAAGCAATTCCAGGAAAAGTGCGAAGCGGTTTTCCGTCCGGAATTGCGTGAAAACAAAGAGTTAAAGCGGTTGGGCGGGTCCACTGAGCCGCTCTAGGCTATGACCAGAGCGCCTCCACAGCGACGGCAATCTCATCTGCGTCTGGCCCCAAGCGCACGCGAAAGACATGTGTCAATCGGTCGATCCGCTGTTCAAAAGCGTGCCGGAGGCCTGCGAGAAAGATAAACGGTTCTACGCCTATCTCGCCCTCATCGACGCGATCCGCATCGGTAATCAGCGTGAATGGGAGACAGCCCACAAGCTGACCGAGCGGCTCTGCCGCAGGCAGCAGCGCCTGGTCGAGAGCGTCGGCTTTCCTTGTGCGACCGTCCGCCTGCCAGAGGGTGAGGACGTGACGATCCACTCGATCGAAGCGCTCAATGAAGCGCTTGGCAAGGGGCCGGATATGGCGGCTCTATGCAAGAAGGCCGAAGCTGATTTCGCATCAGGCACGCTGGGATGCGGCCGCCGAGGAGGCCGGTTATCCGCTCCCTGGTTGCGAGGATCGAGATCATTCCGACGGAGGGCAGGGGGCAGATTGAGCTCAAGGTCCACGGTGCGCTGGCGGAGCTCCTCAACCTGGCAAACCGCAAACCAGGAGAGGCGCCCAACGCTGTATTGATGGTAGCGGGAGAGGGACTTGAACCCCCGACCCCAGGATTATGATTCCCGTGCTCTAACCAACTGAGCTACCCCGCCAGGGCGGCGACAGGCCCGAAATCCGCCTCAAATCGAAAGGCATTTCGCGGCGTTCGCCAAGGTCGCGCGGATATAAGGTTGGGAGGGCGAGCCTGTCAAGCTTCGATGCATTCGATATCAGCGCATATTCCTATTGGCGAAAAGCTTTGCCGCGCGAACGCCTGGTTGCGGCCGCTGGGGTTGAGTTCGACGGGGCACGTCGCTATGTCTCGGCCACGAGTTTTTAGAGTTTGAAACATATGAAGCCGCGCATTGCAGTCCTCGGTTGCGGATACTGGGGCTCAAACCACATCCGCACCCTCAAGGCGCTCGGCGCATTGCACGCGGTTTCCGACACAAATCGTGCCCGCGCCGAAGGTTTCGCCAGCGAACAGGACTGCCTGGCGATCGAGCCGGACCAGCTGTTCGTCCGCGATGACATCGACGCCATTATCATGGCCTTGCCGCCGCAGTTCCATGCCGATCTTGCCGTGCGCGCCGTCGAGAACGGCAAGGACGTGCTGGTGGAAAAGCCGATCGCGCTGACGGTGCCGGATGCCGAGCGCTCGGTGCAGGCAGCCAAGGAGAATGGCCGCGTGTTCATGGTCGGCCATGTCCTGCGCTTCCATCCCGCCTTCGAGACGCTCAAAGGGCTGATCGACAAGGGCGAACTCGGCGAGGTCCGCTACATCCATTCGCACCGGCTGGGGCTCGGCAAGTTCCATACCGAGAACGACGCGCTATGGGACCTTGCGCCGCACGATCTGTCGATGATCCTGGCCATCACCGGCACCGAGCCGATCGAGGTGCGCGGCGAGGGGGCGGCACTCCTCGACAATCTCAGCGATTTCGCGCATCTGCACATGCGCTTTCCCAACGGGCTGCGCAGCCATCTTTTCACGTCGCGGCTCAACCCCTATCGCGAGCGGCGGTTGACGGTGGTCGGCACCAAGGCGATGGCGGTGTTCGACGATGTCGAGCCATGGGAGCGCAAGCTTGCCGTCTACCGGCACGCGGTGTGGCAGGACAGCGGCCAGTGGGCGTTCACCACCAATGAGCCGTCCTATGTCGCGGTTGCCCAAGGCATGCCGCTGACGCGCGAGCTGGAGCATTTCATCCAGTGCATCGAGACGCGCGCCGAACCACGCACCAGCGGCGAGGAAGCGATCAGGGTGCTTCGCATCCTGACGGCGGGCACGGTCACCCACACCAAATCCTGAGACTGTTTGGAAATTCTACTCTGGCGGCCATCTGATGGCGTCTTCTGCGCTACTACAGCGCCGCGCGTCCTCTGGACGCGCAAAGGACGCCGTAGCACTTGATTTGGCGCATGATCCTTTCCGAAATCGCTTTTCGATTTTCTGGGTCATGCGCTGCTCACGGACGCAAATGTCCGCTGCGCTCCGGTTCTCGAAACCACCACCATATGACTCGCCAGAGCGAATTTCGAAACAGTCTCAAAGGTCGGCGGGAACCTGCGCCGGCCTCGCGGCGAGCCGGCTCAGCATCGCTTCGGCTTCGGCGCCGCGCTCGGAGCGCTCGATGAAGCCGCCGCCGAAGACGCGGGCCTCGTTGCCGTCGTCGGAATAGAGCACGCAGGCCTGTCCGGGCGCGATGCCCGATTCACCATCGGCCAGTTCGACCGAGGTCACGCCTGCCTCGTGGCGCAGCACGGCCGGCCGTGGCGGCCTGGTCGAGCGCACCTTGGCGAACAGTTCGATGCCGCCGGCGGGAACATCGGCGAGTGCGCCGTCTCCCAGCCAGTTCATGTTGCGCAGATAGATCTTGTGCGTCTCCAGCGCCTCGCGCGGGCCGACCACGACACGGGCGCGCTCGGCGTCGAGATGGACGACATAGAGCGGCTCGCCGGACGCGATGCCGATGCCACGGCGCTGGCCGATCGTGTAACGCAGAATGCCCTCGTGGCGGCCGAGCACGCGGCCGTCGATATGGACAATGTCGCCCGGGTTGGCGGCCGCCGGCTTCAGCTTGGCGATGATGTCGGAATATTTGCCCTGCGGCACGAAGCAGATGTCCTGGCTGTCCTGCTTGGCGGCGACCGTCAGCCCCATCTCCTCGGCGATGGCGCGAACCTGCGGCTTCGACAGGCCGCCAAGCGGAAAGCGCAGATAGTCGATCTGCGCCTGCGTGGTGGCGAACAGGAAATAGCTCTGGTCGCGATCGGCGTCGACCGGCCGGTAGAGCGCGCGGTGGGCGCCATTGGCGCCGGAACGGATGTAGTGGCCGGTGGCGAGCGCGTCGGCGCCGAGATCCTTGGCCGTGGCCAGGAGATCGGCGAACTTGACCGTCTGATTGCAAGAGACGCAAGGAATGGGCGTCTCGCCGGCGACATAGCTTTCGGCGAAGGGATCGATGACCGCCTTGCGGAACCGCTCCTCATAATCGAGCACATAATGGGGAATGCCCAGGGTCTCGGAGACGCGGCGGGCATCGTCGATGTCCTGGCCGGCGCAGCATGATCCCGCCCGATGCGTTGCCGCACCATGATCGTAGAGCTGCAAGGTGACGCCGACGACATCGTAGCCCTCTCGCTTCAACAGGCCGGCGACCACGGATGAATCGACGCCGCCGGACATGGCGACGACGATGCGGGTCTCTTCGGGACGTCTGGGAAGGTCGAGACTGTTCATGGTGCTTTCATTCTGCGGCAGCTCAAATGCCTATGTCGAGAATATAGGTCAAGCTTTCATGCGGCGCCAGCTTGCACGGCGACCCACGGCGTGGCGACGTGGTGAATGGGTACATTTCTCCCGGCTGAAACAGGGCTTCCAGCCGGATATTTCAAATGCCCGCCAAAAGACTAACGCGGCGTTCACGATCCTTACCTAGTCATTAGGGTCTGCTTAGGCAATTTTTAAAGCTGTGGCGGTAACGTGGCGGGGATTGGGTCTTTGAGTTTTTTGTAGAGAGTACGATGACCGATCTGGTTAGACCTAGAGTGAAGTATGTTATCGGGCCCGACGGCAGCCCTCTCACGATTGCCGATCTGCCGCCGACGAACACCCGTCGCTGGGTTATCCGGCGCAAGGCGGAAGTGGTTGCAGCGGTGCGCGGCGGACTTTTGAGCCTTGAAGAGGCATGCCAGCGCTACAAGCTGACCACGGAGGAATTCCTGTCCTGGCAAGCGTCGATCGACGAATACGGCCTTGCCGGGCTGCGCACCACGCGCATCCAGCAATACCGGCACTAGGCCGGTCACATCACGAGCAAAGGGCGCGGCATGCCGCGCCCTTTTTCTTTCGGAGCGACGGTGTCGCCGCTCAGATCGTCAGCGCTACCTTGCCGATCGGCCTTGTGGCGAGAAAGGCGTGGGCGGCTCCCGCCTGGTCGAGCGGAAAAGTCCTGGCCACGTGAACGGCAAGCTTTTGCGCCTCGATCAAACCGGCCAGCTCAAGCAGGCCCTCGCGGTCGGGCACGACCGACATGCGCTCGACCCTGATATCGCGCGAACTGGCGTCGGCGCGCGTGGCGTCGTTGACATTGAGCAATGACACGAGCACGCCGCCGGGCTTAAGCACTTTCAGCGAGCGATCGGCATGGTCGCCGCCCACCGGCTCCAGCACCAGGTCGATATTGCTGATCTGGCTGGTGAAATCACCCTTGGTATAGTCGATCACCTCATCGGCGCCGAGCTTGCGTACGAAGTCGAGCTTGCCCGGGCTGGCCGTGGCGACGACGTAAGCACCACGCGCCTTGACGATCTGCACGGCCAGATGGCCAACGCCGCCAGCTCCGGCGTGCACCAGCACGCGCTGGCCTGGTTTCAGTCCGCCATGGCGGACAAGGCCTTGCCAGGCGGTGAGACCGGCCAGCGGCAATGCGCCGGCCTGGATATGGTCCGCCCGCTTCGGCTTCAGCGCGATCTCATCGGCCGGCACGGCCCCCAGTTCGGCGTAGGCCGCGGCCTGCTTAGGGAAGCGCGGCATGCCGAACACCTCGTCGCCGACCTTGAAGCCGGTGACGCCGGCGCCCAGCGCCTCGACCGTCCCCGAAATATCCCAGCCAAGGATGAAGGGTGGCTCGCCGAGCAGCGGATAGTGGCCGGCGCGCACAGCGCCATCGACCGGATTGATGCCGGCCGCCTTGACGCGGACCAGCACCTCGCCGGCCTTCGGCGTGGGATCGGGCAATTCGGCGGTGACAAGAACGTCGGGCCCGCCAACGGAATTCTGGGTTACGGCACGCATAAAATCTCTCCTGCTTGACTAACGCCACTATCATTTGGAGAGTAAGGGCCTATTGTCCAGTATGCACCTTTTTGATATATAGGCACCTCATGGATAGTGATTGCGATTCCCCCTTCGGCTACGACGCGTTCCGGCGGACATGTCCGTCGCACACCGTTTTGGAGATGCTGGCCAGTAAATGGGTCTATCTGGTGGTCTGCGCGCTGCGCAAAGGCCGGCAGCGCAATGGTGCGCTTGCCCGCAAGCTCGAAGGCGTCACGCCCAAGATGCTGACCCAGACCTTGCGTGTGCTCGAGCGCGATGGCTTGGTGCGGCGAGAGGTCTATCCGGTCATTCCGCCACGCGTCGAATATGAATTGACCGAACTCGGTCAGAACCTGGCGGGACTGCTTGCCCAGATCAGATCATGGGCGGAGCAGCATGCGCCCGATATCAAGGATGCCCGGGCAAGGGCGATTGCCGGAAATGAGGGGGACTGGGCGGCCTAGGCCTTGCATGCCATCAGCGCATTCGCGGCGGCCCGCCGGCGCCGGGTGCAGGCTGTCGCGCGACAGGGTGGCGCGCTTGTGTGCGCGCCGAATGGCGCGGATGTCCGCTTCAGCCGATCATGGCGCTGCGGCCACCGGTTTCGGCCTCGCGAATCTTGGTATCGCGCGATTCCAACATCTCCGCCTTGGAAAGCTCCGCTTCAGCTTCACCGAGTAATGATTCGGCGGCGCTTCGCTGCAGGGCGAGGTCGCCTTGCGAGTTCCTTAGATTGTCACGGCGCAGGCGCGCCGCCTTGGCGAAGGTCGGATAGGCGAAATGATTGATATCTGTGATGCCGGCTTTCTTTTCCTCGGCGGTGATCTGAAGCTCCAGTTCGACGGCCATGCGCTCGAACTCGGCGATCATCATGTCGAGCTGCAGCATCTGGCGACGCTTCTCATTCACCTGAAACTGTTTCAGCCGAACGAGGTTTTCACGTGACTTCATGATTCGGTACTCCCAGAAACGCACACCCGCACATATCGTCCAAACCACTTGGAAAGGCCCAAGCGCTGCCCGTGTCCACCGGCTTTCCCCGCACTATGGGAAACAAAACCCTAAAGTTTTTTGCCGATGGTAACCATTCGTTTACGGGCATTGTTAATCATACGTGTCAGGGCTTAAGGCCGGGTAAAAATTCCGGCCGCCGAAGCGAAGCCGCGTCGATGAGTCCCTGGAGTCACTTAGTCCAGGTTATTAATGTGTCGCATTAGGAAATTTGGTCTGTGATTCGTTATTAGATTCAAGAGGGTGTAGAAAGGGGTTAAAAAATCTGGTACCGTATTGGACGGGAAATTAGGTTTTGTTAACCATTCGATGGCAGCCTCTCTACAAGGGCAACCACTGCTCCGGGGCAGGACGGGTCGTGAAATGGTCCGGCGGCAGAAAAGGGGAATGAAATGCGTGTTCTGCTGATAGAAGATGACAGTGCAACCGCACAGAGCATCGAGTTGATGCTGAAATCGGAAAGTTTCAATGTCTATACGACGGACCTCGGCGAAGAGGGTGTCGATCTGGGCAAGCTCTACGACTACGACATCATCCTTCTCGATCTCAACCTGCCCGACATGTCCGGTTACGAGGTCTTGAGAACGCTTCGCCTGTCCAAGGTAAAGACGCCCATCCTCATCCTCTCCGGAATGGCCGGCATCGAGGACAAGGTACGCGGCCTCGGCTTCGGCGCGGACGACTACATGACCAAGCCGTTCCACAAGGACGAGCTGGTGGCGCGCATTCATGCCATCGTGCGCCGCTCCAAGGGCCACGCCCAGTCGGTCATCACCACGGGCGACCTGGTGGTCAATCTCGACGCCAAGACCGTCGAGGTCGGTGGCCAGCGCGTGCACCTCACCGGCAAGGAATACCAGATGCTGGAGCTGCTCTCGCTGCGCAAGGGCACCACACTGACCAAGGAAATGTTCCTCAACCACCTCTATGGCGGCATGGACGAGCCGGAACTGAAGATCATCGACGTCTTCATCTGCAAGCTGCGCAAGAAGCTCGACGCCGCGTCCGGTGGCCAGAACTATATCGAGACCGTCTGGGGCCGCGGCTATGTGCTGCGCGAGCCGGAAGACATCCGCGTCAGCGCCTGAGCGCAGTGGGCGGAGCTTTTCTCAAAAACCCGGCCATGGCCGGGTTTTTGCATGTGAGCCGATAATTATTTTGCGCACTGCGAGACGGCGGACCGCCGCGCGGGTCTCCTGGAACAGCGTTCAGGCAGCGATCTTCAAGGCGCGAAAGCGCTCGAGCAGTTGCGGGCGATTGAAGGGCTTCAACAGATAGCCCTGGGCGCCGGCGCGCTTTGCCCGCATGATCGATGCGATATCGAGTTCGACCAGCGAGATCAAAATCTGCGGCCTGATCGGGCTTTCCATGGCACAGACGCGCCGGATGAGGTCGACCGCCTGCACGTCTGGCAGAGCGCCGTCGACGACGATGATGTCGGGCATGTCGGCGGCGCACATCTCCAGTGCGTCAAGCCCGCTGGCTGCCTCGATGACCATCATGTCGGAACCGCCCAGGATGCGTTTTGCCACCTTCCTGATGACGCTAGAATCGTCGACGAACATGCAGCGTTTCATTTCCGGTTCCTCTCTGCCCTTGGACAGTCCGGTCGTTCGGGGCATCTGCGGCGTAGCCTAGACCGATCTGGTAAAGAAGCCGAAAAGCCGTTAGGTAAAATTTTTGCAAAGATGTCGTTCGAAGGCCTTTTCCTTGCGGATGCTTCGGCGGGCAAAGATCATCGCGCCTAGCTGGGGCGTCAATGAAATATTTCAGACTGAAATACTTTGTTCGGTCGCGCGCCACCGGGCGCCGGCTTCAGGCCGCTGAAAGGACGATTTCTTCAGCCGTCGCATGGATCGAAATCGTCATGTTGGCCTCGCGGGCCAGCAGCAGCGTGTAGTAGGGTTGCACCGAATGCGCGTCGATCGGCTCTTCCGGCTTGTGGCCGGAATGCAGTTCGAGGAATTTCGGCGGCACACGCAGCATCGGCCCGCTTGCCGAAAGCGAAAAGCGCGGCTCGGTTTCGAGATTTTCGAGCGTCACGACCAGTTTGCCGCCGCGCGGAATGGCGGCATTGGCGACCAGGAGCAGGTTGAGCAGCAGCTTGACCTTGTTCTTGGGCAGCAGCGCGCGGATTCCGTTCCAGACCAACTCCGGCTTTTCGTTCTTGAGGAAGGCGATGGCGACGGCCTCGGCATCTCCGGTGTCGATCATCATGCCGGCCGAGCCGGCGGCGCCGAAGGCGATCCGGGCGAACTGCAAGCGGGCCGAGGCGTTCCTTGCACTCTGGCGGATGAGCCGCATGGCGTCTTCGTCGGCGCCGCCTTCGTCGAGCAGTTCAAGCCCGTTGTTGATCGCGCCGACCGGCGAGATGATGTCGTGGCAGACGCGGCTGCACAAAAGCGCCGCCAGGTCGGGAGCGGAAAGGGTGAACAGATCGGCCATCGGCGAAATCCCTGCAAAATCTTCCAGTTCGTGGCCAAGCGATCGATCTTCGCGCCTGCCCACACGAATCACGCTTCAACCCAAGGCTTTCTGAATACACAGCGCCCGCGCGTGCAGCAACAAATCCAAATTGTCGTCATGGCATATGGCGCATTCACGCAGGCTGCGTGTCCCCTCAAGCGGCCAAACAGCCTTCGAACCGCCATCTTCATGTGGGAGTTTAATGGTTGAAAAAGGATTACGGCATAGTTTGCCCCTAACAGTCATCCTTAACGGCCGCCTAAAGAGCCGTACGGATGCGAGGCGTCGGCGAAAGTGCTTCATGACGGAGATTGGAAGCATGTTTTCCCGATTCTATGACCGGAGTTTTCTCCGTGTCCTCTCAATGGCGATCACGCTCATGGGCGTTCTCGTTTTCACGACATCGCCCTTGCGGGCCCAGGAGTACACCGCTCAGGAGATTGTCGATTCCGGCCACAAGTTCTTCGGCGCGACATCGGGCGGATTGGCCACCGTCGTGGAGAAGATATTCGCCTCCTACGGTCTGCCCAATGGCTATCTGCTCGGCGAGGAGGGATCCGGTGCGCTGATCGGCGGCCTGACCTATGGCGAAGGCACGCTTTACACCAAGAATGCCGGCGATCACAAAGTCTTCTGGCAAGGCCCGTCGCTGGGCTGGGATTTCGGCGGCGAGGGGTCACGCGTGATGATGCTGGTCTACAATCTCGACGATGTCGGCAACCTCTACAATCGCTATGGCGGCGTCGCCGGTTCGGCCTATGTGGTGGCGGGTATCGGCTTCAACGTTCTGAAGAACAACAATGTGCTGCTGGTGCCGATCCGTACCGGCGTCGGCGCGCGGCTCGGCGTCAATCTCGGCTACCTGAAACTGACCGAGCGAGCGACCTGGAATCCGTTCTGATCTGTCCGATATGATGGAATCGCGGACCGTTCGACCGGATTCCCGAGCCACGACCCGAATGACCCGCGGCAAGCCCTTGCCGCGGTGCCGGATTTCCGCCATGCCAACATGGCACAGTCCAGCCTTCCAAGTTGTCGTCGATAACGGGTAGTCCTTTGGTTCAGTCGGTCCTGTTCTTTGCCCTCGGCTTTCTCTGTGCCGGCTTTCTGGCGCTGATGGTGGCTCCGGCCGTCTGGCGGCGTGCCGTCGCCCTGACCCGCAGGCGCATCGAAGCCTCCATCCCGCTGACGCGAGCTGAAATCCAGGCCGACAAGGACCGGATCCGGGCCGAGTACGCCATGTCGACGCGGCGACTTGAAATCAACGTCAAGACGTTGCGCGAGAAGGTGGCCGAACAACTCGTCGAAATCAATCGCGGCCGCGAGGCGCTGAAGGGGCTGGCGGTCGAGCGAGCGGGCAAGGATCATGCGCTCGCCGAACTCGGCGCCAAGAGCGAAGCGCTACGCCAGCGCGAAGAGGAACTGCATCAGCTTTCGGAGCGGCTCAAGGAAACCGAGCGAAAACTGGAAAGGCGGGCGCTCGATCTCGAGAAGCTGGAGCACATGTATGACGATGCCAGTTTTGCCTCCAGCAGCCGCCAGATCGAACTCGTGGCCCGCGAATCCGAATTGCAGAAGCTCGCCAGCGACATCTCGCTGCTGCGCGGTCAGCGCAAGGAAGCGGATCGGCGCAGCCAGGAGATCGCGGCCGAAAGCAAGGCCGCGCGCGATGGCCTCAAGGCCGAGAAGAAAAGAGCCGCCGAACTCGACAAGAAGGTCGAGCGGCTGCTGGCAACGCTCGCCGACCGTGAGGACAAGCTTGATCGGCGCGAAAAGGAGTTGGCGCGGTTGCGAGAAAAAGCGAAAGCCGAGGACGGCGCATCGGCCTTGCGGCTGGTCGGCAAGCCCGATGAAGCCGGCCGGCATGACGAGGCCGATAAGCGCGACGACATGGACCGGGCGATTGCCAAGCTCGACGGCGACCGCGAACGGCTGGAGGCCAGGCTGACGGCGCTGGCGCGCGAGAACAAGCGGCTTAAGGCGGATCTCGGCGCCGTGGCATCGTCGGGTTTGGCGAATGGCAATGGCGCCGCGCTGCGTGAGCAGATGAACGAACTGGCGGCGGAGGTCGTCCATCTGACAGCCAAGCTCGAGGGCCCCGATTCACCAATCGCCAAGGCGCTGGCGGCGCCGCAGGACAACCGCTCCGCCGGCCACGACCGCAGCCTCGCCGACCGCGTGCGCGCCTTGCAGAAGGCAGAAGCCAACTGACGGGTGCGGGCTGGCCGCTTTCGTCGCGTCCTGACTCACATCAAAGTCAGCGCGAGAAATGATGCAGGGCAATGGCCGAGGCGGCGGCGACGTTCAAGCTGTCGAAACCTTTCGACATGGTGATCCGCACGGTTTGCAATCGGGAAAGCAGGCTTTCGGGCAGACCTTCGCCCTCGGTGCCGAGGTAGAGCGCCAGGCGCTCGCCGCGCCGTGCGTCGCGTATGTCGATCCGGCCGCGCGGTGACAGTGCGAACTGGTCATAGCCCCGCCGATCGAGGTCCGCCGTGAAGTCCGCCGTGTCGGTGAAGGACGCGAAAGGGATCTCGAGCGCGGCGCCGACCGAAACCCGGATCGCCTTGCGATACAGCGGATCGCAGCATGTCGCATCCATCAGCACCGCATCGGCGCCGAAAGCGGCGGCGTTGCGGAAGATCGAACCCATATTGTCATGGTTGGCGATGCCGACAAGCACGACGACCAGGGCTTGAGCGGGCAAGGCATCCAGCAATGATCCGGCCGGGTGCGGCGTTTCCTTGCGGCCGATGGCCAGGATGCCGCGATGCATATGGAATCCGGCAATCGCGTCCATCACCGCACTGGCGACGATGTAGACCGGCAGGTCCGCTCGTGTCTTGCGCAGCATGTCCTCCAGGCCGCCAAGCCGGTTTTCCAGGATCAGGATGGATTCGGCGCTGAAGCGGCGCGACGACAAAAGCAGGTCGAGCACCACCTTGCCTTCGGCGACGAAGCGGCCTTGCCGGCCCGCCAGATCGCGCTCGCGGATATCGAGATAGGGAGCGACACGCGGGTCGCGCGGATCGTCGATACGAATTGGGTCCATGTCCCGCTCAACAATAAAGAACGTGGCGCGTGTACCGGGAAAGACACACGAGCCACGCTCCGCAAATTGTCAGCGAGGTAAACGGCCGCGGCAGCGTCCGGTCAAGTCCCGGCGCGGCGCAACCTCTGCGCCATCTGCGACAGATCCTCCTTGCCGCTGCCGAAAATGCCATCCAGCATGGCGAGCAGTTCGCGCACCGCATCGGATTTGCAGGAATAGTAGATCATCTGACGATCGCGGCGGGTGTCCACGAGGTCGAGCGCGCGCAACTTGGCCAAGTGCTGCGAGAGAGCGGATTGGCTGAGCATCACCTTGTCGGCGATGGCGCCGACCGACATTTCACCGTCGATCAGATAGCTCATGATCAACAGCCGTTTTTCGTTGCCCATCAGCATCAGAAATTCGGCAGCCGATTCGGCGTTGGCGATTAGCTTTGTCGAGACCATTGATGCCCCATGCTGTTTGCTCATCGAGGCGCCATGGGGGCAATGGTGCCTGAATCCATAAATTCACTTGCGAAGGACGCCGACGAGTCAGCGCCAGAACCAAAGCCTAGAACATTTCTTTCAAATCTCAAGGGTTGCTTTTGATCAAATGCAATTTAGTCGCGTCTTATGCCTCCGATGCGGCCCTGCCGGCCCTGGCCATGGCAACTAGAACGGGACGCAATTCCGATACATTTATCAATGGTTGCGCGAAGAACACCCGGCAAACATTGTCCCCCGACACCAGATCCATGCCATCGGCGTCCAAACCGGCAATGGTCCAGCCATCGCCGGATGCCTTGGCGAAATGACGGGCATAGACGGCGATCGCCTCGAGATGGTCCGCATTCATGTGCTCAATGGCCGATTGTTCGCTTCCGGCGAGTTCCTCGATGATGGGCCCAACGGTGAGGAGGTCGGACCGTTCGAGCAGATAGGCCTTGCCGAAGCCGCCGTTGAGGCTGGCGCGTTGCGGCTCCAGGCGAAAGATCGAAAAGTCGCCGAGCCCGGCATAGAGGCCCGCCTTGGGATTGCGGTTGAGATAGCGGCGCTCGGCGCGGGCATGCGCCTGCGAGCAGCGCTCCAGCCGTGATGCCTGGCAGATCAGCGTCAGCCTCGGATGCGCCAGCGGATCGCCTTTGCCGGGCTCGCCAAGCAACAGGGAACAGCGCGGATCGGCAAGCAGGGCTGATGTGTGCGCCGCAAGCATCGATACCAGGATAAGCGGCGCGCCGTCGATGTCGGTGGCGACGCCGACCCGGCTCGCCAGTGGCGATCCGGTCTGTGGTTCCAACACCGCCAAGGCGCCGAAGCGGGCACTGCGCAGAAGCGTTTTCGCCAACCGGATCGCCTCGGCGTCGGTCTCGCGGATTACATCCCTATCTTGATTTTGCTGCATCAAAACGCTCGCCACAATTTGTCCCGCTTATCGGTGCTGCCGGCCGGATCCGGTCCCTCCGACAACAGTCGGCTAGCCCTATTTCGGCGCCATGCGGATGGCGCCGTCCAAGCGGATGGTCTCGCCGTTCAGCATCTGGTTTTCGATGATGTGCAGGGCGAGCGCGGCATATTCGGATGGTTCGCCGAGGCGCGGCGGGAAGGGCACGGCGGCGCCCAGCGAATCTTGCACGTCCTGCGGCATGCCGGCCATCATCGGCGTCTTGAAGATGCCGGGCGCGATGGTGCAGACCCGGATGCCGGAACGGGCAAGATCACGCGCCACCGGCAGCGTCATGCCGACCACGCCGCCCTTGGAGGCGGAATAGGCCGCCTGGCCGATCTGGCCGTCATAGGCGGCGACCGAGGCGGTGTTGACGATGACGCCCCGCTCACCACCCTGCAGCGGCTCGAGTTTCGCGGCGCGGTCGGCAACCAGGCGGATCATGTTGAAGGTGCCGATCAGATTGACTTCGATCACCTTGCGGTATTGGTCGAGTGGATGGGGTCCATCCTTGCCGATCGTCTTCACGCCAATGGCGATGCCGGCGCAATTGACCAGGATGCGCGGCTCGCCCAGCTTGGCGGCGACATCGGCGAGGGCGGCGGCGCCACTGTCGGCACTCGCGACGTCGCACTGGACGGCGATGCCGCCGATCTCGGCCGAAACCTTGGCCGCGCGCTCCATGCCGACGTCGAGGATGGCGACGCGGGCTCCCTTGGCGGCAAGCGCGCGCGCTGTTGCCTCGCCAAGGCCGGAGCCGCCGCCGGTCACGATCGCGATCTGGCCGTTGGGGTTCATCGCGTCATCCCTCCTGTGAGAATGGCTTTGCTATGAAAATAGGGACGGATCAGGCCCGGATCGACGGGCCAGGTCAAGCCATCGCTAGACGTGCTCGGCAATCCTGGCCTGGCTGGCGTGACCGACCTCGCCCGAAAGCCTGGCAACCGCGCCCGGTATGATCTCATGCGACAAAAGGCGGTCGAAGTCGACAGGCCGCGGCATCGAAATCTGGCCGCGCGGAATGCGCTTGAATCCGAGCGGCCCGTAATAGGGCTCGTCGCCGACCAGCATCACGGCGGGTGCACCGGCCTTGGCGGCCGCCTCCAGCGCGATTGCCACCAGCCGGCGGCCGATGCCGAGATTCTTGAAGGTCGGCCGTACCGCGAGCGGCCCGAGCATCAACGCCCGGCCGGCACCGGCCGCTATGCGCGTCATGCGCACCGAGGCGACGACGAGGTCGCCGTCGACCGCGACAAAGGACAGGGCGCGCTCGTGACCGCCGGCCTCGCGGATCTTGTAGGCGGCCAGCACGAAACGGCCAGGCCCGAAGGCTTCGTCGTTGATGGCTTCGATTTCAGGATCGTGCGCCGGGGTTTCCGGCAGGTATTTCACGTCGGCAAGGCTCATGGTCGTTGCGTTCCGGTAGAGGAGGAAAGGTTGCTGCAAACGGCAGCATTCGCCAGTCAGCGCTTCATCAAGCGCGGGCGCCCTTTCGTCGTCGGTCAAACCGGATCAAAGCAAAGTCGAACATGCGGAGTGTCCGCTAGCACCAATTTTGCGCCGCCGCAATCGACCCGTTCGCTGGCCCTGCCGATTGACGATCTGTTCAGTCGCGAAGGATTTCCACCCTGCCGCCTCGCGCCCTACATGAAGTTCGAGCGCGAAAAGGAGACCCCATGGGATTGCTGGTCGATGGCAAATGGCAGGAGCGTCCGTCCACAACCAAGAACAGCGGCGGCAAATTCGTGCGGGCGCAATCGCAATGGCGCGACTGGATCACCCGCGACGGAACGCCGGCCGAGGGCCGCAGCCGCGGCTTCAAGGCGGAGCCCGGCCGCTATCACCTCTATGTCTCGCTTGCGTGTCCGTGGGCGCACCGGACGCTGATCTTTCGGGCGCTGAAAAAGCTCGAAGACGTCATTTCGGTGTCCGTGGTCCATCACTTCCTGGGCGCTGATGGTTGGACCTTCCTGGCGCAGGACGGCGGCACCGGCGACGCGCTCTATGGCCTCGATTTCCTGCATCAGATCTACACCAAGGCCGATCCCGCCTATTCCGGCCGGGTAAGCGTGCCGGTGCTGTGGGACAAAAAAGAGCGGACCATCGTCTCCAACGAATCCTCCGAGATCATCCGGATGCTCAATTCCGCCTTCGACGAATGGGGCGACGCAAGCCTCGATTTCTATCCGCATGCCCTGCGTGGCGAGATCGACGCGGTCAACACGCCGGTTTATTCAAACGTCAACAACGGCGTCTATCGCGCCGGCTTCGCCACCACGCAAACCGCCTATGAGGAAGCGTTCGGCGAGTTGTTTTCGACGCTCGATGCGCTGGAGGATCGCCTTTCCAGGCAACGCTATCTGGTTGGTGACCGCATCACCGAGGCCGACTGGCGGCTGTTCACCACTCTGGTGCGCTTCGATCCGGTCTATGTCGGCCACTTCAAGTGCAATATGCGCCGTATCGCCGACTATCCGAACCTGTCGAATTATCTGCGCGATCTCTATTCCGTGCCTGGTGTCGCCGACACGGTCAGCCTGCACCACATCAAGGCGCATTACTATCGCAGTCACGAGACGATCAATCCGAAACGGATCGTGCCGGTGGGACCGGAGCTCGACTATGGCGCGCCGCACGATCGAGCGCGGTTCGGGAAGGCGGCTGCCTGACTACCAATAGGGCGATGCTGGCATGTTGCCGAAGACCTCGGCAATCCGCCGCAGCGTTGCCGGTGTCGTGCCTTCCGGCAAGCGATCGAGCGGGAAGAAGCCGGCCTCGGCGATTTCACGGTCGGGCAGTTTCGGCGCGGTCTGGCTGAAATTTTCGATGAGATAGAAGCCGACATGGTCGCGCCGGCTCGAGCGGCGGTTCAAATGCATCGATTTGAAAACCGGTGGCGCGGTCAGCGCGATGTTGCCTTCCTCGGCCAGTTCGCGCGCCAGCGCGTCGGCCATTATCTCGCCAGCCTCGACACCGCCGCCGGGGAGCTGCCAGCCAGGCACATAGGTGTGGCGAATGAGGAAGACGGAATTGGTGGCGCCATCGTGGATCAGGCCGCGCACACCGAGCGTCATCGGCCGCCGCAGCACGAAATAGAGATGGAACAGGCGGGCCCTCAAACCCGGCCAGCCAGTCTGGCGGAACGGAACCTCGTCGTCGCTCGCCATCAGTCGCGAAACCGTGGGTGGAAAGGGGCGCGCGCGTCGCCTATGAAGGAGGAATGTTCAAGCTCGCGCATATTTCCGATGTCCATCTGGGGCCGCTCCCCGATGTATCCTATCGCGATCTCGCGTCCAAGCGCGTGCTCGGCTACGTCAACTGGCAGCGCAATCGCCGCCGCCACATGCACGATGCCGTCATCGACGCCATCGTCGCCGACATCAAGGCGCAAAACCCGGACCATCTCGCCGTCACCGGCGACCTCGTCAACCTGGCGCTAGACGGCGAGATCGAAATGGCCAAACACTGGCTCGAGACGCTGGGGCCACCGCATGACGTTTCGGTCGTGCCGGGAAACCATGATGCCTATGTGCCCGGTGCCTTCGACAAGATCTGCCGGTCGTGGGCGGCGTGGATGAGCGGCGACGGTGTCAACACGCCGGTCGATCGCAATGCCTTTCCGTATGTGCGCGTGCGCGGCAATGTCGCGCTGATCGGCGTCTCGACGGCGCGCGCCACGGCGCCCTTCATGGCCAATGGTTTCTTCATGGAGGGGCAGGCGGAGCGGCTCGGCAAGATCCTCGAGAGCACGGCGAAGCAAGGGCTGTTCCGCGTGATCATGATCCATCACCCGCCGGTGCGGGGCGCCGTTTCCCAGCACAAGCGGCTGTTCGGCATCGCCCGCTTCCACAAGATCATCCGTCGCCATGGCGCCGAGCTTGTGCTGCACGGCCATTCGCATCTGCCGTCGCTATTCCAGATCGGGCTTCGCGGTGTAAAGGTCCCAGTCGTCGGCGTCGCCGCCGCCGGCCAGGCGCCGGGCGGCAAACAACCCGCCGCGCAGTACAATCTGTTCGAGATTGACGGCGAAAAGGGGGACTGGCGCATCCGGCTGACGCGGCGCGGCCTGACCGGACCGTCCATACCGCCTTCCGACCTGCAGACCCTGGAACTCGGTGTCGAAGCCGGCGAGGCTATGGCCGCCAGTTGAGAACCATGGCGGCGAGGCGGTCCCAAAAGACCGCGGCGGACACCGCGAGGCCAACCAGTCCGCCGGCGGCGATCAGCCCAAGGCCGGACAGGAAGGCCGACCAGCCCTTGCCTTGCGTCGACGCTCGCAGCGGCGGCTCGGCTTCCGCGACCTCGGCGCGTCTCATGCCGGCGACCGCCGGCTCGACGCCACCTTCCATCATCCTCTGGCGCTCGACGATGCGCTCGGCGACATAACGCGTCACGGAATCGGCGACCGGCTTCATCTCGGTCGATTCGGCAAGCACGACACGGCCAACACGGGTGTCCTTGAGGAAGCGGTAGGTGCGGCGGTCGCGCCCCATCGCGACATGGCTGACGGCGTCGATCCACAGGCGCGGCTGTAGCCCCGAGGAGACCACAAAGTCGAAATTGTCCATGTCGGCTGGAACATCGGCAAAGACGGGCGCGAGGTCCGCTGCCAGGAGGTCGAGGCGCATGCGGTGCGCCTCGCGCATGTCGACGACGACATCGTCGCGGTCAGCGAAGGCGTTCTTCACGTCACGGATGGCATCGGACAGTTTGCTTGACGGATCGATCTTCTCGCCTGCGTCCTTCATCGGCGTCTGCCTCGCGGGGTTGGTTAACACGCAGTTAACACAGCCGCCGGCAAAATGCACTGGCGCGATGAAGGCGGCGTCGCGCGGGAAGTGTCAGCCGGTCGCGGCGAGTTTCGGGCGCAAGGGCCTGGCGCGGCGGTTCATGTTGCGCCGGATGATCGTGGCGACCAGATCGGGCGCCTCCTCGATCAGCATATGGCCAGCCCCCAGCACGTGGTGCACGTGAAATCGCGCGGGGAGATTATCCGTTTGGGTAAAGGGCAGCACGGAGTCGTCGCTGCCCCATACCACCATCACCGGCATGGTCAGTGTGTCCAACCGGTCGCGCGGGATGACGCCCTGCCGGTCGTCGCTGGTCATGGCGGCAGCAATCTCTACGAGTTTCTCCATCTGGCCGGGTCGCCTGCGCATGTCCCCAAGGGCGTCCACGGTGTGATCGACGGGTCGCGTCAGTGGTCCCGACATCGCGACGAGGCACGCCCGGATGTCGGATGGGTCCCTCGCGGCGGCAAAGCGGCGCAACAGCGGGCCGTTGATCTCGGGGCCGAAGCCGCCAGGCGCCAGAAGCGTTAGCGACGCCACCCTCTCGGGCTCGGCCAGCGCCATCAGCGTCGCCACCGCGCCGCCCATCGAGTGGCCCACCAGATGAACGCGCCTTACCGATCGTGCGGTGAGATCGGCGAGGACGGCCTTCGCCGCCACCTTGGCCGGGCCGGCACCGGGGAAATCGAGCGACAGCCCGTGTCCGGGCAAATCATAAGCGAGTGTGCGTGCGGCAGGCGACAGCGACGGGACCACTTCGTGCCAAATATCATGGCAGCCGCCGAAACCATGCAGTAGAACGATGCTCTTCGAACCGGCACCTTGTTCGGTGGCATGAAGTGATGAAATCATGAAGCTGGGGACTTGTTGCAGGGCAATGAGAAACGCGAGACCACGATCAATTGTGGCTGGATTGCGCCTCGTCCTGCGCGATGGCCAGTAAAATTTTCGCGATTTGTACGGTTGATGACAGAACTCGCCGGCTAACCGATATTCGATGATCGGTGCGTGCGAAATCGACAATGCTCAGCGCCGTCGATATTGCTTGGCGTTAGCCTGCGCTGCCGAGTCCGGCGGCGCGTAACGCGCCGACCAAGCGCTCGGTCAGATCGGCCGGATATTTTCGGTCTATGAAGGTCGCGCGCGGGTTGGCGGCGAATTTCGGAAATTTGGCGGTCAGTTCGTCGAGCAGCCTGCGCGCCAGATTGTCCCGACCGGCGATCTTGGCGCCGATCAGCCGGGCGGCAAGATAGTGCGACTTCGTTGCGGTTGTTCTGAGAGAAGAACTGGCGATCGCGGCCTTGTTCGTGTCGCCAAGCATAAGTTCGCCGGCGAAAAGTCCAAAATCCCACCATGTCGGATGGCCGCTGGAGGCATCCACCGCCTGGGCCAGGATCGGCGTCCCGTCGGCATACCGGCCGGCGAAAATCAGACCGTAGCCATAAGCGGCGGCCATGGCGAGATCGTAGCGATTGAGGTCATAGGCCTTGCGCATCCAGCGCAGCGCCTCGTCGGCATTGCCAAGACGGGAATTGATGTAGCCGTAAGAGCGATGCGCATAAGGGCTGGTCGGTCCCATCTGCACGGCGCGGTGGGCGAATGTCATCGCCTTCTCGATGGTGGCATCCGGCGGATAGGCGTAGTGGTCACTCACGGCCTCCAGGTGGAGCGAGGCGAGTTCCGAATAGACCAGCGGTGACTTGGCACCGTTTTCGGCGAGGGTTTCGAGGCAGCGATAGGCGTCCTCGTGGGTCCTCGCGTTCTGGTCGAGATAATATTTGTCGTTGAGCGTCAGGCACTGCGTGAGGGCGGTCTGAATGCCGCTTTGTTCGAGATAGCCGTAGATCGTGCCGGAAGCAGGGAGAGCGGACGTCAAGATGCCGGCTATACTGTTCTCGACGGCGGTCGGCGCGCTGTCGGCGGCGGTCAGATTGCGCGACAAAAGCACCCGTCCGGTCGCCACGCTCTGCAGTTCGATCGTGATGTCACCGGTATCCGGCCCAGGCAGAATATCGAAGATGAAGCTCGTGGCATTGGTGGCCGGATCGGTCGTGTCGACCGTGTTGCGACCGATGAAGTCGATCGTATCGAAGCTGCTCAAGCCGGCGCGCAGCGATGCGGCGACACGGCTGGCATCCGTGCCACTGGCCTTGACGGCGATGTAGACGAGCGGCAAGGCCTCGCTGGCGGGGGACGACGCGACGCTGTCGGTCAGGCCCGCGGTCTCGAGCGTGGCCGCAAGGTCGCCGCCTGCCAACAGCGCACCGCCGCCCTGACGCAAGATCAAGACGCCGAGCATGGCGATGACGACGGCGATCGCCATCCAGAAGAATCCGAGGTGACGTGCCACCGACGGCGCCGGCGCGACCATCGGTGCCGGCAAAGTAGCGGCCGGAATGGCACTTTCGGCGGTGCCGCGTTGCGCCGATGGAGCCGCCGCCGCTCCGTTCTGGATGGCGGGTTGGGACGTCTCCGGCAAGCGGATTGCGTTGAGCTCATAGGCCGGGACATAGCCGCCGCGCGGAATGGCTATGCGGACAGGCTCGGCAACACCTTCATTGGCGAAATATAGCTGCAGCAAGTCACGCAGCCGGCCGGCCTGAACCCGCACCACCGCGTCGGTCGAAGGATCGAAATCGCCATCCTTGCCGAAGACATCCATGGCGATAGAAAAGCCCTTGAGCCTGTCGGCTTCGCCTGCCTGTTCGCGCTCGACAAGATAACGCAGCAGCTTGCGTGCCCGTTCGGATCTTCCGAACGTTTCGCTGGCAAGCAGTCGCTCCAATGTTTCGCGCACTGCGGGGGCGGCAGGCGTGGCATGCTGCAAGTGTCGATCCTCTCGAAGTCGGCACAGGTTAAGGCACGGATCATATAATGCCCACACCGCCATACAAGTATACACGCATTATGTGATCGCGTACCTCACTGGATATTTTTCCGGTGGTTAACGACACGGTCGGTGTCGGCCACGCAATGGTCTTGGGAGTCATCATCAGCCAGTCGAGGCCAAAGCCTTGTTCGGGCTTGAAAAATGGCGGCGCGAGGAAGCTACTTCTGCCTTCGCGCCGCCGACCGCCGATGTTATCGCGCCTTGTGACCGACGATACGGTTGGCCGCTGACGTCACCGCTTCCAGCGAGGCAGCGACGATGTTGGTGTTGATGCCGGCGCCGAACAGCTTGCCGCCGGGATACTCCATCTCGACATAGGAGATGGCCGACGCATTCGAACCGCGCTGCATCGAATGCTCGGAATAATCGAGCACCGACATCTCGACGCCGACATGGCGCGACAGCGCGTCGACGAAGCCGTCGATCGGGCCGGTGCCGGTGCCGGAGATCGTCATTTCCTTGCCATTGTCGAGGATGACCGCCTCGACCACGCGCCGGCCCTTCACCTCGGTGTCGGGATAGGTGTGATGGTCGAGGAACTTCAGCCGGGCGCCCGGCTGGTCGACATAGGTTTCGAGGAAGCGGTCATGAATACGTTTTGCCGGTACTTCCTTGCCTTCGGCGTCGGTGATCGCCTGGATCGCCTGGCTGAACTCGATCTGCAGGTTGCGCGGCAGATTGAGGCCGTAATCGGCCTGCAGCACATAGGCGATGCCGCCCTTGCCCGATTGCGAGTTGATGCGGATGATGGCCTCGTAGCTGCGGCCGACATCGGCGGGATCGATCGGCAGGTAGGGCACTTCCCAGTGCGGCGTGTTGGCCTTCTTCAAGGCCTTCATGCCCTTGTTGATGGCGTCCTGGTGCGAGCCGGAAAAGGCGGTGTAGACGAGTTCGCCGACATAGGGATGGCGCTCGGGAATCTTCAGCTGGTTCGAATATTCGTAGACGTCCTTCATCCGGTTGATGTCGGAGCAGTCGATGCCCGGATCGACGCCTTGCGTGTACATGTTGAGCGCCAGCGTGACGATGTCGACATTGCCGGTGCGCTCGCCATTGCCGAACAGCGTGCCTTCGACGCGGTCGGCCCCGGCCATCAGGCCGAGTTCGGTGGTGGCGATGCCGGTGCCGCGATCATTGTGTGGATGCAGCGAGATGATCAGGTTTTCGCGGTTGTCGAGGTTGCGGCACATCCATTCGATGCGGTCGGCATAGATGTTGGGCGTCGACATCTCGACCGTCGACGGCAGGTTGATGATCAGCTTGTTGTCAGGGGTCGGCCTGACGATCTCGGTGACGGCGTTGCAAATCTCCAGCGCGACCTCGAGTTCGGTGCCGGTGAAGCTCTCCGGCGAATATTCGAAGCGATAGCCGCCGCCGGCCTTGGCCGCCATGTCGGTGATCATCTTGGCGGCGTCGGTGGCGATGCGCTTGATGCCGCCGACATCCTTCTCGAAGACGACGCGGCGCTGCAATTCGCTGGTCGAGTTGTAGAAATGCACGATCGGGTTGGTGGCGCCCTTCAGCGCCTCGAAGGTGCGGCTGATCAGTTCGGGACGGCACTGCACCAGCACCTGCAACGACACGTCGGCGGGAACGTTGCCTTCCTCGATGCACCAGCGGGCGAAGTCGAAATCGGTCTGCGAAGCCGACGGGAAGCCGATCTCGATCTCCTTGAAGCCCATGTCGAGCAGCAGGCCGAACATGCGCGCCTTGCGCTCGTGGCCCATCGGATCGATCAGCGCCTGGTTGCCGTCGCGCAGGTCGACCGAGCACCAGATGGGCGCCTTGTCGATGACCTTCGAGGGCCAGGTCCGGTCGGTGAGGCCGACGGTAGGGTAGGGCTGATATTTTCGGGCCGCGTCCGGCATGCCCCGGATTGGTTCCATTTCCTTGCCGGCTACCGCGGCATCATGGCGGATTTCTTCTCGTGCGTTCATCGTCGTTTCTCCCGGCGGCCGGCGGGTCCGCCCTTCAGGCGGATGTGGTGCCAAGCGGCGCCTATACCAGAATTTCGTTCGCTTGATGTGAATTGCCAAGGAGCATGCGCTTGCGCGGCGGTTCGACCGCCGGGCGCTCCTTCAGCGAACCCGGCGATCGCCGATAAGGCCGAGAAGAAGCAGGGTCGAGGCAAGCGCGCGCACGGTCTTGCCGGCAAAGCCGGTCTGACGGGAAGCGATGGTGGCGCGCATGTTCATGGCCGCTCTCATACAGGAGCGGCCTGTTTGAGGCAAGCGGGGCCGGCCCCGTCGAATTTTATCCCTGGGCGGGTGCTCTTCCCCATACGCTGCAAATGGGCCAGAGTTGAACGGTGGCGGGGTGCCGCCGGCAGGGGGTCGTCTATGAATTTCGTGTTCTTCTCGCCGCATTTTCCCGCCAATGGCGCCGATTTCTGCGACCGGCTGAAGAAGGCCGGCGCGACCGTGCTCGGAATTGGCGACGTGCCGTTCGATGCGCTCGATGGCAAGCTGAAGGCATCCCTTTCCGAATACTACCGTATCGCCGACATGGAGGACTATGACGCAGTGCTCCGGGCGATCGGCCATTTCATCCACAAATGGGGCCGCATCGACCGGTTCGAATCGCTCAACGAGCACTGGCTGGAACTGGAAGCCAACATTCGCACCGACTTCAACATCTACGGCACCAAGCTCGATTTCGTGAAGAACCTGAAGCGCAAGAGCCGCATGCGCGCCTTCTTCCGCAAGAGCGGCGTCGAGACCATCGCGCAGCGCAAATGCTCCGACCGGGCCGGCGCCATGACCTTCATCCGCCGCGTCGGCTATCCCGTCGTGGTCAAACCGGATTCAGGCTCCGGCGCTTCGAACACGTTCAAGATCTCCAATGCGAAAGAGCTCGACCAGTTCTTCCGGGACAAGCCGGAGGACGTGACCTTCGTCATGGAGCAGTTCATCGAGGGGCTGGTGGTGACTTATGACGGGCTGGTCAACCGCGACGGCGAGGTGGTGCTGGCGGCCAGCCATCGCTACGATCAGAGCGTCATGGACGTGGTCAACAAGGACCGCCACATGAGCTATACCTGCTTTCCTCGGATCAGGCCTGTCGTCGAGGAGGCCGGCTGCAAGATCCTGAAGGCGTTCGACGTGCGCGAGCGCTTTTTCCACATCGAGCTGTTCGAGACCAGGGACGACCGCATCATCGCGCTGGAGGTCAACATGCGCCCGCCCGGCGCCTGGATGACCGACGCGATCAACTACACGTTCGACATCGATGTCTACGCGGCATGGGCGGACATGGTGGTCAAGGACGCCGCCGGCGGCCCCTATGAGGGCAAGTATTTCACCGCCTATGCCAGCCGCAAGCGCCATCTCGACTATTTGCACAGCCATGCGGACGTGCTAGCCGCGCACGGCGACAAGATCGTCCATCATCAGCCAATAGAAGAGGTTTTCAGCCGCGCCATGGGGAACTACGCCTACCAGATGCGCTCGAAGGACCAGGCGGAACTGCGCGAGGCGGTGGCCTATATTCACGCGGAAAAGGCTTGAAGCCATGGACATTTCCTATCACAAGGCCTTCGCCCGCAACCTCGGCCGCGACATGGAGTACAAGCGCTACGGCCATGCCGGCCGGCCTGTCGTGGTGTTCCCGACCTCGCAGGGCAGGTTCTACCAGTTCGAAGATTCCGGCGGGGTGGGGGCGCTGGCCGAGTTCATCGACACCGGCCGCATCCAGCTGTTCACCGTCGACGGCATCGATTCGGAATCCTTCTTCGCCAGCCATGTCGATGCCGCGCACCGTATCGCCCGCCACGAGGCCTATTTCCGCTACGTGCGCGAGGAGGCGCTGCCGGAATTTCTGGAAACCGCCGCGCAAGCCAACGGCGGACGGCGGCTGAAGCCGCTGTTTTCAGGCTGTTCGATGGGCGGCTATCATTCCTCCAACTTCGTCTTCCGTTTTCCCGAACTCGCCAGCGGCGTCATCTCGCTGTCGGGGGTCTATTCGGCGCGCGATTTCTTCGGCAAGGCGCTCGACGGCGACATCTTCTACAACTCGCCGCTCGATTACCTGCCCGGGATCGTCGACCCGAAACTGCTGGCGCGGCTGAAGACACTGAGGCTGATCTTCTGCTGCGGGCAGGGCGCCTGGGAGGAGCGCATGCTGGTCGAGACGCGCCAGCTGGAACAGATCCTGCGCGACAAGTCCATTCCCGCCTGGGTCGATTATTGGGGTGGCGACGTCAGCCATGACTGGCCGTGGTGGCACAAGCAACTGACCTATTTCTTCGGCCGCTGGCTGGATGACGATCTGATGCACAGGCTGGACTAATGCATGTCGCCCGGAAGTGTCCTCGGTTCCGGGACCACGACATGCATAAAATCAGAAGCTTACAGCAGGTCGCGCGAATACTATTCGACGCGACATGCTGTAAGGTGCATTGATATCCAGCTGGCCTGCGAATGGCTGATGCCTACCCTTCCTGGCAGGCCGGCAGCGGGACGACATCACGTTCCGCCTCCGATCCGCGACGCAGGCCGAGAAAGACGACGAGGGCGGTGACGACGGTGATTGCCGCCAGTACGATCAGCAGCCTGTCGAAAGCCGTTTCGTAGGCCTCGACGAGAACGGTGGCGCTGGCTATCGGCAAATGTTGTGCGGTTGCGCCGACATTGCCGGTCACCAGCAATTGTGCCGCGGCGCCCGCATCGCTGGAAGGCGCAGCACCTCGAGCGGCGAGCTGCGCTGCAGTGAAGCCTGACAGCGTCGCCATGACGATGGCCAGCGCCACGCCCTCGCAAGCAACACGCGTGGTGTTGAAGAAGCCGACCGCCATGCCGGCGCGCTCCGTCGGCACCACGCTGACGGCGAGCCCGTCCATCAATCCCCAGGGCAAGGCGATGCCGGCGCCGATCAGGATCAGCGGCGCGACCAGCGCGACGCCGATCGATGGCGTCAGGCTCAGCCAGACCAAACCGGCCGCCGCGACGAGCAGTCCCACGCCGCAGATCGTGGCCGGGGCGATCCAGCGTGCCAATTGGCCGGCGAGCAGGGGCAGGACCAGCAGTGGCCCGGAGAGGCAGATCATCAATTGCCCGGCCTTGATCTCGCTCATCCCCTCGATGCCGATGAAGCGGATCGGCAAAAGCACAAGCAGGACGACGAAGCCATAGGCGGGCGCCGCCGCCAGAAACTGGACGCCGACGAAGCGCGGATAACGAAACAGGGTGAGATCGAGCATCGGCCGCCGCGCGCGCCGCTCGACGACGACGAACAGCACAAAGCAAAGGAAGGCGATGCCGAGAAGCGTTGCCACCAACGGATCGGCCCAGCCGCTCTGCGGCGCCTGCAGCACGCCATAGGTCAGCGAGGCCAGCGCGATGGTGAAGGTGCCGGCGCCCGCCCAGTCGAGGCCGGTCGCATCCGGGTCACGCGATTCCCTGATCGTGCGCAGGCCGAGGATTGCCGAGGCAACCGCGAGTGCCACGACCAGAACAAAGATCGACCGCCAGCCGAATGCGGCGATGAGCAGGCCGGAGGCGATCGGGCCGAAGGCCAGCCCGATGCCGAAACTGGTGCCGAGGAAGGAGAAGGCGCGCAACCGCAATGGTCCCTCGAATTCCTGGGCAAGTGCGGAGGCGCCGCCGGCGAAGGCCAAGGCACTGCCGAGCCCTTGCGCGGCCCTGAATATGTCGAACCAGGCGATGTCGGGCGCCAGCATCGCGGCGAGCGAAGCGAGGATGTAGAGGGCGAGACCGACGAGGAAGGTCCGCTTGCGGCCATGATTGTCAGCCAGAGCGCCCGCCGCCATCAGGCTGGCGGCGAAGGTCAGCATGAAAGCGTTGGTCACCCAATTGAGCGCGATCGGGCTGCCGCCGAGATCAGCCGCGATGCGGGAAAGCGCAACGGCCGGCCCGGTGAAGGTCAGTGGCATCGTCATGGCGGCAAGGCATACGGACAAGAGCACGAGCCATCTCTCGGCCGGGCCGACGGTGATCTTCAAAGTCATGGGTTTTCCTGTCTGAGCAGTCTGCGCCGGCATGCCGCGCTATCGCGGCGCCGGTCATGCGGACCAAGATAGGTCGGCGACGGCTCCGGAAAAATGGTATTAAATATCTCGACATAACGGACTGAAACGCTCGAATGGAGCAGTTTGATGGATCGCCTCAGCGGCCTTCTGGCCTTCGCCCGTACCGCCGAATTCGGCAGCTTCGTCGCCGCCGGCCGGGCGCTCGGCATCTCCGCTTCCGCAGTCGGAAAAAGTGTCGCGCGGCTCGAACAGGAGCTCGGCGTGCGGCTGCTGCAGCGCTCCACGCGGCGGATCGGCCTGACGGAGGAGGGCAAGCTGTTCAACGAGCGCGTGCGGCGTATCCTCGACGACATCGACGATGCCGAGGCGATGCTGTCGCGGACAAGGGAGACGCCGCGTGGGCGGCTGCGCGTCTCGACCCCGATCGTCACCTATCACCTTTTGCTGTCGGTGCTGTCGGAGTTCATGGCGCGCTATCCCGAGATCGAGCTCGATATCGATTTCAACGACCGGATCGTCGACGTCATCGAGGAAGGCATCGACGTCGCGATCCGCAGCGGCGAGCTGCCCGATTCACGATTGGTGTCGAAGCCCATTGCGCCCTTTCGCATGCTGCTGTGCGCGGCGCCTTCCTATCTCGATCGCCATGGCATACCCCGCGTGCCGGCGGATCTCATCCGGCATTTCGGCATAAACTTCCGCTATCTCAACAGCGGCAGGCTGCTGGACTGGCCGTTCATTACCGGGAGCGCCCAACCGCTGATCCGTTCGATGCTGACGTGCAACAACATGGAAGCCTTGAAGGGCGCCACGATCGCCGGCCTCGGCATCGCCTGCATGCCCGATTTCCTGGTGCGCGAGGCGCTGCGCGAGGACAGGCTGCGCACCGTACTGGACGATCATGTCGATGGCCGTGGCCAGTTCCGGATGCTGTGGCCCTCCAATCGCCATCTGTCGCCAAAGGTGCGCGTCTTCGTCGATTTCCTGCCCGAACGCCTTGCGGCGCGATAGGATCGCACGCTGCTGCGCTTTCACTCCCTGATGCTTCTGGCCACCAGCCGCGCGATGCTCGGGCCGACAAGCAGCACGACCAGGAAACGCGCCGACTGCAGCGCCATGACGAAGGAGATGTCGACGTTCCGCGCCGCGGCGGCGATGATGGCGACGCTGTCCATGCCGCCGGGGCTGGTCGCCAGATAGGCGGTCAGCGGGTCGACGCCGGCGAGATGGCTGAGGAGGAACGCAAGGCCGCCGCAAAAGGCGATCAGCGCGACGATCGAAGCGATGATCTGCGGCAGGGCGCGTGCCGCATGGCGTAGGATCGGTCTGGTGAAGTTCAGGCCGATCGACCAGCCGACCATAGCGTAACTGATCGCCAGCAGCCATTGCGGCAATTGCATCGGCACCCCGAGGCCAAGATGGATCACGGTGCCGAAGATGAAGCTGCCAAGGAAGAAAGGCGAGGGCAGCCGGCAAAGCCTACCCGCCAGGCCGCCGACGATTGCCATGCCGATGGTGGCGGCGAAGGGCTGCGGATCGATCGCCGGGAACCAGTCGATGGGCGGGACCTCGATGCCCGAGGTGTCGACCCACATCTTGGCAACGAGGGCCGCCGTCATCGAAACGAAGATGACGCGCAGATACTGCATGAAGGCGACAAGGCGCTGGTCGGCGCCAAAGGCGCCGGCCATCAGCACCATGGCAGTAGCGGCCCCCGGCGAAGAGCCCCAGACGGCGGTAGTGCCGGGCAGGATGCGCCAGCGGCTGATCAGCCAGCCAAGCAGGCTCGAGGCCGCGACGGTGGCGATCACCACGCCGAGGAACAGCGGCCATTCCTTGTAGAAGACCGCAAAGATATCGGCCGAGATCGAAGCCGCGACGAGGCAGCCGACGACAGCCTGGGCGGAGCCGAACAGAAGGCGCGGCACCCGCACAGTGGCGCCATTGGTGCCGGCGATGATGGCTGCCAGCATTGGTCCGATCAGCAGTGCCGCCGGCAGGGCCGCGAGTTCCAGCGCACCGGCAAACAGGGTGGAGATGACCAGCAGGATCAACCATTGCCATGGCTTGCTCAGCCGCTCCATGCGCTCGATGGCGGGCTGGTCGGGATATGGCTGCTCGGCCTCGGAATCCATGCTCTGGTCTTAGACCGGGCGGCAAGGAATGCGAACCCGCCCGCGTCGAAAAAAGCGACAGCTTCTAGGTATCCGTGCCGAACAAGTGCTCGATCTCTCCACCGCCTATGCGATCGAAATGGTCGGGTACGGAAAACTGGCCAGCCATAAAGCCAACCCGTCGCGCCTGTGCCGGGGGCGATGGATCGAGAGGCATGACTTTGACCAATGGTTTGCCAGCCCTGGCGATGATGAATGGCTCGCCTTTGGCGGCCAGGTCAACGAGACGTGAAAGATTGGCCTTCGCATCGCTAATGTTAACGGTCTGCATCGCGCCGCCCGCCCACCTCAGCCCGTTTTGGCTTCAGCCAGGCCGAAGCCGCCGACCGGGTGGGTCTCCACCTGGAACTCGAAGCCGCCGATTAAGGGGCGTGCCTTGGCGATGGCCGCCTGGACTTCCGGTAGCTGCAGGGATGCCTTGTGGCTTGCCTGATCGGTCCACACTTCGGTCACCCAGATCGCGTCGGCGTCGGCCGGGTCGGTGGCGATGATATAGCTCAGGCAGCCGGGCAGGGCGCCGGTGCTCTCGCGCAGCACAGTCATGACAGCGTCGCGTTGGCCGCGCGCCGCCCGCATCTTGCCGATCAGTCCGTACATGTCCTCGTCCCCTGGGTTGGCGCGAAAGGAGTGTGTTTAGTATGCCGATCGCCGGTCAAGGCATCAACTGGCCGCCATTGACCTCGATCACCTGGCCGGTGATGTAGCCGCTCAACAGGTCCGATGAGAGGAACAGATAGGCGCCGACGCAATCTTGCGCCGTGCCGGCGCGGCCCTGCGGAATGGTGGCGACCATGCCCTTGATCTGCTCGTCGGTCGAATAGCGTTCGTGGAAGGGGGTGAGGATGGTACCTGGCGCCACGGCGTTGACGCGGATGCCGAAGCCGATCAGTTCCTTGGCCATGCCGCGTGTGACGTTGGAGACGAAGGCCTTGGCCGAGCCATAAAGGCCGGCGCCGCCGCCTGCACCATTGCGCGCGGAGATGGACGAGGTGTTGACGATGAAGCCGCCCTGTTTTTTCAGCCACGGGATCGCCTTACGCGAGGCGGTCAGCACCGAGCGTGCGTTGAGATCCATCACCGCGTCGTAATGCGCCTCGGTCTGCTCGGCATAGGGTACGCGGCCGAGCATGCCGCCGGCATTGTTGACGAGCCCGTCGAGGCGGCCGAAATGTCGCGCGCTGTCCTCGACGACGCGTTCGACATCGGCGGGAAGAGAAAAATCGCCCTGGACGAGGAAGACCTCGGCGCCGCCGTCGCCAAGGATCCGGCCGAGTTTTTCGGCGGCGTCGCGGCTGGAATTATAGTGCAGCGCCACTTTGCATTTCTGCTCGGCATAGGCGAGCGCGAGCGCTGCGCCGATGCCGGTCGAGGCGCCGGTGACCAACACCGCCTTGCCGGCGAGATCGGGGATGACAAGACCAAGGGCTGTCTCTGGCACTGCTGTTCCTCCGGGGATTTCCGATATCTTGGCGGGTCTTGCCACCCTTGCATTCAAGTCATTGCCGCTTCAAGGCCTGAGATAGAGATAGCCCTGGCTTTGCAATTCGGCGAGCTTGACGACGCCGCCCTTGTCGGCGGCATGGAATCCGTCGAGCAGATCGGCGAGCGTAATGTCCATGCCGTGCATGGTGTTGCCGCAGGCGTGCGGGTCAAGCCCTTGCTGGACAAGACCGGTAAAGCGCCCCGAAATCGCCGCCGATATGCCCTTCGACTTGAAGGCGGCAAGGGCCGGACCATGCACGACCAGCGCGATATCGACGTTGCCGCCGGTGCCGTCATAGTGGTTCTTGATGTTGCCGAGCACGAAATTGACCTTGTCGAGGTCGCTGAGGTGGTAGGCGACCTTCCGCCTGGCAGGCTCGGTGGTTGCCGCCTGTACCGCCCGCAGGCCGAGAAGGGTTCCAACTCCGGCGAGGGCCGCCTGGAACATGTCACGTCGGCGCATGGCGTCCCCTTCCTGGCTTGCCGGCTTCCCGCGATTTGCGTGGCTCAAGCCGCAATACTAGCATAAATTGACGCCACGTCCTGTCGATGCGGAGGAGGGGGTCACGTGGCGTTCAGTGAATGGAAGACGCTCGCCAGCGCCGGGTTCGGCGCCGCACTGATTGGCGGAGTTGTGGGTTCTGCTTTTGCCGATGATGCGCTCAAGCTCACCGAACTCAGCCCTAAAGGGGCGGACGCCTGCTTCGGCCGGGTCTATGACGCGGCGCACCTCAAGGCGCATCCGAAGCAGAAAGTGGCGCGGATTTTCTTCTACTACGGCCGTGATCCGGTCAGACGTCCGAATGAGGAACCGAGCGCGAATTCCGATACGTCCTACAATGGCTTCCTCACCACCACGGTGCGCGGTGCCAAGGCGCCGGAATGGGCCGGCGGCTGGTGCAATCACCAGTCCGAGGACGGCAAATCGGCCCCGATCCGCTGCGGCATGGATTGCGATCGCACGCTGGCGTCGCTGAAGGTCGACGACAAGGGCAGGCTGATCCTGTCCGATCTGTCGCCTGATATTTACCTCGATGCCGGTTCGGAAGAGGAACTCGGCTCGGCTGAATACGACAGGCAAGCGCTCGGGTCGGAGGACGACAATTTCCGCCTCGACCCAATGCCGGCTGCCACCTGCAAGGCCGAGTTCGCACGCATCGATCCGATCGATCCGGCGCTCGGGGCGCCGTTGCGCGAGCGGCTCAAACCCGACCAGGCCTTCTGTTACGGGCGCGACTATGATGCGGCGCATATGAGTTTGCATCCCGGCCAACTGACGCAGTCGATCCGGGTGTTCCGCGGGCCGGTGGAACTGGCCTCCTTCGCCTCCGGGGGCGATGTCACGAACTGGCCCGACGGCGCCGACATCGCCGTCTCGATCGCCACACGGCAGAGGGGGGCCAAGATCACGCAGACCTATTCGTGCCAGGGCGAAGCCGACCAGTGGCGTTGTGCTGCGAGTTCGAAGATGAGCAATTTTTCCTGCGATATCGCGCAAAAGGAAATCTTCCTCAAGCGCGGCGCCCACGGCACCATCATGCTGGCCAATCCCAACAGCAGCCTGGCGGTTGTCGACCTGTGTTCGAAAGCCGCAGACGGCAAGACCAAGTCGGACGACAAGGTCTATCGGCTGGAATCGATGCCGCAATCAGCCTGCGCGCCTTGAGGCCTGTCGATATTCAGGTGATGCCGGCCTGCGAACGGCGGCTTCCTGCGCTTCCCCGTTCTACTGCGTCGCAGTGGAACTGAGCTCATATGTGGACGGCCCCCTGCTTGCAAGGTTTTGGCTGAAGATGATTTGATCGGATCGCTTGCGCTCATATGTC
>NZ_VFTI01000048.1:0-36994 GCF_006439515.1 Mesorhizobium sp. B3-2-1 | reverse complement strand
CTACTCCCCTACTCCCACCCCACAGTTCCGCTGCGATAAAGGCAAGGTTCGTCCAAGCATTGACCGGCTCGGACCAAAGTCCAGGCCGGTTCGCTCGCAATAGAGATTGACAGGGGTCAGGAGAACCTGCCTCATGGGGATGATGCCGCCGCCGAATCGAACCACGCCTTGAAATGCAGTGGCTTCTCCTATTGGGGCCTTACCTCACGATTGCCGCGGTAAAATTTCACCGCAACGTGACTTCCCGTTGACTTCCCGTTCTGCCACATATTTGGGCAAAGCAGAACAAAGCCGGCACCACCGGCGGGAATTGGAATGGTCATGGTCTCGCGACGATCATTGTGGCTGGCAGCCTTCACGCTGGCCTTCTCGGCTTTTGCCGGTGCTGGCCTTGCCAGCGAGCCCGAAAGGGCCCAGGCCGAAAAGCCCGACCGGCCGCTCGGCGTGGTCGAACTGTTCACCAGCCAAGGCTGCAGTTCCTGCCCGCCGGCGGATGCGTTCTTCGCCGAACTCGCCACCAGGCAAGACCTTGTCGCGCTCGCCTATCACGTCGATTACTGGGACTATCTCGGCTGGAAGGACACGCTGAGCCGCAAGGAAAACACCGAGCGGCAATATGACTATATGCGCTATTTCAGCAGCCGTTCCGTCTATACGCCGCAAGCCGTCCTGAACGGGCGGATGCATGTCAACGGCGCCAATCGCGGTGAGGTCGACGGCGCGCTTGCCCGAATGGCCCGTGACGGCGAAGGCATGCGTGTGCCCATCAAGATCAGCCGTATCGGCGACCGCGTGATCATCGACACAGGTGACGCCGGCACCGGCCCGAACGACGCCCATGTCGTCATCGTCTATTTCGACGCGCCGCAGACGGTCAAGATCGGCCAGGGCGAGAATTCCGGCCGCAAGATGACCTATTGGAACGCGGTCACCGGGATCCAGACCGCCGGCATGTGGCACGGCAAGGCGCAGCGCTACGAATTGCCGCTGAGCGAGATCACCAAGAAGGCCGGCTGCGCCGTGCTTTTGCAGTCGGTCGGCAAGGATGGCCTGCCAGGCCCGATCCTGGGCGCGGCTTTCATCCACAGGCCCGGATCCGAGACCTCCCTGGAGCGCCAGCTGTAACGTCACGCGGTTCGGCGCGATCCAGACGGAAACCGTTACACATCTCCCTCGAATGCTTTCAGTGTCCGGTCAGGCGATCGGCAAAGGCGGCAAGACGTGAGGTCCGGCCCAAGCCGTTTGCTTCACGCCGGTCGGCGATGCGATAGAGCTGGTACATGGTGTGGACGCCGAGCCAACGCAGCGGTTCCGGCTCCCATTTCTTGACCGTGCGGTTGACCCAGGGCAGCCGGGTCAGTTCGGTATCGTGGCCGAGCACCAGGTCGCGCAAGGTGCGGCCCGACAGGTTGGAACTGGAAACCCCGAGCCCGACATAGCCGCCGGCCCAGCCGATGCCGCTCTCAGGGTCGAAGCCCGAAGTCGTGCACCAGTCGCGCGGCACGCCGAGCGTGCCGCACCAGGCATGGTCGAGGCGCATGCCTTTGGTCTGCGGCAACAGCCTGGTCAGCACCTCATGCAACTGATCGATGGTCGCCTGCTGGGTCTGGCCGCGCACATCGGTGCGCGAGCCGAAGCGGTAGGGCACGCCGCGGCCGCCCATGGCGATGCGGCCTTCGCGCGTGCGCTGTGCGTAGCAATAGGTATGCGCGGCATCGCCCAGCACCTCGTAACCGGTCCAGCCGATCGCGTCCCAGAGTTTTTGCGGCAGCTTCTCGGTCACCACGATGGCGCTGTTCAGCGGCAGCCAGAGACGCTCGTAGCCGGGAATGCCCGCCGTGAACCCTTCGGTGGCGCGGACGATCTTTTGCGCCCGCACGATACCCCTGGTGGTGGTGACCTTGCCCTTCTCGATCGCCAGCACCTGCGTCTGCTCGTAGATCGGCACGCCGAGCCGCGCGACTGCGGCCGCCAGGCCCTGGACCAGCTTGGCCGGCTGTACACGCGCGACGTTGCGCACGACGAAGGCGCCCAGCACCTTGTCGATGGCGATGCGCTGGCGCGCCTCCCGCGCGTCGAGGAAGGCCAGCCGCTCCGGCGGCATCTCCCAGCCCAGCAGCTCCTCGTATTCGGCTCTGGCGCGCTGCAACTGCGCGGCATTGGTGGCGACGGTGATGTTGTCGACGCGGCGGATATCGGCATCGATGCCCTCGGCCTCCGTCACCGCGATCACCTCGTCGACCGTACCGAACATGGCGCGCTGCATGTCGATCACGGCGCCGCGCGACGAGGTTTTTGCGTATTTCTCGCGCGACCAGCTGAAACCGCCCGACAGCCAGCCGCCATTGCGGCCCGAGGCGCCGAAGCCGGCGAACTCCTTCTCGACGATGACGATGCGCAGCGCGGGCTGCGCCTTCTTCAAATAATAGGCGGTCCACAGGCCGGTGTAGCCGGCGCCGACGATGCAGACATCGGCCTCGATGTCGCCGGGCAAGGGCGGCCGATAAGCGGGGGTGCCGCCGATATCGGCATACCAGAACGACACGTCGCCATTGTGCTTGGCTTGCATTGCGGACTGCTTTCGAAAGGCAATTCCGGGAAAGGCGGTTTTCCGTCCGGAGTTGCGTTAAAACAAAGGGTTTCAGGTAAGCGTCAGATCGGCCTTGTCGTCGTCGGCGAGCAGCTTGACGTCGGCGCCGGCGAACAGCACCTCGACCTCGTCTCCGATGGCAAAATTGTCTGCTTCCAGCGTCGAGCGCACGATGGCTTTCGAGCCGTCGGCCAGATCGACCTCGTATTTGGAGCCGGAGCCGAGGTAAATGGCTTCGCCGATACGCCCGGTGAGCCGGTTGCGGCCATCGCCGTCGGCACCACGGCGGGCGAGTACCAGCTTTTCGGGCCGCAGCAGCATGACCGGCCTGCCGCCATTGGCGAGACGCTTGGCTGTCGCTACCTTCTGGCCCGCTATGTCGATCGCCGTCTCTCCGCCGGAGGTGGCGGCGGCCCCGCGCAGCACGGTGGAATCGCCGATGAACTTGCCGACGAACAGCGTCGCCGGCTCGTCATACAGCTCGCGCCCGGTGCCGATCTGTTCGATGCGGCCCCGGTTGAACACGGCGATGCGGTCCGACAGCACCAGCGCCTCTTCCTGGTCGTGCGTCACATAGACGAAGGTGGTGCCGAGTTCGCGGTGGATGCGCTTGATTTCGAGCTGCAGCCATTCGCGCAGCTTCTTGTCGAGCGCGCCGAGCGGCTCGTCCATCAACAGCAGCGGCGGATCGAAGACGATGGCGCGCGCCAGCGCCACGCGCTGCTGCTGGCCGCCCGAAAGCTCGCTGGGAAAGCGGTGGCCGAAATCCGCCATCTTGACCATGTCGAGCGCCTGGCGGACGCGGCGTTCGCGCTCGGTGCCGGCCACACCGCGCAGGGCGAGCGGATAGGCGACGTTGCGGCTCACCGTCATGTGCGGAAACAGCGCGTAATGCTGGAACACCACGCCGATGTTGCGCTTGTGCGCCGGCACGCCGACGACGCTCTTGCCGCCCACTTCCAGCGCGCCAGAACTGGCCTCGGTGAAGCCGGCGACGACGTTGAGCGTCGTCGTCTTGCCGGAGCCGCTCGGCCCGAGCAGCGTCATGAACTCGCCGGCCTTGATGTGCAGCGACACGCCGTCCAGCGCCTTGAAGTTGCCATAGGCCTTGCTGATCGAGTCGAGGTCGATCGCCGCGCCCCTGCTCTCTTGTCCCCGATTCATTGGCGTCCTTTCCGCTCGCGGCCAAGAAGAAGCATGCCGCCGCCGATCAGGATCGTGGTGGCAAACAACAGGATCGTGCCGACGGCCGCTACCGTCGGGTCGGCGTCGCGCGTGATGGAAGCGTAGATCTGCACCGGCAATGTCTTGAGGTAGGGATTGGTGATGAACAGCGACACGACAATCTCGTCGAAGGAGGTGGCGAAGGCGAACAACAGGCCCGACAGCACGCCTGGCGCTATCAGCGGCAGCGTCACCGTACGGAACGTGGTGAGCGCGCTCGCGCCCAGGCTCGCCGCGGCTGTCTCGAGGCGCCTGTCGAACACTTCGAGATTGGCCGAGACGGCAATCAGCACGAAGGGCAGCGCAAGGATGGTGTGGGCGAGCACGAAGCCGAGCAGCGTGCCGACAAGCCGCGTATCGAGATAGACCGCGTAGATGCCGATCGCCAGCACCACGCCCGGCACCACCATCGGCGTCAGCATCAGCATGCGCAGCAGGTTTGCCGGCCGCGCTTTCATGCGGTCGAGGCCGAAGGCGGCGAGCGTGCCGAGCACCGTCGCCAGCACCGCGACGATCGAGGCGACCTTCAGCGAATTGAGGAAGCTGTTCGACCAATCCGGGTTGGTGACGAAATTCTGGTACCACTGCCAGGAGAAGCCCTGCGGCGGAAACGCCAGCGACTTGTTCTCGTTGAACGACATCGGCACCACGACCAGCGTCGGCGCCACCAGCCATATGGCCACCAGCAGGCAGACCAGGCCCAGGATGACGCGGGTGAGAGGCTTCATCTCCATCACTGCCGCCCCGCGTCCCGGTACCTGGATCGCATCACCGGCGCGGCGAGCGCCAGCAGCACGAAGGTCGTGACCAGCAGCACCACACCCATCGCGCCGCCCCTGCCCCATTGCAGCAGGCTGAGCACCTGTGTCTGCACCAGGGTGGACAGCATGGTCGAGCGCGGTCCGCCGAGCAAAGCCGGTGTGATGTAGAAGCCGAGCGCCAGGATGAAGACGATGATCGCCCCGGCATAGACGCCCGGCAGCGACAGCGGCAGGTAGATGGTGAAGAAGGCGCGGGATGGTCGCGCGCCAAGACTTTGCGCCGCACGCATCAGTCTGAGATCGATGCCTTTCATGACCGAATAGAGCGGCAGGATCATGAAGGGCAAAAGAACCTGCGCCATGCCGATGACCACGCCCGTCTGGGTACGGATCAGCCTGACGCCACTGAGCCCGAGCGATCGCAGGATCGAGTTGATGACCCCTGAATCCTGCAGCAGGATCACCCAGGACAAGGTGCGCACCACGCCGCTCACCCAAAACGGGATCAGCACACATAGCATCAGCACCAGCCGCACACGCGGCCCGACCGCGGTCATCAGATAGGCGTAAGGGTAGGCCGAGATCACGCACACCAGCGTGACCCACGCCGAGATGACGTAGGTCCGCTGGAGCACGGTGAGGTTGATGGGCGCGCTGAAGAACCAGATATAGTTCTGCAGGCCCCAGTCCGGCTCCGACAGGCTGCGCAGGACGATGGTGAGCAGCGGATAGCCGATCACCGCCAGGAGCAGGACCAGCGCCGGCAGCGCGAGCGCGTACGGCCGCCATGCCCAGCGCCTTTCGACAGCGGGAATGGTTGGATCGGACGCGCTCACGGTCTGTGTCCCGTCAGCCGGTCAGTTGCCGGCCATCAGCGCCGACCATTTCTCTTGCGCCACCGCGAAGTTCGGGACCCAGAACTTGAAGTTCTGTTTGTAGCCCTGCTTCTGGCGCTCAGGCGTATTGGTCAGGTAGGCGGCGACGGAAGCGTCGACCTTGGGCCTCGCGTCGTTGTTGATCGGCGTGTAGGAGGTCTTCTCCGCCAATATCTCCTGGGCATGCTTGCCGAGATAGGCATTGAGCAGCGCGTAGGATGCATCCGTATCCTTGACGCCGACGGGAATCGTCATCTGGTCCATCACCACGAGCCAGTCCTGCCAGGCTGGCGCGTATTTGGCGCCGTTCTTGACCGCCGTCATCGCGCGGCCCGTCCACATCATCAGCATGTCGGCCTCGCCGGATTCGGCGAGTTGCTGCGATTCGGCGCCGGTCTTCCAGAAGATCGTGTCGGGGCCGAGCTTGCGGACCACATCGATGGCCTTGTCGATATCGGCCACCGTCATCGTCTTCGGGTCGCCGCCGGCAACCTTGAAAGCCTGTTCCAGCAGGCCGCCGGTCGGGCTGCCGGAGCCGTCGATCCCGCGCACGCCTGGGAATTTTTGGGTATCGAAGAAGTCGGCCCAGCTCTTTGGCGGATTATCCCCGTACTTCTCCTTGTTGTACATCAGCACGACACCGTAGTTCATCGCCGGCACCGAGCATTCGCCGACTTGACCTTCCGGGATTTTCGAGACGTCGAGCTTGGTCAGATCGAGCTTCTGGAACAGCTTGCCGCAATAGACATAGGGCGGCAGATCGTCGGTATCGACGACGTCCCAGGTGACATTGCCGGACTCGACCTGCGCCTGCAGTTTGGCGATCTCCGTCGGGCCGTCATTGAGCAGCTTGACGCCGGACTTGTCGACGAACTCCTTGAGCGCGGCCGCCTGGCCGTCCTGGTAGATTCCGCCATAGGACACGAAGGTCAGCGTCTTGCCCTTCAGCGAGCCTTCAGCCACCTCTCCCGCCACCGGCTTGGATTGCGCGAGCGCGGCGGTGGCCGCCAGAAGCACGGCGACGCACGCCGCATGTCCAAATCTCAGTCTCATGATCAACTCTCCCATTGCAGCACTCGCATTTGTTTTCATTCACCCGGATGCGAGCGGTTTCCGGGCCTGTATTGATCGAGTTCGAGCGCGCCGGCGGTTGGCGGGGCGATGATCCACAGCACCTCCGCCGGCGTGTCGCCGACATTGACCGTGCGGTGCGGCACCGAGGTCGCGTATTCGACGCTGTCGCCTTCGCGCATTACATGGCGCTCGTCGGCGAGTGTCAGTTCGACGGTGCCCTTGAGCACCATGAACATTTCATGCTCGCCGCTGTGGACGTAGGCCTCGTCGCCGGTCGAGCCGCCCACCTCGAAATGGCCGGCATAGACCTCGAACTGGTGGATCGGCCGCCGCGACAGGAGCATCTTGCGGCCTTGCACGCCGACCGGCAGGACCGGCCGTTCCTCGCGCCTCAGCACCTTGTGCAGGGGGCGGGCATTGTCCTCGAACAGATCGTTGATGCCGAGGTCGAGAGCGGCGGCGATCTTGAGCAGCGTGCCTGTGTTGGCACCGCACAGATTGCGCTCGAGCTGGCTGATGAAGCTCGCCGTCGTACCGGTCATGTCCGCGAGCTGGCGCAGCGAGACGCGCCGCGCCGTCCGCAACGCCTTGATGCGAGGGCCGACGCCGACGCCATCTGGCGCGGCCGCCCCACCAGTCAATTCTTTTGCCGTGGAGTCCGATGCGCGTGGCATTGCCGTCTCCGTTTCACTTAACACCCTATTAAGTGAAACGGCAAATGGCAAGCACGGTCGACGGAATTGAATAGCGGATGTCGGGGCTGGCGGCTTCGGGCTCTACGCCGAGTTCCAGTGGTCGCCATGATGCATGCCGCCCTGAAGTATCCTCGGTTCCGGGACAACGACATGCATAAAATTGGAAGCTTACTGCAGGTCGGGCGAATCCCGTTCGCCGGGACATGCTGTAATCGGGGCAAAAGGGTCCAAAAACGAAAAAACCGACGTCAGCTTGCTTCTGACGTCGGTCATTTAGGTTTTGGGATCGTCGCACACCTGGCTTTTCCGAGGAAAAGGCCGAGGTTGGTTCGATCCGACGCAGACCCGTGGGCGGGGGGCTTGGGGTTTACGAGCCGGTGCCGGACCGAACCGTCTCAGGCAACGCCGGTAAATTCGTCGGACATTGGGGCAGGAGCGCGGATAAAAAAAGGCAGAAATGTGGCGAAGCATCACCAATTCCAACAAGCGTTTCACAAACGTGACCGGACGCGGCGGAAACGGCCCGCCGCCGGCTTCGCTTCGCCGGCTCTTGCAATTGCGGTGCGAAGAGGCCAACTTTGGTTGGCAAAGATTCATTTTGAAGGATCGAGGCATGACTGATGACGGCGGCGGGATGGGGGATGGTGACGCATCCGCAATATTGATCCCGCTACACGAGGCGCGACGCCTCGACCAGCCGGTCCGCTTCGACCGGCGTGAACTGGACCAGATCCTGAGGCTCTACGGACGCATGGTCGCCGCCAATGAATGGCGCGACTACGCCATCGACCATCTCACCGACCGCGCTGTCTTTTCCGTCTTTCGCCGCGCCAGCGAAGTGCCGCTGTTCCAGATCGTCAAGGATCCGAAACTGGCGCGCAAACAGGGCGCCTTCGCCGTCATCGCCGCGGGCGGGCGCATCCTCAAACGCGGCCAGGAGCTTGGCCGCGTGCTTGGCGTCTTCGACAGCAAGCTGATGCTGGTTCAGGTTTGAGCCGGGAATGAGGAATTGGGGAATTGAGGAAAAAGACTCTCGGCGCCTGACGTAAGCGCCCTTTTTTCTTCCGTTCTTCAGTTCCTCAATTCTTCAGTTCTTCAATTCCCTCTTCACTTCTTCAATTCCCTTCCGGAATTTCCGCTCCGGCAATGAATCGGTATCCGGTGGCACCGATGCCCCACCGTTCAGCGATAGCTGCATGAACACCGTGTCCAGCCAGCGGCCGTGCTTGTAGCCGGAGCCTTCGAGGCGGCCGGAATGGCGGAAGCCGAGCTTCTCATGCAGCCTGACCGAGGCGCTGTCGGCGTGGCCGTCGCCGATCACCGCGACGATCTGGCGAAAGCCCGCCACCTCGACCGCGCCGACCAGGCTCCGCATCAGCTTGAGGCCGACGCCCTGGCCCTTGGCATCGGGCGCGACATAGACCGAATCCTCGACGATGAAGCGATAGGCCGGGCGCGGCCGGAAGGGGCCGGCATAGGCATAGCCGAGCACGGCGCCGTCCTTCTCGGCCACCAGATAGGGAAAGCCGCCGGCCGCGAGCGTGGCGAATCGCGTACCCATCTCGGTGCGGCTGGGCGGCTCCAGCTCATAGCTCGCCGTGCCGTTGGTGACCGCGTCGGCGTAGATTTCCGTGATGATGTCGAGGTCGGCCGGGGTTGCCGACCTGATCACGATATTGCTCATTCTCTATGCAAACCTCTTATGTGCCCTCAACAACAGCAGAGGCCCGCGCAAAAGAAAAGGGCGGCCATTGGGCCGCCCTTCCGAGAGTTGATGGTCCAATACCGCTTAGCGGCGGTCGCCCATGAACTGCAGCAGGAACATGAACAGGTTGATGAAGTCGAGATAGAGCCTCAGCGCCCCCATGATCGCCTTGCGGCCGGCGACATCGGAGGCGTCGCCATCGAAATACATCTCCTTGATCTTCTGCGTGTCGTAGGCGGTGAGGCCGGCGAAGACCAGCACGCCGATCGCCGAGATGGCGAAGGAGAGCGCCGACGAATGCAGGAAGATGTTGATCACCATGGCGATGATGATGCCGAACACGCCCATGATCAGGAACGAGCCCATCGCCGTCAGGTCGCGCTTGGTCGTGTAGCCGAACAGCGACAACGCGCCGAAGGCGGCGGCGGTGGCGAAGAAGGTCTGCGAGACGCTGGCGGTGGTGTAGACCAGGAAGATCGACGACAGCGACAGGCCGACAAGGCCGGCATAGACCCAGAAGGTCGTCTGCGCGGCGGCAACGCTCATCGACTGGATCCTGAACGACAGGAAGAACACTGCGGCCAGCGGCGCCAGTATGACAACCCAGCGCAGCGGCGAACCGAAGATCGCGTAACCGAACGAGGTCAGCATCTCGCCGCTCGGCAGCGTCGCGACGGCCGAGGCCGGGTCGGTAGTGGTGGCCAGCATGATCGTGCCGACGGCGGCAAGGCCGGTGATGAGCAGGCCAAGCCCCATCAGATTGTAGACCTTGATCATATACGCGCGCAGACCCTGGTCGATGTCGGCGCGGACGCCGGGCACCGCCGACGTCTGGTAATTGCGAATGGGATCAGCCATTGGAAATCCTCTGTTGCTTCTGCCCCGTCCGGTGTCGGGCCTCTTGCGGACCCAGGCGCCGCTGGCGGGACTCCAGCATGCCTGTGCTGAAATATGATGGTTATTCGCGTCGAGAACAAGACCGTAACCGGGTGTAACGGTTCGTGACAGGCCAAAATGCCGCTTCGCCGGCCGTTTTGGATGGCATTCTTACCAAGATTTAACTGGAGCAGGCGGCGCCGGCCGGCGAATCAGAGGTTTCGCAGCACGGGTGCCGCCTTGTGGCCGAGCACCCGCCAGGTGCCGGCAAGGCCGATGCCGACCGTGATCACCAGCGAAAAGGCAATCGTGGCGGCCGCCACCTCCGGCATGAAATGCGACGGCAAGGCCATGATGCGCGCGACGACGAACCAGGCGGCGGCGCTGCCGGCGGCGAGCGCGAAGATCGCGGTGGCGAGCCCGATCAGCATGTATTCCAGCGAGAAGGCCGATATCAGCGTCGTGCGCGTCGCGCCCAGCGTCTTCAGCACCACCGCGTCATGGATGCGCGCCCGATTGCCGGCGGCAAGCGCGCCGGCAAGCACCAGAACCGAGGCGATCAGCGCCACGCCGGCCGCCGCCCGGATCGCCGTGCCGAGCTGACCGACCAGCCGGTTGACAATGTCGAGCGCGTCCTTGACCCGCACCGTCGTCACGGCTGGAAAAGCGCGGGTGACGGCATTGAGGACGCGCGCATCGTCGGCCGTCGAGGCGTTCTTTTCGGTGAGCGTGGCTATCCAGCCATGCGGGGCGCCCGCGAACGTGTTGGGCGAGAACACCATGACGAAATTGATGCCCATCGTCTCCCATTCGACCTGGCGGAAATTGGCGATCCGGGCCGTGACATTGCGGCCGAGCACATTGACGGTGATGGTGTCGCCGAGCTTCAGCCCGATTTCCTTGCCTTCCTTGTCGGAAAACGAAACCAGCGGCTCGCCGGCATAATTGTCCGGCCACCAGTTGCCCTCGGTCAGCGTCGCGTTTTCCCGCTGCGTGGCGTCATAGGTCAGGCCGCGATCTCCCTTCAGCACCCAGGCGCCCTCGGCCGGCACCTTGAGCTTGTCGACATCGACGCCGTCGAGCGCCATCACCCGGCCCCGCAGCATCGGCACCTTGGCCAGCGTTCCCCGCGGCGCCTCCTTTGCGATCAGCGAGGAGAAGGCATCGACTTCGCTGCCCTGGATGTCGACGAAGAAGAAGTTCGGCGCCCGCTCCGGCAGGTTGCCGGAGATCTGGCGCCTGAGATTCCCGTCGATCAGCGCCAGTGTCACCAGGAGAGTCAGTCCAAGCCCCAGCGACAGCACTACGGACGGCGTCAGCGCGCCGGGCCGGTGGATGTTGCCGATGGCGAGCCTCAGCGCGACAAAGCGCACGCGCGGGCTCTTCCTGGCTGCCCATTGCACCAGTCCACCGACGAGACGCAGCACCAGGAAAGCAAAAATCGTGGCGCCGACGAAGATCGAGGCGATGCGCTGGTCGCCCGAAAACAGGATCGCCAGCGCCGCCAGGAAAAGCGCGATGCCGAGCGCGCAAACGACATAGACGGGGCGCGGCAGGCCGCGGCCTTCCAGCCCCATCTCGCGGAACAGCGCGGTTGCCGGCACGTCACGGGCGCGGCCGAGCGGCAGCAGCGCGAAGGCGAGCGTCACCAGCAGGCCGAACAGCGCCGCCATGGCCAGCGCGCCGGGATAGAAGCCTCCCTGAGCCGGCACCGGAATGACGGATTGCAGGGCGGCACTTGCGACAAAGGGCATCAGCGCGCCCAGCACCAGGCCGGCGCCAATGCCGAGCAGGGCGATGATCAGGATCTGCACGAGGTAGACGGCAAAGACGAAGCCGCCGGATGCGCCCAGGCTCTTGAAGGTCGCGATGACGCCGCGTTTGCCGTCGAGATAGGCACGCACCGCATTGGCGACGCCGACGCCGCCGACCACCAGCGCGGTGAGCCCGACCAGCGTCAGGAACTGCGAGAAGCGTTCGATGTTGGAAGACAGTGCCGGCGCGGCATTGCTGCGCGTGCGGACCGACCAGCCGGCCTCCGGAAAATCCTTGGCCGCCTGGTCCTGGATGGCCTTGAGCCTCGCCTCGTCGGCACCGGCGGGCAGCCGGACCTTGTAGGCGTTCTCGACCAGGCTGCCCGGCTGGACCAGCCCGGTGGCGGCCAGGGCCTCGGTCGAGATCATCAGCCTTGGCGCGAAGCCGAACCCGTCGGAGACCGCGTCGGGCTCGGTCACCAGCCTGGCGCGCAGTTCGAAGATGGCGGTGCCGAGCTTCAGCCGGTCGCCGATCTTGAGATGCAGCCGTTCGAACAAGAGGTCGGGTGCCGCGGCGCCGAAAACGCCGAACTGCCCGCCGAACAGTTCCTGCTTCGACAGCGCCGGTTCGGTTTCCAGCGCGCCATAGAGCGGATAGGCATCGTCGACCGCCTTGGCCTCGACCAGCGCCTGGTCGGATCCGTCGGCCAGGCGCGCCATCGAGCGCATGCCGGCGGTATGCGAAACGATGCCCAGCCCATCGAGAAAGCCACGTTCGGCCTGGCTGGCGGCGCGCTGGTTGATCTGGAAGCGAAGATCGCCGCCGAGCAGCGTCTGGCCCTGATCGGCGACACCGGCGGTGATGGAGCGGGCCACCGAATTGACGCCGCCGATGGCCGCGACACCGAGCGCGATGCAGGCGAGGAAGATGAGGAACCCGGACAGACCGCCACGCATCTCGCGCAGCGAGAAGCGGATGGCAAGCTTCAAGGTCCGCGCCAGCGACATCAGGCGGTGACCTTGGTCGGCGCCGGCGCTTCGATCCGCCCGGAGCGCATCGAAACCTGGCGCGAGCAGCGCGCCGCGAGCGCCGGATCATGAGTGACCAGCACCAGCGTCATGCCGCGCTCGGCGGCCTTGGCGAACAGGAGGTCGGCGACCTGCCGCCCCGTCGCCTGGTCGAGATTGCCGGTCGGCTCGTCGGCGATAAGGATGCGCGGCGACGGTGCCAGCGCACGGGCGATCGCCACGCGCTGCTGCTCGCCACCCGAGAGTTCCCCGGGATAATGGGTGACGCGGTCGCTGAGGCCCACGGCCGCCAGTTCCCGCTCCGCCACCGAAAACGGATCGGCGTTGCCGGCCAGTTCCAGCGGCACCGCGACGTTCTCGAGCGCTGTCATGTTGGGGATGAGGTGGAAGGACTGGAACACGATGCCAATGTTTCGGCCGCGAAACGAGGCGATCTGATCCTCGCTTTTGCCGTTGAGCAGCTCGCCGGCGATTCGTACCGTGCCCGAATCGACCCTTTCCAGCCCGGCCAACACCATCAGCAATGTCGACTTGCCGGACCCGGACGGACCGACGATGCCCGTCGCCTCGCCACGCGCGACTTCGAGGCTGACGCCCTTGAGCACATGGACGGACGAAGCCCCTTCGCCGAGCGTCAGGGATACGTCTTTCAGCGCAATGACGGCTTCTGTCAAAATGAAAGCGTCCTATATGGGAAGGGAGGCTCTGCCTGTCGGAAGCCATCGCCGGAAGAATTCTCTGTCATATGGGGCCTGCCGCATGTCTTTCAAACGCCTGATAGCCGCAGGCCTGATCGTTTTCCTCGCCATTTGCGGCGCCATTTCGTCGGCGCGCGCCGAGCCATTCAAGATCGTCGGCTTCGGCGACAGCCTGATGGCGGGGTTCGGCCTTGGCCCGGGCGAGGGCTTTACCGACAAATTGCAGGCCGCCCTTCGCGCCAGGGGCCATGACGTCACCGTCGCCAATGCCGGCGTCTCCGGCGACACCTCCAGCGGCGGCTTGGCGCGGCTCGACTGGTCGGTGCCGGACGGGACGCAGCTTGTAATCCTCGAACTCGGCGCCAACGACATGCTGCGTGGCGTCTCGCCCGACATCACCCGGAAGAACCTTGACGCCATGCTCGGCAAGCTCGAGGAGCGCAAGATTGCCGTGCTCCTGGCCGGCATGCGCGCCGCGCCCAATCTCGGCGCCGACTACCAGAACGCCTTCGACGCCGTCTTTCCGGAACTCGCCGCGAAATACGGCGTTACGCTTTACCCGTTCTTTCTCGACGGCGTCGCCGGCCAGCCCAGTTTGCAACTCGAGGACGGCTTGCATCCGAACGCCAAAGGGGTCGACCTGATGGTCGAGCGGATCCTGCCGACGGTCGAAAAGGCCATCGCCGCGGTGCCGGGAGGGTTCGTGATATCCGATTAAGCCGCTTTCCCTTGGGGAAACTTTTAGCAAAGCCTGTGACCAACAAACCACTTGCTCCATTTGATCATCGATGATTCGCTAGGGATGACAGTTCGATTCGAGGAAGGGAGGCTCTTCATGCCGCGTCTTTTCATCGCCCTCGAAATTCCGCGTGATGCCGCCCTTTCGCTGTCCCTGCTCCGCGGCGGCCTGCCCGGGGCCCGCTGGATCGACGTCGAAAACTACCATCTGACGCTGCGCTTCATCGGTGATGTCGAAGGCCATGTCGCCGACGAGATCGCCAACGCGCTCGACCGGGTGCACCGTCCTTCCTTCTCGCTGGCGCTGTCGGGTGTCGGCGCTTTCGGCCAGAAGAAGCCGCATGCTGTGTGGGCCGGCGCTTCCCCCTCGCCCGATCTGGCCGCCCTTCAGGCCGAGATCGAGCGCATTTGCCAACGGCTCGGCATCCCCGCCGATCCGCGCAAATTCATGCCGCATGTGACGCTGGCGCGCCTGCGCAATTCGAGCCCGCTCGACGTCGCCCAATATCTGTCGGCGCGCGGCAATTTCTCGACGCTGCCGTTCCGCGTCAGCCGCTTCGTCTTGATGTCGTCGCGCGATTCGGTCGGTGGCGGCCCCTATGTCGTGGAGGAAGTCTGGCCGCTGTCCGGCGTCGATACGCGCGCCGCCAGCCGTGTCGCCAGCGCCTCCGATGCCTCGCGGATCATGCGGTAGACCGAAGCGAACGCTTCCCGGTCCTCGTAATAGGGATCGGCCACATCGAGCGGCTTTCCCTCGGCGAATTCCAGGAACAGGTGGATGCGATCGCGCACCGCCGTCGGCGCCAGCGCCTTCAGGTCGGCGACGTTGGACCGGTCCATGCCGAGGATCAGGTCGAAGCGCTGAAAATCCTCCGGCATGATCTTGCGCGCCCGCTGCCGCGAGATGTCGATGCCGTGGCGCGACGCGATGGCAATCGAGCGCGGATCGGGAGCGGAGCCGACCTCCCAGCCGCTGGTTGCGGCCGAATCGAGCAAGATATCCCCGCCATGTCCGCGCTCCGAAAACACGGCGCGAAGCACGCCTTCCGCCAGCGGCGACCGGCAGATGTTGCCGAGGCAGACGAAAAGAATGGAATTTATGGGCTTCGCGATCATGGATCCGGCGCTATGTTGATTTCAGCGCAATAGCACGGGAGGCGGACATGACGAGAGAGAAACTGGGCAGGGAAGCCGCCGAAGCAGCGCTGACGGCGCTTGACGGCTGGGCGCTGGCAAAGGACGGCGCCTCGATCGCCCGCACCTTCACCTTCAACAATTTCTCCGAAGCCTTCGCTTTCATGACCCGCGTCGCGCTGGCCGCCGAGAAGATGGACCATCATCCCGACTGGTCGAATGTCTACAAGACGGTCGACGTGACCTTGAACACGCATGACGCCGGCGGCGTCACGGCGCTCGATATCGAACTGGCCAAGAAGATGAACCGCTATTTCGGCGGCTGAACACCGGCCGGCCATGCTCGCGGCGGGCGCCGACCCGCCAAATCGGGCGCCCGCATCTTGCAGCCGGGTTCGGCTTTCACCACATTTTGATCGGCCGGGATGCGCCAGCATGCGCATGGGACCCGCAAGGAGAGATTGATGTCGCAGGAATCCGGTTTTGACTTCTTTGGCTTTGGCGACAGGCTGGGCGGCGAAGGCGAAGTGCGCGAAAAGTTCTGGCGCACGGCCAAGAAGGCAGCACGGCAGATTCCGTTCATGGAAGACGTCGTCGCCGCCTATTACTGCGCCATGGACAAGAACACGCCGCTGCGCGCCAAGGGCATATTGGTGGCCGCGCTCGGCTATTTCGTCCTGCCAGTCGACCTCGTCCCCGACTTCATCTTCGGCCTCGGCTTCACAGACGACATCGCCGTCCTGACCGCCGCGATCACCGCCGTCAGCGCCCATATCACGCCGGCGCATCGCCAAGCCGCCAAGGACGCCATCGCCGACAAGGGCTAAAGTCCCGCCGCCGAAACCCGCCGCGTCGCCCGGCCTCTGGACAGAGGCGTTCAGCGGCGCTCAACAGTCAAACTCTTGCCGTTTTCGTGGCCTCCAAGTCGCCAAAGGGACGCTGTGCCGGCCGCTGACTACGCGGCGGCGCGGAAATGGCGGCGGTTTCCTGGGGTGAAGGTCCCTTTTCTCTTGGGAAATTCACCGTTTGGTAACCCAGATTAAATCAAAATGAAGCGACGGCAGGACGCCACGCGGCCCGCCTCCGCACCATTTGGAATACGGGAAAAACGATGCGCGGATTGATAGCACTAGTTTCGAGCCTGGTCCTGGCGGCCTCGGCAGCGCCGGCGCTGGCCCAGCAGGCGACCAAGATCGGCCAGCACAATGCCTGGGGCACCTACAGTTACCAGGCGTCGGGCGGCAAGGTCTGCTACGTGCTGACCGTGCCGACCGACAAGCAGCCGCCGACGCTCGACCACGGCGACATGTTCTTCTTCGTCAGCCAGCGGCCCGGCCAGCAGGTATCCTATGAGCCGCAGTTCATCGCCGGCTACAATTTCCAGGAAGGCTCCAAGGCCACCGTCACAATCGACAAGAAGACCTTCTCGATGTTCACGCGTGGAAAATCGGCCTGGGTCGAGAACGCCGCCGAGGAACCGGTGCTGATCGCCGCCATGAAGACCGGCACCGACATGAAGGTGTCGGCGAAGTCGGGCCGCGGCAATCCCACGAACTATGTCTTCTCGCTGAAGGGCATTTCGGCGGCGCTGTCCTCGATCGCCAAGTGCAAATAGGCTATCTTCGGTTTTGAACCAAAGGCCGGGCTGCGACGCCCGGCCTTTTGCTTTTCAGCTCTGGCCCGAGTCCGGTGCGGCCTCCGCCCGCCGCCGCCGGATCGCCTCGGCGATGAAGATCCGCGACAGGGCGTGGTAGAGCGGCTCGTGCGAGATCAGGCGCGCCGTGCCGTAGCCCAGCATCGAGGCCAGCATCAGGCCGATGACATTGTCGTGATTGCCGGTCATTTCGAGGATGATGACGAAGGCGGTCATCGGCGCCTGCACCACGCCGGCGAAATAGCCGGCCATGCCGAGCAGCGCCGCGACGCCGGCGCTGCTGCCGAACACCAGGCCGAGCGAACTGCCGATGCCGGCGCCGACCGCCAGCGAGGGCGCGAAGATGCCGCCGGGTATTCCTGAAATCATCGACAGCAGCCCGGCTGCGAATTTCTCGGCAAAGAAGAACCAGGGCAGCGGCGTGCCTTCGACCGCGCTGCGCGCCTGGGCGTAGCCGGTGCCGAAGGTCAGCCCGCCCGAGACGATGCCGATCACCGCCACCGCCAGTCCGCAGACCGCCGCCACCAGCAGCGCGCGCCATAGCGGCTGCAGTGCGTTCCAGCGTCGGATCCTGCGTGTCGCCTTGAGCGCCAGCAACGAGAACAAGGCGCCAAAGCCGCCGCCGATGACGCCGCAGGCAATCACCAGCGGCCAGTCGACGGCAAACGAGATCGTGTCCTTGGACACGCCGAAATAGGTGTAGTTGCCGAGCACGCCGAGCGAGGCGAGGCCGGCCAGGATGACCGCCGTCAGCACTAGGCCGTTGGTGCGTGACTCATAGGTACGGCCCATCTCCTCGATGGCGAAGACGATACCGGCGAGCGGCGTGTTGAAGGCGGCGGCGATGCCGGCGGCCGATCCCGCCAGGATCAGGCCGCGCGCCTGCGCCATGCCGCCCCAGCGCGCCGCCTGCAGCATCAGCGACGCGCCAACCTGCACGGTCGGACCCTCGCGGCCGATGGAAGCGCCGCAGAACAGCCCGACGATGGTCAGCACGATCTTGCCCGCCACCAGCCTGAGCGACAGGATATGGCTGCGGTCGTCGTCGTCGCGCAGGTGCCGGGCGGCGATCGCCTGCGGAATGCCGCTCCCTTGCGACCCCGGAAAGAAGGCGTGCGCCAGCCACGCGCACAGGACGAAGCCGAGCGGTGTGATCGCCAGCGGCAGATAGAACCGCCAGCCGCCATCATCACCGATCAGCACATGGAACAGCGCCTGTGCCTTGTCGGCCAGCACGGCAAACAACACGCTGATCAGGCCGATCGAGATCGCACCGGCCCAGAACACCAGACGCGGCTGCCAGACACGGCGCGTGGCCCACATCGCCTGCGAACGCCGCAGCATGGGATGTCTTCGCGATTGGCCGGCCATGTGTGTCCTCGTGGGGAAAACCCAGCCCTAACACAGGCATGATGCCGATCAAGTAAGAGTCTGACGATCGGAGGGACAAAAGGGCCGCCGCGTTGGGGCGGCCGCTCGCGAACATGCTCCAAAAAGGGCATAAGTCGCCTTCAGTCGAAATGGACGGTGCCCGTCCCGCCGGCCTCCGAGCCGGCGGGCAAGCGCTGGCGAGATCGTCACATGGCCATTTTTTCACATTCGGCCTGGGCCTTCTTAGTCGACGTGTCGACCATGTAGGCTTTGCCCTTGGCGTCGGTCATTATCATCATGCAATGCTTGATCGGCTTGGCCATCTTCATCATATCGGCGCCCATCTTCGCGTCCGGCATCATAGTGCCCATGTGCCCGTCCGGCATGATCGCCGTCACTTGTCCACCTTTCATCATGGTCATGGTGCCCATCGTGTCCTCGGCGAACGCCTGCGAGGCGCAAAGAGCGGCGAGGCCGGCGATGACGGCGAGCTTGATCGATTTCATTCCGCATACTCCCATTGTGCAGGGGCACAGTCGCCCCATTCAGGGTTCGCGGACGGCGCGCCAGCCGTTACGCCGACACGAATATGTGATCGATCGCGCGCCGGGGAACGGCACAAGGCAGTCGCAGCTTGTCCCCCGCGGCCCGGCGGCGGGACAAGCTGCCCGATAGCCGCAGCATGACTCCGCCGCCAAGCTGTGCTATGCGCCGCGCTTGACATCGGGCCGATGGATGAAATCGGCCGCAAACCGTTTATATCAGTAGAGCCATGACCCTTTCACTCGACCTTACCGCAGAAGGCGCCCGCGACGCGTTGCGCGGCCGTGCCGTGACGGCCGAAAAACCGTCGCTGATCGGCCTGACGCGGGCCGAACTCGGCGAGGCCCTCGTCGCTTCAGGCATCGTGCCGGAGCGCCAGGCGAAAATGCGCGCCCAGCAGCTCTGGCACTGGATGTATGTGCGCGGCGTTTCCGACTTCGCCGGCATGTTCAACATCTCCAAGGATCTGCGCGCCGAACTCGACAAGCATTTCACCGTCGCCCGGCCCGAGATCGTCGAGGAGCAGATTTCCGCCGACGGCACGCGAAAGTGGCTGTTCCGCTTTCCGCCGCGCGGCGCCGGCCGGCCGGTCGAAATCGAAACCGTCTATATCCCCGAGGAAGGCCGCGGCACGCTCTGCATCTCCTCGCAGGTCGGCTGCACTCTGACCTGCTCGTTCTGCCACACAGGCACGCAGAAGCTGGTGCGCAATTTGACGGCCGAGGAAATCCTCGCCCAGCTGCTCACCGCGCGTGATCGGCTCGGCGATTTCCCCGACCGCGACACGCCCGACGGCGCCATCGTGCCGGCCGAGGGCCGGAAAGTCTCCAACATCGTCATGATGGGCATGGGCGAGCCGCTCTACAATTTCGAGGCGGTCAAGAAGGCGCTGCTGATCGCCTCCGACGGCGACGGCCTTTCCCTGTCGAAGCGCCGCATCACGCTGTCGACCTCGGGCGTCGTGCCCGAAATCTTCCGCACCGGCGAGGAGATCGGCGTCATGCTCGCGATTTCGCTGCACGCAACCAATGACGATCTGCGCGACCTCCTGGTGCCGATCAACAAGAAGTATCCGCTGAAGGAGCTGATCGCCGCCTGCCGCGCCTATCCCGGCCTCTCCAACGCCAGGCGCATCACCTTCGAATATGTGATGCTGAAGGACGTCAACGATTCCATCGAGGACGCCAAGGGCCTGATCAAGCTGCTCAAGGGCATTCCGGCCAAGATCAATTTGATCCCGTTCAACCCGTGGCCCGGCACCAACTACCAGTGCTCGGATTGGGAGACGATCGAGAAATTCGCCGACTATATCAACAATGCCGGCTATGCCTCGCCGATCCGCACGCCGCGCGGCCGCGACATCCTGGCCGCCTGCGGCCAGCTGAAGTCGGAATCGGAACGCATGCGCAAGGTCGACCGGCTGGCGCTGGAAGCCATGATGATCGCGGGGCACGGCGAGGTGTGAGCCGCTCGCTTGCCTGGATGAAGCGCCTCGCCATAATAGCAATCGGCTATATCGCCGCCGTGCTGACCTCGATCCTGGTGCCGGTGCTGCTGATCGTTCTTCTGGCGGGGATCGAGGATGGCAACTGGTCGATCATTTTCACATTTGACTGGCTGGCCTCGTTCCCACTCGCCGTGTTGACCGTGGCGATCTGCGCGCTGCTGATCGTCGGCCCGGCGATCGTCCTCGCCGAGCGGCTGGCGCTGCGAGGATGGTTCTACTTCGCCGTCACGGGTGCGATCACGTCGATCGCCTTCGGTGTCTTTGTCCCCGGCTCGGCCGGCGGCTTCGTCTTCAATCCAGGCTTCCTCGGTTTTCTGGCCGCGGCCGGCATCGCCGCCGGCTGGGTCTACTGGCGTCTGGCCGGACACAAATCCGGTCATCCCGCGGGTCGTGATCCCCGATGAACCGTCTCGTCGCCTATATCGTGCGCTTCGCCATCATCCTGTTCGGCTACGCCATCGCCTCGCTGGCGGCGAGCGCCTTCCTCAACATCCTGTTCCTGGCCTCGCTCGGCTACGCGCCGGCGCAAGCCCATCTGGCGGCGACGGCATCGCTCTATTTTTCAATTCCTTTCGTCGCCCTGTTCGTCGCCTATTTCGGCTTCGCGCCGGCCGCGCTCGTCATCCTGATTGCCGAAATCCTCGGCCGGCGCGACTGGCTGTTCTACGCACTGGCGGGCGCGCTGGTAGCGGGGGTTTTCCTCGGCCTGGTCGACAATATCCGCGATTCCACGTTCGCGGTCACCGAGACCAGCGCCATCATGGCCGTCATTGGCGGCGGCATGGTCGGCGGCATCTTCTACTGGCTCAGCGCCGGGCGCTGGGCCGGAAGCTGGTGGAAGGACGAGAAAGCGCCTACTTCGCCTGGGCCGTCAGGATCTTGAGCGCGAAGGCCGAGAACACGCCGGCAAAGAGATAGTCGACCACCCGCGTCACGCGCGGGCTGGCCTTCATCGCCGCCGAGAATTTTTCCGCCGCCAGCACCATCGGTACCGTTACCGGGATCGACAGCACGATGAACATGGAGCCGAGGAAGAACAGCTTCCCGGGCGCGTTCGGATCGTGCGCGGAGACGAATTGCGGCAGGAAGGTCATGAAGAACAGGATGATCTTCGGATTGAGCAGGTTGACACCGAGCCCCGCCGCCCAGCTGCGCAGCAGCGAAATCTGCGGACCCGTCTTCTTTTCCGGCGAAAAGGCCGAGCCCTTGGCGATCGCCTGCCAGGCCAGGAAGACGAGATAACCGGCGCCAAAGATCTTCAGCACGAAGAAAGCCATCGGCGAGGCGACGATCAGCGCCGAGATGCCGACCACCACCAGCGTGGTGTGGATCAGCGTGCCGCACAGCGCGCCGGCCATCGAGGCAAAGCCGGTGGCCCGGCCCTGGCTCAGCGTGCGCGAGACGAACAGCGTCATGTCAGGGCCTGGCGTGATCGCCAGGATCACGGTGGCGATGGCGAACTGGATCAGCGTGGTGATGTCGGGAATGAAGGACATGGCAGGCCCCAGGGAGACCGGGAGCCTATACAGGGTGCGTCGCGCCGGCGCCAGATGCCAAGGTCGTACATCCTCCGGGCAGCAGAGGCTTCTACGCCGCCGACTGGTCCATCTCGGCCAATGCGAGGACCGCCGCCGGCCGCAGAATCTGGTCGATCGGCTTGGGGCGGCCAAGAAAATAGCCTTGCGCCTCGTTGCAGCCTTCCACTTGCAGGATGGTGAGCTGGACATGTGTCTCGACGCCTTCGGCGAGCACCGGAATGTCGAGGCTGCGCCCCAGTGTCAGTACCGCGCGGATGATCGCCTTGGCCTGCGGGCTGCGCTCGACATCGGCCATGAAGGAGCGGTCGAGCTTGATCTTGTCGAACGGAAACGAGCGCAGCGTGTCGAGCGAGGAGTAGCCGGTGCCGAAATCGTCGATGGCGATCGTCACGCCCAGCGCCTTGATCTGGCGCAGCACGTGCAGCGTGCGCACCTTGTCGGCGACGATCGTCGATTCGGTCAGTTCCAGCTCGAGGCGCTTCGGCGACAGGCCGGTTTCGACCAGAATCTGGTGGACGAGCTTGGCGAGATCGGCATGGGCGAGCTGCACCGGCGACAGGTTGATCGCGATCTTGTGACCGTTGTCCCACGACGCCGCCTGGCGGCACGCGGTGCGCAGAACCCATTCGCCGATCGCCAGGATCGAGCCGTTCTCCTCGGCGATCGGGATGAATTCAGCGGGCGGGATCATGCCATGCACAGGATGGGTCCAGCGCAACAGCGCCTCGTAGCCGCAGGTGGCGCCGGTCGAGACCGAAGTCTGCACCTGGTAGTGGAGTGTGAGTTCGCGGCGTTCGATCGCCTGGCGGAGGTCGGTGGCCAGCGCGCGCCGTGCCCGCGCCGTTTCGTCCATGGCCGATTCGTAAAAGCAGACGGCCCGCGCCACGTCGTTCTTGGCGCGGTACATGGCCAGATCCGCATTGCTGACCAGCCTCTCCCGGTCGGCCCCGTCGCGCGGATAGACGGCGACGCCGATGCTGGCGCCGGTGACGGTCTCGAAATCGTCGATCAGCAGCGGCTCGAACAGGGATTTCTCCAGGCGTGAAACCAAGCCGAGCAGTTCGTTCTGGTCCTTGAAGCTTTTGATCGCGGCGAATTCGTCGCCGCCGAGCCTGGCGACGAACTCGCCGTCGCCGGCCAGTTTCGCCAACCTGCGAGCGATGATCTTGAGTGCCTGGTCGCCGGCCGCATGGCCCCTGAGGTCGTTGATTTCCTTGAAGCGGTCGAGATCGATGACGATGACGGCCGTCATCATGTCTTCCTCCTCGCTTGCCCGCTCGATCTCATGATCGAGGCGGTCGTTGAAGGAGACGCGGTTGGCAAGACCAGTCAGCGCGTCGTTGAGGGCAAGGTGCTGCAATCGCTCGAAGCTCTCGAGCCGGCCACGTTCGTCGATCAGATAGCTGGCAAAGCCGGTGGCCGCGACGATCAGGCCGACCACGGCGACAGCGACGGCCATCGCCTCGAGGATATCGGGATTGGTGCCCGTTGTGATGAAGGAGAGCGGCGTCACCGCCACCGCGGCCATCGCCGTGAAATGCAGGCCGACGATCGCCAGCACCAGCAACCCGATGCCGAGATAATGCGACCAGCGATATGGCCGACGCACCGTCTGGCCGATCGCCACGGCGGCGAACACCATCGCGATCAGCACCGAAGCGACGACATAGCGTGCGTCCCATTCGACGATGCCGGCCACATGATAGGCCATCATGCCGGTATAGTGCATGGCGCAGATTGCCAGCCCGACAAGGCATCCGCCCCATTCCGGCGCCAGGCTGCGGCTTTTGTCGAGGGCAAGGCCGAAACCCACCCCGGTTCCAATCATGGCGATGACCAGGGATATCATGGTGAGCGCTGGATCGAAGGTGATCGGCGCGCCGGGCTGATAGGCCAGCATGGCGATGAAATGCGTGCACCAGATCGAAGAGCCGGCCGCGACCGCTGTCAGGAAGAGCCAGCCCCGCATCTGCACGCCAAGGGTCTTCCTGGCGCGATCCAGGAGGCCAATCGTCACCCAGCAGCCGGTGACGCACATCAGCGCGGCCAGCAGGACGAGCCACAGATTATGCTCCGTGACGATGCATGATATGACGCGCATCTGGGATGACCCAAGCCCGAGGATACCCGCGACGAACGGGCAAAAGCCGCTTCGGCACCAACATGTGGCTAGGGCGGCTCTGTCCCTGCTTGTTTAGCGGCCGGGGGTGAAAACTTGATTAAATACGACATGTAAATGCATCCGCTGATTGTCGCAGGTTGTTTCCCCAGCCCGTATAGCTGCCCAGCTGGATCAGAACTCTGGCGCCGCCTGTGCTTGCTCGCTTTGCGGTTCCTGCTAAAAGGCGCTCCGACAATCCGTGACGCCGTTGCCTCGAGCGTCCGCTTTTCGACGGAGCAGAAATGTCCAAGATCAAAGACGTCAAGAAGGTCGTGCTCGCCTATTCCGGCGGCCTCGACACATCCATCATCCTGAAATGGCTGCAGACCGAACTCGGCGCCGAAGTCGTCACCTTCACCGCCAATCTCGGCCAGGGCGGCGAGCTGGAGCCGGCGCGCCGCAAGGCCGAGATGATGGGCATCAAGGATATCCGCGTCGTCGACGTGCGCGAGGAATTCGTATCCGACTTCGTCTTCCCGATGTTCCGCGCCAACACCGTCTATGAAGGCACCTATCTGCTGGGCACGTCGATCGCGCGGCCGCTGATCTCCAAGCACCTGGTCGAGATCGCCCGCGAAACCGGTGCCGACGCCATCGCGCATGGCTCCACCGGCAAGGGCAACGACCAGGTGCGTTTCGAGCTTTCGGCTTACGCGCTCAACCCCGACATCAAGGTCATCGCGCCGTGGCGCGACTGGTCGTTCAAGTCGCGCACCGACCTGATGAACTTCGCCGAACAGCACCAGATCCCGGTGCCGAAGGACAAGAAGGGCGACGCACCGTTCTCGGTCGACGCCAACCTCCTGCACTCCTCTTCCGAGGGCAAGGTGCTGGAAGACCCGTGGAGCGAGCCGCCGGAATTCGTCCACCAGCGCACCGTGTCGCCGATGGACGCGCCGGACGCCGTCACCGAGATCGAGATCGAGTTCCTGAAGGGCGATCCGGTCGCGCTCAATGGCAAGAAGCTGTCGCCGGCCACCATGCTGGGCGCCCTCAACGATCTCGGCCGCGACAATGGCATCGGCCGGCTCGACCTGGTCGAGAACCGTTTCGTCGGCATGAAATCGCGGGGCGTGTATGAAACGCCCGGCGGTGCCATCCTGATCGTGGCTCATCGCGCCATCGAATCGATCACGCTCGACCGCGGTGCCGCGCACCTCAAGGACGAGTTCATGCCGCGCTATGCCGAGCTCATCTACAACGGCTTCTGGTTCTCGCCCGAGCGCCTGATGCTGCAGGCGATGATCGACAAGAGCCAGGAAGACGTCGAAGGCACGGTGCGGCTGAAGCTCTACAAGGGCAATGTCATGGTCACCGGCCGCAAGTCTGGGAAGACGCTCTATTCCGACGCGCTGGTCACCTTCGAGGACGACCGTGGCGCCTACGACCAGAAGGATGCCGCCGGCTTCATCCGCCTCAATGCGCTGAGGCTGCGCACGCTCGCCGCGCGCAACCGCAAGGGCTGATGTCCAGACAGCGACCTGAACCTTTGTCAGTCAACATTCAAGAAACCCGGCGGAGACGCCGGGTTTCTATTTGCAACCGCTAATATAGACAAAATGAAGCTGCCTATAGTCGGTTCCTGTTTGACCTTTTGGCGGCTTCATTTAAGTTCATTTGCGGGTTTTGGGGTTTTGACAGTGAAAAATAGCATTTCTCTTCTGCTTGGCGCGGTCGTCGTCTTGTCGGTGTGCCAGGCCTCACACGCAGGCGCCAAGCGTGACCCGAAGGTGGATATGAACGAATGTATTGCCTCAGCCCGCACATCGGACCTTACGTTCAAGCATGACATGGCTTTGTTCATGGGCGTCTCGCAGGAACGCATGCCCGCTTTGTTCTGCCAGCGCATTGCCGATGGGATACGCAGCGGCCGCATCAGCTATTCCGACATAAACAGGCTGCAGCTCGACCAGCCGACCGAGATCTGGATGGTCCTCAAGGGCAAGGCGAAGGCAACTGCGCCCACGCAATCCCAGGCGCCGCGGTCGCCCAACTTCCGTAACTGCAGCGGCATTGACGGCACTTTTCAGGTTCCCGCTTCCCAGAAATGCCCGGCGAGCGGCTACGCGCATTATTGAGAGTGATGTGCCCAGGCGCTCGGCCATTCCTGGAATCGCTTTCCTGCCCGCATTGGCTGTCCTGGCAAGCTTGGCTGTTGCCAAAGCCAACGACCATGACCCCGCCTCGCTCGACCTGGCCGTACTCATCGAGTGCCGGGCCGACGTGCCCAGCTACAACGGCCTTGCCTTCTGGCTAGCCGGCGAACCCGGCGCCGCGAAGGCGCTGAGCTGGAAAGAGGTTCCGTCAGTCAATCCGTTCCTGCGCCAATATGACTTGCCCGCCCCGGTCCATGTCTTCGGGCGCGAGACCGGAACGATCGTCTTTACCGCGACAGGGCCGATGGCGGTGCTTGATGGCATCGCCGCGCCGGACCTCGCCCGCCAGATCGACGTCCCGGCGATGGTCTCGACACCGGATAAATTCCTTGGCGAGAAGGTCGTGACCGAAAGCACCGAGGACGCCGGCGGCGTGAGTCTTGCCACGCGCATCACGCTCAATGTCTCGACGGTCGAGTCCCATCCCGGCAAGACGCTGGCCGGCTGCCCCTATGCGCTCGACGTGAAATGAAAACCCGGCGCGGAGGCCGGGTTCTTCGTTCAATGCCGTACGGTTCGATCAGTCGGCATCGATCGCGGTCGCGATGCGGGCGATGGCCTGCTGATAGACGCTTGCGGAATTCCAGCCGGCGATCGCGCCCATATTCGACTGCGCGCTGGCGCCAGCCCGCCAGCCGTGACCCTTGAGGAAGTTGGCGGTGGAGGCCAACGCGGTCGCCTTGTCGCGCAGGTTTCCGCTGCCGACCGCATACTTCAAGACATTTCCGGGCAGGAACTGCGTGTGGCCGATCTCGCCATGCATGGCGCCGACCGACGAGGAGGTCAACGCGCCGCGGTCAACCAGCTTCAGGGCCGCGATGGCGTGCGGGTGGAAATAATCGGGGCGGCGGCAATCATAGGCAAGCGTCAAAATGGCGGAGACCGTGTTCTGGTTGCCCATCGAGGCACCGAAGCCGGTTTCCATGCCCCAGATGGCGAGCAGCACGCCCGGCGACACGCCGTAGTTCTGTTCGATCTGGTTGAACAGCGCTGCGTTCGACTTCTTCAGCGAACGGCCCCTGGAAATGATCGCCGACCCGCCACGGCGTTTCATGAAATCATCCACCGAGCCGCTGAAAGCCTTGTGGATGGCGCGGTCGGCGGAGATCGTCCTCGTTGCGTAGGTCGCGCCGGCCAGAGCGGCCAGGCCCCTGGACCCGACACCGTCGGATTTGGCCTCAGCGGCGAAATCCTGCTTCCAGGCGTCGAAGCCGGCGCCGGTCTTGCCGCAACTGGCCGCCGCTTGCGCGCCCGTTGCCAGCCCCAGCACCGCCACCACCGCGGCTGCTAAAATCCTACCCTTGGCAAGAAATGCCATGTTGTTCTCCTGGTTTGCCTGATTCACGTCCCGATTGCGAATTTGCCAGCGAAACGCGCATTTGTCACCGTCTGTGGCGTGATGCTGGCGGATGCCGGGGAATTTGCCTACGATCAAGGGATTATTGTGGCGAGGCCCTGGCATGAAAGAGGTTGATGTCGGCCATGGACCGCATCGGCGCCTGGGCCAGCGAAGCGAAATAGTCTCGACGGACCGCGGAACACCGGGCGGTGGCTCGCGTTTGGCCACGGGCCGCCTGCATCTTGTGCCCCCTGATGAATTGAGACCGAGATGAAACTTTTCGACTGCCCGCATTGCGGCCACCGTCTCTATTTCGAGAACGCCCAGTGCCTGAACTGCAGCAGTCTCGTGCTCTATGATCCCGAGGGCGCGCGCTTTGTCTTGTCCGGCGTCGATGGCGCCATCCAGTGCACCAATGCCGACGAATGCGCCTGCAACTGGATGGCCGAGCCGGGGCAGGTCTTCTGCCGCGCCTGCGTGCTGAACCAGCTGATCCCCGACCTCTCGGTCGACGGCAACCGCCGCCGCTGGATCCGCGTCGAGGCGGCGAAGAAGCGCGCCATCTATTCGCTGCTCGCCTTCGACCTGCCGGTGGCGCCCAAGCAGAGCCCGAGGGACGAGATCGGGCTGGCCTTCGACTTCCTCGCCGATCCGATCGGTGGCGGCCCGGGCGGCGAACGGATTCTCACCGGTCACGACAACGGCCGGATTACGCTGAACGTCGCGGAGGCCGATTCAGCCGAGCGCGAAAAACGTCGCATCGAGATGGGCGAGAATTACCGCACGCTGCTCGGCCATTTCCGCCACGAACTCGGCCATTACTACTGGGACCGCCTGATCCGCGACGATCCGCAAGGGCTGGAAGCGTTCCGCGCTTTGTTCGGCGACGAACGCGCCGATTACGAACAGGCGCTGAAGGCTTACTACGCCAACGGCGCCGCGCCCGACTGGCAGCAGCACCACATCTCGGCCTACGCCACCTCGCACCCATGGGAGGACTGGGCCGAGACCTGGGCCCATCACCTGCACATCACCGACACGCTGGAGATGGTCCATGCCCTGAACTTCCCGCTCGGCCGGCTGGAGACGGTGGAGGCGAACGAACTGCCGCGGGGCGATACGGGCGGCCGGCTGCAGGCAGCGCCTTCGGAGCCTGCAAACACGCCCGAGCCCTTCGACAAGATCCTTGCCCGCTGGCTGGTGCTGTCGGAAGCCTCCAATTCGATCAACCGCTGCATGGGCCTGCCCGACCTCTACCCCTTCGTCATTTCCGACGTGACGGCGCAAAAACTGGCCTTTGTTCACGATCTTGTGACCGGCTTGCCGAAAGAAGCGGGAACAAATCGTGAGTTGGCACAAGCGTTTTAGCCGGAACGCATGCGCCGCTACCCCGTTTTCACCGCCGAGGGATCACGAAAAAACGGAGAGAAGCCATGAAATCCGTATTGTTTCCCGCAATCGCCGGAGTGTTCACCGTGATGTCCGGTGCCGCGTTGGCCGATACCGCGGTCTCGGCAGTCACCGACCTCAACGTGCGCGCCGGCCCGGGTCCGCAATACCCGGTGATAGGCGTGCTCGCCGCAGGCCAGTCGGCGACGCTCAACGGCTGCATCGAAAACAGCAAATGGTGCACTATCGCCGAAGCCGGTGGCCAGGGCTGGGTCTATTCCGATTACGTCACCGCCGATTTCGGCGGCAGCCGCGTGGTGCTGACGCAGCGCCGCTCCGCCGTCGTCTCGCCGCCCGATGACATCGGCAACTACCCCACCGAGTACACCGGAGCGATCGTCGCCGGCGAGCCGATCGACACTGTCGTCCGGCCTCCGGCCGAGGTCACGACCTATGTCGACACCCATCGCCTCGACCCCGTCTATCTCGAAGGCGAGGTGGTGACCGGCGCAACCCTGCCCGACACCGTCGAGCTGCGCGAAATTCCGGACTACCAATATCGCTATGTCTATGTGAACGGTCAGCCGACGCTGGTCGATCCGCAGACGCGGCGCATCATGTACGTGGTGCGGTGACAGAGGCCGGCGGTCGCCGAAGCGGCCGCTTGCGGGACTGGGAAGACCGTGCGGCGCCCGGACGGCGGGTGTGCCGCACGATCCGTTTGCGCGTCCAGATGATATCGATTCCGATTCCCGGGGCCATCGGCTAGATCAAGGACAGCTCGATCAAGCAGCGATGGATTCGGATCGACGTGACAATCGACGACACTGCCTTCGAGCGCTATCGCAACACGCCGAACGCCAGGACGACCTTGCCGCGCCTGTTGCTGGGGACGCTGATCGTCGTCCTGTTCTGGGGCGCCACCACCGCGGCGGTGCTGTTCGGCGGCACCTATGTCTACTTCGCCTGGCAGACGGCGACTTCGCCATACGGCATGGAGGGTTTCCTTGCCTCGCCCATCGGCATCCTCAGCGCTCTCACCTCTTTCGCCGGCATCTGGATCGGCCTGTGGCTCGCCATGCGCTGGGTGCATGGCGAGCCGCTGTCGGCCCTCCTCGGCGCCGGCCGCCGCGTATCGCGACCGGACTTCCTCAAGGGGCTGATCGCGGTGCTGATCACCTCGGCTCTGTCCGAAATCCTGCTCTATTTGCTGGCGCCGGGGATCGGGCGCGGCACGATCAGCCTGTCGTCCTGGCTGCTGTTCGCGATCCCGATCGTCGCGCTCACCTTGCTGCAGACCTCGTCGGAGGAGGTGCTGTTTCGCGGCTACCTGCTGCGCGGCCTCGCCAGCCGGTTCCGCAGCCCTTTCATCTGGGCGCTCCTGCCCGGCCTGCTGTTCACCTCGCTGCACTGGAGCGGCGGTTCCTCGGCCGCCATCAACGCCTGCGTGCTGGTCTCGATCGCCGCTTTCGCGCTGCTTCTGACGCTCGTGGTCTATGCGACCGGCAATCTCGGCGCGGCACTTGGCGCTCATTTCGGCAACAACCTGACCGGCTTCCTGCTGATTTCGCATCAGGAGAGCTACAATTCCTTCGCCTTGTTCACTGCCAGGCCGCTCGAAGGGCCGGGGTGGACGACGTCGGATGCAGCGCTGATCGCCCTGATTGGCATCGGCTGCAGCCTGCTGACCATAGCGCTGCTTCTGCACCCGCGCTCGCCGCTGAAGGTCACGGCGGATCTTGCGGAGGCTAGCGGCGCGAGTTGAAAGCGCCGCTGAGCCGATGCCGGAAAAATGTGGGTGCACAAAAGGGAGACTACTTGGATTGGTTGATCCTCAACCCGTTACCAACGATACGATCCTGAGGATTCTGCACCTTGTTCTTATCGAAATTCGCGCGACGGATAAGCTGGACAAGGCTCGCAGGCTGGCGGACGCATTTCATAATGCGCCAGGCATGATTGCGTCCGGCTGCGACCCGCAGGATACCTGGGCAAGCGTCTTGTCCGCTGCACGTAGGGTGGAGATAGAGTCATTTATCATCTCATTGTTGCACCACGTTCAATCGCGTCGGATTTCGAACTGAGATGCTACGAACGCGGCCCTTGCCTTGACTCTCGCGCCGATTTCCTGTCTACACGCCCCGAATTCCGCGACGAGTATCCCTCCGAGCAAGCCGACCAGGACGCCGAAGCCTCTTTGAGGCCAAGTGCTGTAAACAGATCCTGGAGGCCAACACCCGGCAGCGCTGTGCGCCCCCGGGTGCTTTTTGGTTTTGGGCTTTTGCTTGGACTGGCTTTTGCTTGGACACTGGGCGCGAACGCATTACCTCTCGGTTCGAATGAATCGGGATCGAAGGAAGCAAGATGTTTGAATCGCTGCAGCAGCGCACAAGAGGCGTGGAGGGCCATCGGCCCGACAGGGATCACTATGAATCCAAGGCGCTCACGCGCGGTGGGTTGATCAATGTTTGAGTCCCTACAAGAGCGCCTTGGCTCCATCCTGAACGGCCTGACCGGCCGCGGCGCGCTGTCGGAGGCGGATGTCTCGGCGGCGTTGCGCGAGGTGCGCCGTGCGCTGCTTGAGGCCGACGTGGCGCTGGAAGTGGTGCGCTCCTTCACCGACAAGGTGCGCGAGAAGGCCGTCGGCGCCGCCGTGCTGAAGTCGATCAAGCCGGGACAGATGGTCGTCAAGATCGTCCATGACGAGCTGGTCGACATGCTTGGCGCCGAGGGCGTGGCAATCGACCTCAACGCGCCTGCCCCGGTCGTCGTCATGATGGTCGGCCTGCAGGGCTCCGGCAAGACCACGACGTCGGCCAAGATCGCCAAGCGCCTGACCGAGCGGCAGAACAAGAAGGTCCTGATGGCCTCGCTCGACACGCGGCGTCCCGCCGCGCAGGAGCAGCTGCGCCAGCTCGGCGAGCAGGTCAAGGTCGCGACGCTGCCTGTGATAGCAGGCCAGAACCCGGTGGATATCGCCAGGCGCGCCGTGCAGGCGGCCAAGCTCGGCGGCCATGACGTCGTCATCCTCGACACCGCCGGCCGCACCCATATCGACGAGCCGCTGATGGTCGAGATGGCCGACATCAAGAAGGTGTCGAGCCCACACGAGATCCTGCTGGTCGCCGACTCCCTGACCGGCCAGGACGCCGTCAACCTGGCGAAAAGCTTCGACGAGCGCGTCGGCATCACCGGCCTTGTGCTGACCCGCATGGACGGCGACGGCCGTGGCGGTGCCGCGCTTTCGATGCGCGCCGTCACCGGCAAGCCGATCAAGCTGATCGGCACCGGCGAAAAGATGGACGGGCTGGAGGAATTCCACCCCAAGCGCATCGCCGACCGCATCCTGGGCATGGGCGACATCGTCTCGCTCGTCGAGAAGGCGGCGGAAAACATCGACGCCGAGCAGGCGGCGGCGATGGCCAAGAAGATGCAGTCGGGCAAGTTCGACCTGAACGACCTTGCCCAGCAGCTTCAGCAGATGTCGAAAATGGGCGGCATGGGCGGCATCATGGGCATGATGCCGGGCATGGGCAAGATGAAGGACCAGATGGCCGCCGCCGGTCTCGACGACAAGATGTTCGGCCGCCAGCTCGCCATCATCTCCTCGATGACCAAGGCCGAGCGCGCCAATCCCGATATGCTGAAACACTCGCGCAAGAAGCGCATTGCCGCCGGCTCCGGCACCGATGCGGCCGAGATCAACAAGCTGCTCAAGATGCATCGCGGCATGGCCGACATGATGAAGGCGATGGGCGGCAAGGGCAAAGGCGGCGGCCTCATGCGCGGCATGATGGGCGGTCTTGCCTCCAAGATGGGTCTCGGCGGCATGATGGGCGGCGGCATGCCTGATCTGTCGAAGATGGATCCCAAGCAGCTCGAAGCCTTGCAGAAGCAGGCGCAGGCCGCCGGCCTCGGTGGCATGAAGGGCTTGCCCGCCCCGGGCGGCGGCTTGCCCGGCCTGCCTGGCGGCATGAAGCTTCCCGGCCTTGGCGGTGGTGGCGGCCTGCCCGGTCTCGGCAAGAAAAAGTGAGGACGCTATGAACGAAGAAAAGGACATGGCCGACGCCCGCACCATCCTGGCCGGCTACCGCGCCTCGATCGACAATATCGACGCCGCCCTCATCCACATGCTGGCCGAGCGCTTCCGCTGCACCAAGGCGGTTGGCGTGCTCAAGGCCGAACATGGCCTGCCGCCGGCCGACCCGGCGCGCGAGCAGCAGCAGATCGCCCGTCTTCGCCAGCTGGCCAAGGATGCGCATCTCGATCCGGATTTCGCGGAAAAATTCCTCAACTTCGTCGTCCGCGAAGTGATCCGGCACCACGAACAGATCGCCGCTGCCAACGGCGTGACGAAAACCGGCTGATAACCAGCCTGAACAGATCAACGAAATCAGAGCTTTTAGGAGAAAAGAAATGGCACTGAAGATCAGACTGGCCCGTGCGGGCTCGAAGAAGCGTCCTTACTACCACGTCGTCGTCGCCGACGCCCGTTCGCCGCGCGACGGCCGGTTCATCGAGTCGCTCGGCTCGTGGAACCCGCTGCTGCCGAAGGACGGCGAACGCATCAAGGTCGACGCCGACCGCGTCAAGCATTGGCTGTCGCACGGCGCCCAGCCGACCGACCGCGTCCTGCGCTTCCTCGACGAGGCCGGCCTTGCCAAGCGCGAAGCCCGCTCCAACCCGAAGAAGGCCGAGCCCGGCAAGAAGGCGCAGGAACGCGCCGCCCTGCTGAAGAAGGCCCAGGAAGACGCCGCTGCCGCCGTCGCCGCGGCCGCTGCCGCGCCGGCCGAGGCGGAAGCCGCCACCGCCGAGTAATCGCTTCCCATTCCTTGCGGAAACAGAACGGCGGGCCTGTGCCCGCCGTTTTGCTGTTTGCATTTGTCGTTTACCTGCCCTTTGCTGTTTCCCTGGAGCAATTCCAGGAAAAGTGCGTAGCTCTGGAAAAGCTTCTGATTTCCGGCTGAGGATCGGATGGACGAACGGCCAGTCGCGGAGGAGATCCTGTCCGGCGTCGTCGCCGGAACCCTGTTGCGATGCGCCGATGCCACGACAGGTGTCGTGGTACTGAGCGGATCGAGCGGCCGTGTCGATATTTCCCGCGCACGACTATTTGCCAGCGAGGGCGTCTCTGCCCTTGCCCTCCGGTGGTTCGGCGGCGAAGGCCAGGGTCCCGGCATATGCGAAATCCCACTGGAGACGTTTTTCGCCGCGACCGACCGCCTTGTCGGATTGGGATGCCGCCGCATCGTCTATGTCGGCACGTCCAAAGGCGCCGAGGCATCCTTGCTCGCGGCGGCGCATGACCCGCGCATCGACGCCGTGGTTGCGATCAGCCCGACATCGGTGGTCTGGGGAAACATCGGGCCGGGCCGCGACGGCATAAGTTGGCCCGAGCGATCGTCATGGACGCTCGAGGGGCGCCCTCTCCCCTTTGTTCCAACCGACCCGGATTGGAAGGCGAGCTACGTCGATGGCCTTGTGTCCTACCGGGGACTTTTCGAACACTGCCTGACAAGGTTCGAGCAGGAAGCGGACAGGGCAGCCATTCCCGTCGAGTCTATTTCGGCGGAGATCGTGCTGGTCACCGGCGGCGACGACGCGCTGTGGCCGTCCCTGGATTTTGCTCGATCGATCGTCCAGCGTCGAAAAGACGCCGGAAAGGCCACGCGCCTCGTCTCGGCTCCCGACGCGGGCCACCGCATTCTCCTGCCCGGTGAAACCACCCCGCGCTCGAGCTCGCATGCCCATGGCGGCAACGACCGCGCCGATGCGAAGCTGGGGCGGGATGCCTGGCGATACATTCGGGAGCTGCTGTAGCGCGGCCTGCGGTGGCGGCTGTCTCACGAGCGCCCGCAATGCGTAGACAGTTTATCGCCTGAAAACGGCGGGCCAAAAAAGCCCGCCGCCTTGCTCTTCATGTGTGGTGTTCGATCAATAACCGCTTGGGCAGCGATCGACATAGGTATGGCCATAGCGGTCGCGATAGCGGCAACGGCCCGGTTCGCTGGCCCGGCCGATCAGCGCGCCGGCCACGGCGCCGACCGCACCGCCGACAACCGCGCCTTGCACCGGATTGTTGGCCACGGCCGCGCCAACCGCAGCACCGCCGAGGCCACCGACAGCCGCGCCTTTTTCCGTTTGCGAACAGGCGCCGAGCGCCGTCGTCAGCACCAGAATGGTCAGGATTCTCTTCATTTGTCGTTCCTCTCACATGCGGATCGCCGTCTCGCCGCCAAGTCCTAAACTCTCAGACGGCTAATTTGATCCCGAGGAGAATGAAGATCGCGACGACATCCGGCAGCGGTTGGCGCGGAACGGCTATCGGGTGAACGGGATCAGTGCACGCACTTTGGGGTCGCGCAGATAGAGGCCGCCCCACAGGATGATGCCGAGATAGACGCCGAACAGCGTGTGCGAAAACAGCGGATTGCCGATACGCGCATTGGTGGCGATGGCGCCGCCCATATAGGCGGTGAGCAGGATGGCGCCGAGCACGGAAGTGCGCGGCAGCGCGTAGAGCGCGGTCGAGATCAGGCCGATGACGCCGAGCAGGCGTGCGACATTGGGGTCGGCCGGCCAGCCGAGCGGCCTGCCGGCACCTTCTCCCCGTAATGACGGGGAGAAGGAAGGCATCCGGCCGAAGGCCGAGCCCGCGACGGCGGGCCGCCGGTCGTCCGGCGCCCTGGCGGAGGGCCAGCCGCGGCAGCGGCGGTACGGCCCGTGAGCGAAAGCTGACGGCCGTCAGGCCGCCTTCTTCTTCGGCTGGATCAGGCCACGTTCGACCAGCAGCTCGGCGATCTGCACCGCGTTCAACGCCGCGCCCTTGCGCAGATTGTCGGAGACGATCCACATCGACAGGCCGTTGTCGACGGTCGAATCCTCGCGGATGCGCGAGATGAAGGTGGCGTCCTCGCCGGCCGATTCGAGCGGCGTGATGTAGCCGCCGTCCTCGCGCTTGTCCAAGACCTGGCAGCCGGGCGCCTCGCGCAGGATGTCGCGCGCCTCGTCGGCGGTGATCGGCTTCTCGAACTCGATGTTGACCGCTTCCGAATGGCCGATGAACACCGGCACGCGCACGCAAGTCGCCGTCAGCTTGATCTTGGGGTCGAGCATCTTCTTGGTCTCGGCGACCATCTTCCACTCTTCCTTGGTGAAGCCGTCGTCGAGGAAGACGTCGATATGAGGGATGACGTTGAAGGCGATGCGCTTGGTGAACTTCTTGACGTCGACCTGATCGGCGACGAAGACCGCGCGGGTCTGAGTAAAGAGCTCGTCCATGCCTTCCTTGCCGGCGCCCGACACCGACTGGTAGGTGGCGACCACGACGCGCTTGATGGTGGCGGCGTCATGCAGCGGCTTCAGCGCCACGACGAGCTGCGCCGTCGAGCAATTCGGGTTGGCGATGATGTTCTTGCGCGTGAACAGCGAGATCGCGTCCGGGTTCACCTCCGGCACGATCAGCGGCACGTCCTGGTCGTAGCGGAAGGCCGACGAATTATCGATGACGACGCAGCCCTGCTTGCCGATCTTCGGCGACCATTCCTTGGAGACGTTGCCGCCGGCTGACATGATGCAGATGTCCGTGTCCGAAAAATCATACTGGTCGAGCGGCCTGACCTTCAGCGTGCGGTCGCCGAACGACACTTCCGTACCCATGCTGCGCCGCGAGGCGAGCGCCACGACTTCGCTGACCGGAAAGCCGCGCTCTTCCAGAATGTTGAGCATTTCCCGGCCCACATTGCCCGTGGCGCCGACGACTGCAACCTTGAAACTCATAGAAATCTCCTGTCCCTCTCCGCTTGGTTTTTGGAGAAAACCCGCCGGCCAAGTGCGGGTTCCGTCCCCCGGGCCGGACCCGGGAGAGGGTGGTTAGGCCAAGGGAATCACACCGTTTTGGTGGTGGTTTTGGTAGTTTTCTTGGCCAAGAATGGGGTTTTGCCGGAACGAGACGACGCGCCGACACGCCCGGCCCAATGGTTCGCATCGAGGCTGGGGGCGTCGAATGCAAGAAGAGCCATCAAAAGGCCGCGCATCGAAAAACGATCCCGTTCGAAGCGGGCTTTTACGCGGTTTGCGGCAGGAGTCAATTGGCGGCGCGCCGCGGCAGGGCTGCGAACTCGGGTTAACGCGCTTTGGGGATTGCGACTGATCTGATTCCATGGGGGTCCCATGATTCGGAG